>NZ_JBHYJI010000104.1:0-16013 GCF_042740435.1 Streptomyces sp. NPDC059002 | reverse complement strand
CAAGCACCGCCCGCACCCGAGCCACCAACCGCATCCCCAACAACGAATCCCCGCCCAAGTCGAAGAACGACACATCCGCGCCGACCCGCCCGAGCCCGAGCACCTCGCCGAACAGCCCGCACAGCACCTCCTCCACGGGCGTCGCGGGACCGCGGCCACCTCCCGTACCGGCGAAGTCCGGCGCGGGCAGGGCGGCACGATCGAGCTTCCCGTTGGCGGTGAGCGGCAGCGCGTCGAGCACGAGGACCGCAGCCGGGACCATGTACTCGGGCAGGGCACCGGCCATGTACTCCCGGAGCGTGTGCGGGGACACGTCGCCATCGGCGTCGTCCGCGACCACGTAGCCGATGAGGCGCTTCTCGCCGGGGCGGTCCTCGCGTACGACCACGGCGGCCTGACGCACGGCCGGATACGCGGCCAGCACCGCCTCCACCTCACCCGGCTCCACCCGGAACCCACGGATCTTCACCTGCTCATCCGCACGCCCCGCGAACAGCAGCTGCCCGTCGGAAGTCCAGCGCGCCAGGTCGCCGGTCCGGTACATCCGCCCGCCACCGTCACCGGGGCCCGCACCGAACGGGCACGCCACGAACCGCTCAGCCGTCAACCCCGGCCGCCCCACATACCCCCGGGCCACTCCAGGACCCGCCACGTACAACTCACCCACGACACCCGGCGACACCGGCCGCAGGGAACTGTCCAGGACATACGTGCGTACGTTCCCGAGCGGACGCCCGATCGGCGGCGGCGCGTCGTGCGGCCGTATGTCCCCCGCCACAGGTCCCGCCGTAGTGATCACTGTCGCCTCGGTCGGCCCGTAGGTGTTCCACACCCGTGCCTGACCGGTCCAGCGACTCGCCAGGTCTGCCGTCAGCAACTCCGCACCGAGAACCCAGTTCTCGACACTCTCCACCGCCGCCGGATCCAGCACACCCAGCAGCGACGGCACCACACTCGCCGTACTCACCCCGGCCGCCTGGATCATCGCCGCCAACGCGCCCGGCTCCGCCCGCTCCTCCGCCGACGCGATCGCGAGCGTCCCCCCACCCGCCAGCGTCACCGCCACATCCAGCACCGCCGCGTCGAAGCTGAACGACGCGAACTGCAACGCGACGACCCCCTCGGCCACACCCAGCACCGGCCGCATCGCCTCCGCCAGGTTCACCACGCCGCCGTGCGCCACCGCCACACCCTTCGGGCGGCCGGTCGACCCCGATGTGTAGATGACGTAGGCGAGTTGATCCGGTCGGGGTTCCCGCCCCAGCCGTACGGCGGGCTCCGCGTCGATGGCGTGCGCGGTCCGCGTCTCGTCGAGGAGCACCACCCGCGCCGCTCCTACCGGCACCCCGGCCAGCGACTCGCCGACACCGAGGACGACCTCCGCGCCACTGTCGGCAACCATGAAGGCGAGCCGGTCCGCCGGATACTCCGGGTCGAGCGGAACGAACGCGCCGCCCGCCTTCCACACCGCGAGTTCCGCCACGACCATGTCCACGCCCCGCGGCAGGCACAGGCCCACCCGAGACTCCCGCCCCACCCCCAGGCCGACCAGATACCGGGCCAGCCGATTCGACGACGCGTCCAACTCCCCGTACGAAAGGGCACGTTCGGCCGAGACGACCGCCTCCCCACCCGGCGATCGCCCGGCCCGTCCTTCGAACGCGCCGAGCACGGAATCGGCCGCAACCGGCCGACCCGTGTCGTTCCAGCGCTCCACCACCCGGGAACGCTCCGGGCGCCTCACCGTGTCCACGCGTCCCACCGGCACCGAAGGGTCGGCCACGGCGCGTTCGAGGAAGGTGAGGAACGAGCGGTGTGCACCCCGGAGCCAGTCACGGTCGTACAGCGTCGGGTTGGCCTCGAAGGTGATCCGCATGCCCTCGTGCTGCGACCAGCCGCTCACCAGGGCGCCGAAGTCCTCGACGCGGCGGCTCGACATGTCGCGGACGACGCCCCGGTGTTCGCCGAAGCGGAGGGTCTCCCCGGCCATCGGCAGCACGTTCACGTACGGGCCGAAGTGCCAGCGGTCGCCGACCGGCCAGTTGAGTTCGCGGCGCAGTCGCTCGCCGCGGAATCCCTGGTGGTCGAGGAGGTCGCCGATCTCGCGGCCCGTCGTCCGCGCCACGTCCAGGAGGCTCGCGCCGGGGGCTGCGGGCAGCCGGAGCGGCAGGATGTTGGCCATCGTGGCCGGGGTGCGCCGGGACTCCGCCGTCGTGCGTCCCGCGACCGGGAGGCTCAGGATCGGCTCGTGCGAACCGCTCATCCGGCCCGTGAAGGCCGCGAACGCCCCGACGACGAGCCTCGGCCAGCTGACTCCCGCCCGGGTGGCCGCCGCGCGCAGTGCGGCGACGGCGGACAGCGGCAAGTCGCCCGTCTCGCGCAGGACTTCGTGCGGGGCGCCGCCGGGCCCTGGGACGCCCGGCAGGTCGGGCCGGTCGGCGAAGCGGTCGAGCCAGTACCGGCGGTCGCGCGCGGACCGCTCCGAGTCCCGGTAGGCGGACTCCTGCGCCAGCAGGTCGCGGAGGGAGGCGTGCCCGGAGGGGGCGGGAGCCTGTCCGTTCAGGAGCGCCGTGTAGAGGTGCGCGACGCGGCGCGCCATGAGGGTGCAGCCGAAGGCGTCCATCAGCAGGTGGTCGTAGCGCTGGAACCAGACGTAGTGGTCGTGGGCGAGACGGAAAAGGCTGTGCGAGAAGGGCCGTTCGGTGTCGGCGCCGTTCTCCATGCGGATGTCCGCCCGCATCCATGCCTCGGCGGCCGCCCGCGGATCGTCCTCGGCGGTGAGATCCATGACGTCTATGTGGTTGATGACGTCTATGTGGTCCATGACGTCCGTGTGATCCATGACGTCCGTCTGTTCCATGGGCCCGGCGAGGGACACCTCCCTTTCCGGGAAAGGAACGACGATCTGCGACGGCCGTCCCCGGTCGTCGTATTCCACGCCGCGCACCCGCAGGATTTCCGTCTCCGCGACGGCCTGCCGCAGCGCTCGCCCGAATGTCTTCGTGTCGACGGGGCCGAGGATTTCGACGTACTGACCGACGCTGTAAAGACGCCGGGAGCCCTCCACGCGCTGCGCGAGCCAGATTCCTTCCTGGGAATCGAACAGGGGCAGAGCGCGACCAGCCTTGCCGTTCATATATCCCCCTAGTCGCGCGATCCGCGTCGACTCATTACTCGACTCCACTCGGACGAACTCGCATGAGGACGATACTCATTGCCGGTCGTGAAGGCGATGAATGCCGGGGTGCCCCGGCTTTCCCGGCGGCCGTCCAACCGCGCATTTTCCGCACTTGGACACCTGGACGGACATGCGCGCATTCCAGGTTAGGCCCGGCCGTGCATTTCGCGCGAGCGTCTGAGACGGCGTCGGAGATGGCGTACGGGATGGCGTCCGCGGCCGGCGCGAAGGGAAATCGAGAGACGCCCTATCGGGCTATCGGGGTTCTGGCGTGCCGAATTCGCGCCCTGTCGGGGCTTCGGCGGCGGCCGTCAGTGCGGCGGGCGGCGGTGGCCTGTGCAGACCGTGGTGGTGCCTGGCGGGCTGGTCCGCCGCCCGCAGGGGGAAGGCCGCCTCGACGACGAGGCCGCCCTGCGGCCTGGCCTCCGCGCGCAGGGCCGCGCCGTGGGCGAGGGCGATGGAGCGCACGATCGAGAGGCCGAGGCCGTGGTGGCCGTCGCCCGAGCTGCGGTCGAGCCGCTGGAAGGGTTCGAGGAGCCGGCCCACCCGGTCCTGCGGGATCGTCGGTCCTGTGTTGGTCACCCGGACGACGGCGTTGCCGCCCTCCACACCGGCCTCGACCTTCGCCCACCCGCCGGGCACGTTGTAATCCAGCGCGTTGTCCAGGAGGTTGGCCACCAGCCGTTCGACGAGCGCGCTGTCGCCCCAGATGTCCGCCCGCCCCGTCACCGTGTGCACCCGCAGCCCGCGCCGCTCCGCCTCGGCGCGCCAGCCGAGCGCCACCTGGTCCGCGAGTTCGCCCAGGTCGAGGGGTTCCCTGCGGTCCGGTCCGCGTTCGCTGCTGGACAGGGTCAGCAGGGATTCGAGGAGCCGCGCCTGCTGCTCGCTGAGGACCAGCAGGCGCTCGAAGTTGGAGCGGAACGAGTCCACGGTGGCGTCGCGGTCGATCAACGACTCCTCCAGGAGCGCGTGTTCGACGGTCAGCGGGGTGCGCAGCTCGTGCGCGGCGTTGGCGACGAACCGTTTGTGCGAGTCGAGCGCGGTCTCCAGGCGGCCGAGCAGTCCGTCGACGGTGTCGGCCAGGTCCTTGAGTTCGTCGCCGGGGCCCTCGACCGCGAGGCGCTCGTGCACATTGCGCGCGGAGATCCGCTGGATGCTGGACGTCATGGTGCGCAGCGGCCGCAGCACCCGCCCCGCGATCAGCCAGCCGAGGCCGATGGCGATCACCGACATGATCGCCAGGGCGATGCCCGACTCGATCAGCAGGTCGTGCATCTCGGCCGCGTGCTGGCGTACGGCCTGCTGCCGCTGCGCCTCGGCGAAGGCGTCCACGGTGCTGGGCGCCATGTTGTCCGGGTACAGGTGGATGCCGCCGTCGGCGGGGAATCCGGACCCTCCGAGGCTGCCGCGGCTGAACAGGAAGAAGCCGTTGGGGCGGTTGGCGAGGAGGTAGGTGATGGTGAGCAGGACGGCGCCCGACAGGACGAACATGAGGCCGTACAGCAGGGTGAGCCGCATGCGCACGCGCCGGGGCAGCAGCCGGGGCAGGACCGCGGCGCGGAGCCGGGCGACGCGGGGCGAACGGGGCGGGCGGATCGGCGTCTCACGCATCGGCATCTCGCATCACGTCTTCAGATCCGGTACCCGCCGCGGGGCACGGTCTCGACCAGGGGCGGTGCGCCCAGCTTCGAGCGCAGCCGGTTGATCGTCGCCTTGACCGTGGTGGTGAACGGGTCGGCCGCCTCGTCCCACACCCGTTCCAGGAGTTCCTCGGCGGACACCACGCGCCCCTGTGCCGCGAGCAGGTATTCGAGGACCGCGAACTCCTTGGGGGTGAGGGCGAGTCGCTCCCCGGAGCGGGTGGCGATCCGCTGTGCGGGGTCGAGCCGCAGGTCGTCGTGGACCAGGACCGGCGGGACCGCGGTCGCCGAGCGCCGGGCCACCGCCCGGATGCGGGCGACCAGTTCGGCGTACGCGAAGGGCTTGGGCAGATAGTCGTCCGCGCCGAGGGTGAGTCCCTCCACGCGGTCCGCGATGGTGCCCGACGCCGTCAGCATCAGCACCCGGGTGCGGGCGGGCTCCTCGACCAGGGCGCCGCAGACCTCGTCGCCGTGGATGCCGGGGAGGTCCCGGTCGAGCACGACCACGTCGTAGTCCACCACCGACGTGCGTTCCAGTGCGCCTTCGCCGTCGTACACGACGTCGACCGCCATGCCCTCCCTGCGCAGCACCCTGGCCACCGACTCGGCCAGTTCGGCATGGTCCTCGACCACCAGCACCCTCACCGCTCACCCCCACGTAGCGCGCGTTGCGACCGAGCTGAGCGGGCGGCGACGGCACGGATCATGGCTGACCAGGATGCCCGGGCCGGCGTCACGTACCGGTCACAGCCCGCCGCGGCCGTGTGCGCAGCACATACAGCAGCACGGTACCCCGCGCGACGGCGCGGCATCCGCGCCGTCGCGGAGGACGATGCGGATGCCGCGCTTCCCCGTGCCTACCGAGGTAGCCGTGTGCGTACTGCCGTAGGCGTACTCCCGTATCCCTACGGGGAGTTGCTCAGCCCTGCCGCGGCGGGGGCGGCCCGCCGATGATCCTCGGGCCCGCGCCGCCGGGGCCCGGGACGGGTCCTCCGTCGGGGCCCGGTCCCGCGCCCGGCGGGAGCAGGAAGAGTCCGGGTCCGCCGGGGCCGCCGGGCATGGGCCCGTCCGGGCCGCCGTGCAGGACGGGGCCGCCGACCGGTTCGGGGACGGGCTCGGGGCGCGGTTCGTCGCCGTTGCCCGAGGTCTGGCGGGCGAACTGCGTGCGGTACAGCTCCGCGTAGAGCCCGTCGAGCGCGAGGAGTTCCTCGTGGGTGCCGCGTTCCTGGACCCGGCCCTTGTCGACGACCAGGATCTGGTCGGCGTCCCTGATGGTGGAGAGCCGGTGGGCGATGACCAGGGAGGTGCGGCCGCGCAGGGCGGTCTTCAGGGCGCGTTGCAGGGCCGCCTCCGACTCCGAGTCCAGGTGGGCGGTGGCCTCGTCGAGGACGACGATGGGCGGGGCCTTCAGGAGCAGCCTCGCCATGGCGATGCGCTGCTTCTCGCCGCCGGACAGGCGGTAGCCGCGGTCGCCGACGACGGTGTCGAAGCCGTCGGGCAGCGATTCGATCAGATGCCAGATCTGCGCGGCCCTGCACGCGTCGATCAGTTCCTGTTCGGTCGCGTCGGGCCGGGCGTAGGTGAGGTTGTCGCGGATGGTCGCGTGGAAGAGGTGGGCGTCCTGGGTGACCATGCCCACGATGTCGTTGAGCGACTTCAGCGTCACGTCGCGGATGTCGTGGCCGCCGATGCGGACGACGCCCTCGACGGGGTCGTAGAGCCGCGGCACCAGGTGGGTGATGGTCGTCTTGCCCGCGCCCGACGGGCCGACGAGGGCGGTCAGTTTGCCGGCCGGAGCGGTGAAGCTCAGGTCGCGCAGGGTCCAGGTGTTCGTGGTGCGTTCCTGCGAGGGCAGCGCGATCGACTCCAGTGAGGCGAGGGAGACGTCGGCGGCCTTCGGGTAGCGGAAGGAGACCCCGTCGAACTGGATCTCCGGCGCCGTCCTGCCGCCCGCGGCGGCCGACGGCAGGGGCACGGCGCCGGGCTTCTCGGAGATCAGCGGCTTGAGGTCGAGGATCTCGAAGAGCCGGTCGAAGCTGACGAGTGCGGTCACCAGGCTGGTGTGGGCGCCGGAGAGCTGGTTGATCGGTGCCATGAGCCGGGTGAGGAGCGTGGCGAGCGCGACGAGCGTGCCGATCTGGAAGGTGCCCTCGATGACGAGGCTGCCGCCGAGGCCGTAGACGAGGGCGGTGGCGAGCGAACCGACGAGGGTCATCGTCAGGAAGAGCATCTTGCCGTAGACGGAGGTCAGGATCCCCAGGTCGCGGCCCTTGGCGGCGAGGCGGGAGAACAGTCCCGTCTCGGAGGAGGGGCGGCCGTACAGCTTGGCGAGGAGCGCGCCCGTGACGTTGAAGCGCTCGTTCATGAACGAGCCGACCTCGGCGTTGACCTGCATGTGTTCGCGCATGATCCGCTGGAGGCGCTGGCCGACGAGGCGGCCGGGCAGGATGAACAGCGGGATCACGATCAGCGAGATGAGGGTGACCACCCAGGAGAGGTAGAACATCGCGCCGAGGACGAGGATCAGGGTCAGTCCCGCCGAGACCACCGTGGACAGCAGGGTGGTGACGGCCTGTTGGGCGCCGACCACGTCGGTGTTGAGCCTGCTGACGAGGGAGCCGGTCTGGGCGCGGGTGAAGAACGCCAGGGGCTGGCGCTGCACATGGTCGAAGATCTTGGTGCGCAGGTCGTAGATGAGTCCTTCGCTGATCCGGCCCGAGAACCAGGCCTCCGCGAATCCCACGACCGCGCTGATCAGTGCGAGTCCCGCGACCGCCACGGAGATCCAGACGACGACGGAGGTGTTGCCCTTGGTGATGCCGTCGTCGATGAGGTACTTGAACAGGATGGGCATGGCCACCACGTTGCCTGCGTTCAGCGCGGTGACGACGAGGAGCAGGACTATGTTGACTCGGTACGGTTTTGCGTAGGGGAGGATTCGTTTCGCCGTGCCGGCTTTGATCTTCTGCCGGGTCACCGACTCGTCCGGACCCATCCCCCGTATCACCATCGGCCCCGGGCCGCCGATCATGGCCACGAAAACCTCCTGTTTTCGTTGTCGTTCCGGTCGGGGGTCCGCCTAGCTGGCGGCTTCGTACTTGTCCATTTCCTCGATGAGGCTCTTGGGGCGCATGTCCGTCCAGTTCTCCTCGATGTAGTCGAGGCAGGCCTTCCGGGTGTCCTCGCCGAACACGGCCTTCCAGCCGGCGGGTATCTCCGCGAAGGAGGGCCAGAGCGAGTGCTGGTTCTCGTCGTTGACGAGAACGAGGAAGGTGCCGTTTTCGTCGTCGAACGGGTTCGGCATAACAACTCCGATCACAATTCCGTCGGCAGGGCGTGTGTCACGCTAGCCGGGGCTCATCGGGAGCGACAAGGCCGTCCAGACGGCCTGCGGTGAAGAAAGAGACGATCGCGGAATTCACCGCCGCGGGGTTCTCCAGATATCCGTAGTGGCCGCAGCCGGGCAGCTCGGCATAGGAACTTCCGGGAATGCTCTCGGCGACCTCGCGGGACAAGTGCGGGCGTACGACGAGGTCGTCCTGGAATCCGATGACGAGGCAGGGCGTGGTGATGCGCCGGTACGCGGGGCGGCGGTCGGGGATGAGCTGGAGGCCGAGCTGCCCGCGGACCCCGGACAGGTCCACGGACGCCATCTCGAACACGGCGAGCCAGTCCCGCAGCCGGTCCTCGTCGTTGAGGGTCCGCGGGGAGAGGTTCTGCAGGGCGCGCACATAGGCCGCGAAGCGGGGCGGCACCTTGTCCGCGCCGTCGCCGAGTTCCAGGTCGGCCGCCGTCATCGCGGCGGTCAGCGCGTCGGTGCGGCCGCTGGTCGCCATCAGGACGGCCTGCCGTACGAGGCCGGGGCGGGCCAGGAGGAGTTCCTGGACGGCGATCGCGCCCAGGGAGTAGCCGACCACCCGGCACGGCCCGGCGCCCACGTGCTCGATGAGGCGGGCCACGTCCGCCGCCATGTCGTGAAGGGTGAATCCCTCGGGGCAGGGATCGCTCGGCGGGATGCCCCGGTTGTCGAGGGTGATGACCCGGTGTCCTGCCGACGTCAGGGCGGGCACCTGGTGGGTGCGCCACATCCGGCCCGGCGCACCGGTGCCGGTGACCATGACGACCGGCTCGCCGGTGCCGTACTCCTCGTAGCCGAGGTTGATCCCGTCGATCCGGGCGATCGGCACAGGGGGCTCCCTTCACCCGTCGCCGGGTCCGTCGTGCGCGGGCGGTTCCTGCGCTCCCGCGCCGAACCGGCCGACCTTGGCGATCACGTCCTGTCCGTAGATCCGCAGGGCCTGCTGGAGGGCGAACTCCGCCAGGTAGGCGCGGAAGGCGTCCGGTGGTTCCTCGGCGAGGTTCAGCATCCTGCGGTTGGCGAGCACCGCTTCGCCGTCCAGGCGGGCCACGCTCCGCTCGACGGCGGCGTCCATCTCCTCGGGCTCCACGACCTCGTCGACCAGGAGCCGCGCGTCGGGTTCGCTCGCCCGGATCCTGCGGCCCGTCAGGATGACCTGGCGGGCCGGGCGCGGTCCGACGTACCGGGTGAAGCGGAAGTTGGCGACGCCGGGGATGATGCCCTCCTTCGCCGCGGGCAGGCTCAGATAGGCGTCGGACGCGGCGAGCACGTGGTCGCAGACCAGGAGCAGCTGGGTGCCCCCGCCGATCGCGAAGCCGTCGACGGCGGCGACCCACGGCTTCTCGATGCGCGGCGAGTGCCACTGCCCGGGGTGGTCGGCGAGCACGCCGCGGACGAGCTTGTGGAGGTAGCCGAGTTCACGGCCGAGGAGGAAGCCGACCAGCGGGATGTCCCCGGCGCTGAGGCTCTTGAGGTTGATGCCCGCGCTGAACACGCGCCTGCCCCGGTAGCGGGGGTGGTCCATCACGCCGCCGCGCAGCAGCCCGACGCGTACGTTGGGGTCGAGCAGTGCGAGGTCGACGGCGGTCTCCATGTCGTCGACCTGCCGGAGGTCCTCCGCGTTCAGGCAGTCGCCCCGGCACAGGGTGAGCCGGGCCACGCCGTCGTCGCGGCGCTCCAGGCGTACGGCTGCCATCTCGACCACGCCGGTCCTGGTGAACTCCGGCAGGAGCCGCAGCGCGCGGGGTGTCGGCCGGAGCATGGCGTCGAGCAGGTGCGGGCCCGCGGACGCCGAGCGGAGCACCGCCCGCAGGAAGATGCCCTGGTCGATCTCGTCGCCTTCCTTGGCGGCCTGGGGCCTGCTCCGTTCGGCCGCGAGGCGCGCGGAGTCCGGTACCAGGCCGGGGAGTTCGGCGGCGGCCGCTTCGAGGAGTTCCGCGATCCGCAGGTCGACGGTGCGGTCGGCGGTCAGCCGGTCGTACACCGCGTCGGCGTACACGTCCATGAACCGGGTGCGCAGCGCGCGGGCCGCGTCCTTGGCGGCGGCCATCCGGGCGCGCTGTGCGGGGGTGCGCGCGGGCGGCTCCGGCAGCGACGCCATCAGGTCCGTGACGCGGGCGACGGCGCCGGACGCGGCGGAGAGCCGCGCCCAGGCGTCCGGCACGTCCTCGTGGGCGCGCCGCACGGGCAGGACCGTCGTCATGAGGCCGCCGCCTCGCTCGCCGCGCCCTGCCGCAGGGTGCGGTCGCAGGCGGCCAGGTGCGCGCCGAGTGCGTCCTCGAAGCTGGTCGTCGCGGCGTCGAACACCAACTGCCGCCGGATCGCGACCTCTTGGCCCGCGAGGCCGCCGGTGAGTGCGGCCGCGGCGGCGACGGCGGCCGCGGGGTCCTCGGCGATGTCGTCGACGATGCCGAGCGCGTGGGCCTCGGCCGCTTCGATCGGGCGGCCGAACAGGACGGCCCTGCGGGCCCGTGCGACACCGGCCAGCCGGACGAGGCGGTAGGCGGCCATGCCGGGCCAGGTGGCGGTGGTGTCGCGCGGCACGAGCAGCCGCGTGCCGGGGGTGGCGACGCGCAGATCGGCGGTGAGGAACGCGTCGAGCGCGGTCCCTCCGCAGTCCCCGCGGGCCACGGCGACCGTGGGCGCGGGCAGCCGTTCGAGGCGGCGCAGGGCGCGCTCCCACTTGGTGACGAGGGAGACGTCGAGTCCCCTGGTCCCTTCGCGGTCCGGGGCTCCGGTGACGTGCACGACCACGATGCCGTGGCCCGCGCGGTCCTCGGTCCGGTCGCAGAGCGCCGCGACGGTGCGCACGGCGGCGGCCGACAGCGGCCGCGAACCGTCCAACTCCAGTGTGTGCAGGGGTTCCATGGCCCGCTCCGTCCTCACCATCGGATCAGCGCAGTCTCGATCGTGGAGCCCGGTCCCATGGTCATGAGCACTCCGTACTCGCCGGGCCGGGTGACGCCTTCTTCGAGGAGTCGTGCGTACGAGAACAGGAACGAGCCGCTGGACACGTTCCCGTGGTCGCGCAGTACGCCGACGGTGTGCCGCACGTCGTGCCGGGTCAGGCCGAGGTTGACGACGACGGCGTCGATGACCTTCTTCCCTCCGGAGTGCACGAGCCAGTGCCGTATGTCGCTGCGGCGCAGTCCGGTGCCGGCGAGCAGCCGGTCGACGACGAGTTCGGCGTGCGCTCCCACCACGTAGGGGATCTGGGGGTCGAGGTAGAAGCTGAACCTGCTCTGTTCGCGGTCCCAGTCGTAGCGCATGGCGTCGACGGCCTCGGGGATGACGCAGCTGGCGAACTTCAGGACGGACGGGGCGGCCACCGTGCGGTCCTGACGTACCGTCATGTCGGGGTCGGCGCGGAGCGCGACGGCCGCGGCCCCGTCGCCGAAGAGGCTGTTGACGACCGCCGTGCGCATGGTGCCGTCCACCGTGTACGCGGCGGAGCAGGCCTCCACGCACAGGACGACGGCGAGTTCGCCCGGGTGCGCGACGGACCAACCGGCCACCACGCCAAGGGCGTTCAGCCCCGCGTTGCAGCCCATGCCGACGATGTCGGTCCTGCTGCAGTGCCGGTCGAGGCCCAGTTCGCGGATGAGCAGCGCGCTGATCCCCGGCGTGAGCAGGCCGGTGGACGTCACGCAGCACAGGTGCCGTACGTCGGCGAGTTCCGCCCCGACCTCCTTGAGGCAGGAGCGCAGCGCCTCGCCGCCCATCTCCAGGGCCAGCGCCTTGTGCTTGTCGAGCAGGTCGCCCTGCTCCTCCGGGGTCCGTACGCCGTGGGCGTCCTGCGGCGGCAGCGTGAGATTGCGCCGCTCGATCGCGCTGTTCAGGAAGACGGAGCGCACCTTGGGGTCGGTGATCCCGAACGCGTCGAGCACTTCCAGCTGGGTGTACGAGGTGGCCGTGACGGCCGTGCCGACCCCGAGCAGAGCGGTGTCGGTGGTCATCGGAAGGTCCACCCCCACCTGCGGCGCTGGCTGCGCGGTCGCCCGACCTTGCTGATTGCGGTCACTGTCCCGTCCCTTCGTCTGCGGACTCGGCCTCGATGAAGCGCGCGAGCCTCGCGGTGCCCCGCGCGATCTGCGCGGGGGTCAGATAGCTGGTGGACAGGCGCATGCCGTGCAGGCCGCCGCCACCGGGATAGAAGTACGTCATCGGCGTCCAGATGACGCCGAAGTCCTGTGCCGACCGGGTCAGCGCCGCGTTGTCCGCGCGGAAGGGCACGCGGACGGTCAGGAAGAAGCCGCCGGTGGGCTCGTTCCAGCGCACGCCGAGCGCCTCCCTGCGGGCGCGCGGCAGCCGTGCGTCGAGTTCCCTGAGCGTGGCCCGCATGGCGTCGCCGTAGTAGCCGGCCGCGGCCGCGTTCAGCTCCGAGATCCGGCCGTCCGCCGCGAGGAGCGTGCCGGCCACGGCGGCCTGGCTGAGCGAGGAGGTGTTGACGGTCACCATGCTCTTGATCTTGGCGAGTTCGTCGGCGAGCAGTCCGACGCGCCCCGAGTCGTCGGCGACGGGCTGGTCGGCGACGACGAAGCCGACCCGGGCGCCGGGGAAGACCGTCTTGGCGAACGAGCCGATGTGGACGACCGTGTGCGCGCGGTCCATGGACTTCAGGGTCGGCAGCGGTGGTCCCGGGCTGACCAGGCGGTAGGGGCTGTCCTCCAGGATGAGGATGCCGTGCCGGGCGGCGAGTTCGAGCAGTTCGGCCCGGGCCGCCGCGCCCATCGTGGTGCCCGAGGGGTTGGAGTGGTCGGGTACGACGTAGAAGGCGCGGGGACGCCGGCCGCGCGCCTTTTCCGCCCTGATCGCCGTCTCCAGGTCGGCGCAGGAGACGCCGTCCGCGCGCTCCTCGACCGGGGTGAGCGGGATGTCCAGGAGGCGGGCGGCGCCCGCGATGCCCACGTAGCAGGGGCTGGAGACGAGGAGCACGTCGTCGGGTCCGCCGATGAGCGCGCGCAGCACGAGCAGCATGGCCTCCTGGGCGCCGACGGTGACCACGATGGACTCGGCGGGCACGTCGATGTGCTCGTCGGCGCGCAGCGAGTCGGCGATGATCTCGCGGATCTGCCCGGCGGTGGGGCCGTACTGGTACATCGCCGTGCGGATCTCCTGCGCCGAACTGCCCTGCTGCTCCAGGTGGTTCAGATAGCGGCGCAGGTGGCTGAAGATCTGCTCGGTGTCGAAGAACCCGTCGTACGGGCGGCCCGGCGCGAAGGAGATCGCGTCCGGGTAGCGCGAGGTGATCTCGTTGAGGAAGGTCATCGTGTCCAGGACCGGGTCGCGGACGCTGGCGTGCAGTTCGGACCTGCGCAGGGGCGTCGTGGTGGCGGGCGGCGACGGGTCCGGCGGCCGCTGCGCGGTCCTGATCAGCCCGGGGCCGATGTCGGCGACCGTGCGGGCCCCGGCGAACGCCATCGCCTCGCCCAACTCCCGTACGAGACCGTCCAGTACCTCCGCGACGCCCGCGCGCCCGCCGGACCGCAGCCCGTCGAGGACCGGCCGTCCCGCGAACACCGCGTCGGCGCCCGCGGCGAGCGAGGCGAGGACGTCCGCGCCGCGCCGTACGCCGCCGCTCAGCAGGACGGGACAGCGGCCCGCGACGGACTCCGCGATCTCGGGGAGCGCGTCGAAGGCGGTGACCACAATTCCGTCCGCGCCGGTCTCCAGGGCACGCAGCGCCTCCGCGGCGGTGCGGACGCCCGCGACGAGCAGCGGCAGCCGGGTGGCCGTGCGCAGATCGGCGACATGGGACCAGTCGGCGTGCAGGTCGAGGAGGGCGCGTACGTCGGCGATCGGGCCGGGACTGCCGAGGTTGGCGGGGGCGGCCACGCGCCGGAGGCGGATGTCGTCGCGGCCGCCGATGGCGAGGAGCAGCGCGCCGAACCCGGCGTCCTCGGCCTGTCCGGCGATCCTGCGTGCGGTGGCCGGGTCGCTGAAGGCGTAGGTGCGCAGCCACAGCGGGGCGTCGGCGGCCGACGCGAGTTCGGCGAGGGCGCGTTCGGCGAAGGCGCTGACGACCGCGGGGAGTCCGGCCGTCGCCGCGGCCTGGACGACGGCGAACTCGCCGCCGGGCCGCGCCGGGGCGTCGAGGGGGCCCACGACGACGGGGGCCGGCCAGGGCCTGTCGAGGATCTTCACGGCGGTCTCGGGCGTTCCGGGGTGGCGCGGTGCGCGCTGGCACAGTCCGGTGCGGTCGAAGATCTCGCGGTTCGCCGCGGCGGCGCGCTCCGGGGCCGGGGGGTGTGCGTCCCCGGTCCGCGCGGTATTTCCCCGGGCGGAAGTGGAATCCCCGTTCTTGCTCTTCCCGCCGCGTTCCCGCACATTCCGCGCGGATCCGTCGATGCGCTGTCCCGCCATGGATTTCCCCCCGCCGCCCTGCAGTGCGCAAGAATGTTCCATCCGTCGCTCAGACTCACACGTATCACCACAGTCCAACAACGCTGTCCAAGTGCCCGAATCACACACTTGGACAGCTCATGAGCGACTCCTATTCCTGGCGCAACAAGCAGCACACGGCGTTGTGCCGACGACTTTATGCAGGTGACGCCCCCGACCACCAGGGCCGCCCGGCTTTTCCCGCGCCCCGTCCATATCGTCCGTGGCCAGATTCGAGATCAGAATCGTAGAGTCCCTGAAGCTCATTTCTCTCCGGCTTCTGGAGACACACATGCGGGATTTATCCACTTCAGCGGATCCGCTCGCGGATCTCTCCATCGACCATGTCGAGTTGTACGTCGAAGACCTGGATGCCGCGGCATCCTCCTGGGTCGAGCGGTACGGATTCACGGTGGTGGGGACCGGCTCGTCCGCGGACCACCGCGGCATCGCGCTGCGCCACGGGAGGATCGCCCTCGTCCTCACCCAGGCGGTGTCGGAGCAGCACCCCGCCGCGGCGTACGTCCTCGAACACGGCG
Source organism: Streptomyces sp. NPDC059002 (assembly GCF_042740435.1). Taxonomy (NCBI): domain Bacteria; kingdom Bacillati; phylum Actinomycetota; class Actinomycetes; order Kitasatosporales; family Streptomycetaceae; genus Streptomyces; species Streptomyces sp. NPDC059002. The sequence continues at coordinate 917 of NZ_JBHYJI010000104.1, read as the reverse complement.
ACGGCGTCGCCGACATCGCGCTGCGCACCGCCGACGCCGAAGCGGCCTTCCACGCCGCGGTCGCGCGCGGCGCCCTGGCGCACCGGCACCCCGCACCGCACGCGGGCCGCGTCACCGCGGCGCTCCGCGGCTTCGGGGACGTCGTCCACACCCTCGTCCAGCGCGACCCCGCGGAGGAGTCCGGACTGCCTCCCGGCTTCGACCCGGTGCCCGAAGGCGGCGGCGCCCCGGCCGGTGACGTGGGCCTCGTCGAGCTCGACCACATCGCGGTGTGCCTGAACGCGGGCGACCTCGGCCCGATGGTCGACTACTACCGCGACGCCCTCGGCTTCCGGAACATCTTCGAGGAGCGCATCGTCGTCGGCACCCAGGCGATGGAGTCGACGGCCGTGCAGAGCCCCTCGGGCACCGTGACGCTGACCCTCATCGAGCCCGACACCTCGGCCGCCACGGGGCAGGTCGACGAGTTCCTCAAGAGCCATCAGGGCGCGGGCGTCCAGCATCTGGCGTTCTCCGCGCGCGACGCGGTCCGGTCGGTGCGGGAACTGACCGGACGCGGCGTCACCTTCCTGCGCACGCCGTCGTCGTACTACGACCTGCTGGGCCGCCGCGTCTCGCTCAGCGAGCGGCGCCTGGCGGACCTGCGGGCGACGAACGTGCTCGCCGCCGAGGACCACGACGGCCAGCTCTTCCAGATCTTCACCGCTTCGGCCCATCCGCGCGGCACGCTGTTCTTCGAGATCATCGAGCGCCAGGGCGCGGCGACCTTCGGCAGCGCGAACATCAAGGCGCTGTACGAGGCCGTGGAGCTGGAGCGCACCCGGCAGCGGGGCTTCCACCAGCGCTGACGCCCGGCCAGGGGAACGGGACGGCGGCATGCGCACGGGTACGGGCGCGCCCGGGGCGGTGGCCCCGGG
>NZ_JBHYJI010000103.1:0-16148 GCF_042740435.1 Streptomyces sp. NPDC059002 | reverse complement strand
AGTCGGTCGCTATCCGGGCGAGCGTGAAGCTGAATTCTTCCAGGGCGTTCGCATCGATGTTGGTGGGGGCGATCAGGTCGGCGAAGGCGCCTGAGGTGGCTGCGGCGTCCGCGGCCAGGGCGTTCAGATCGGGAGCTGGGTCAGGAGTGGTCCCGTTGTGACTCGTGGTTGCGGCCGAGTGATGTGCGCCGTCGACGGGTTCTGGTGTGGCGATGGGGCGGAGGGCCGTGGGGACATTCAAGGCGTCCAGAAACGCTTGCGACTTGTCCAGGCGTGTCAGCCGCCGGGTGCCGGATTCGAGTTGGGAGAGGTAGCCCTGGCTCAGGCCGGTGATGCGGGCCAGGTCGTCCTGGCGTAATCCGGAGCGCTTTCGTACGAGCCGACTGAGCCGCCCGAAGTCCAGGGCATTCAGTGCCTCTTGAACCTCGCCGTCCGACCAGATGTGCGCCGGTACGGAAGGGGCTTCGGCTGTGGTGGGCGGATGCTCGCGGGCGCAGGGGCCGCAAAGGTCGACCGCGCTGGTGTTGTAGCGGCTGAGCAGGCATTCGCAGGTGCGGCACCGGCGCTCGCTCACCACGTCGCAGCCCCTTTCGGCTCCGTTGACGAGAGGGATGATCTCTCCGTTGATGCTGGCATTGCGGTCGCCATATTGCAGCGCAACTCCCTTTATTCACACGGAGATGTGCGCGAGCGCCAGTCGATCGTCACTCTGTCGTGCACCCCACGAAGCATGACCTGGCCGCCGGCCACCCGGGAGGCGGCCGTGCGGTTCGGAGAGGAGCGCGACGGTGCAGCACTACGAGTCCCTGGTGAGAGGTTCCGTCGTCAGCTCCGAGCCGCACGACGCGAAGAGCAGCGGCTCTGACGGCCTCCGAACAGAGGCGGAACGCCAAGGTCGCGAATGGGAGCTCCCTGCTCAGCTCAAGTCCAGCGGGGTGGCTCGCCGTTTGGCGCGCAATGCCCTGGAGGAATGGGGTGTCCCGCCCTCGGACGTGGTGTCCGTGGTCGCGGAGCTCGTCGGTAACGCCCTGGTCCATGGGCGCGGACCGATCCACATGGGTCTGTATCGCGCGGGGGCCGTCATTCGACGAGTGGAAGTCAGTGACCAGGGCGGGAGCGGCGGCGACATGCCGCGTGTGCGTGAGCCCGCGGAGGAAGGCATGACCGGCCGCGGACTGTGGATCGTCAAGGCGCTGTCCCGGGACTGGGGAGTGACCTTCATCGGCGACTCGGCCAAGACCGTGTGGGCGGAAGTGCCAGATGAGTCGAGTGATGCCTCCGTGTCCTCACTGGGGGAGAGCCGGGCTCCGCGCGCCGATCCGAGCCGCCGAGACCGCCCTGCACGAAGCGCGCCATCACTGAACCGCCCTACAGAGGAGAACCGCATGCACCGACCACAGACCACCGAGACTCCCGAGCCCGGGGACGATGGTTCCCGACAGCAGATCGCGTACTACAGGGCACGCGCGAGCGAGTACGACGACACATACGCCGAGCGCACGCGTATGCATCAACTCTCCCGGTCAATCGCCCAACTGCCCATCCATGGCGATGTGCTGGAACTGGCCTGCGGTACGGGCCAGTGGACCCGGCAGCTCGCCAGCCGGGCGCGCACGGTCACGGCGGTGGACGCCGCGCCGGAAATGATCGCCATCGCCCGTTCCAGGGTGCCGGAAGCCGACACGCGCTTCATCACGGCGGACCTCTTCGACTGGGCGCCCGAGGACCGGTACGACACGGTCTTCTTCGCCTTCTGGCTCAGCCATGTGCCGCCCTCGCGCTTCGCGGCGTTCTGGGGCATGGTGCGCTCCGCGCTGAAACCGGGCGGCCGCGCAGTCTTCCTCGACGACTCCCTCGCGAAAGCCGCGATCGAGGAACGGGTGCAGTCCCACCCCGGAGTGCCGACCGTGCGGCGGCGTCTGGCGGACGGGACGGAGCACACGGCGGTCAAGGTGTTCTACGAAGCCTCCGATCTGGTCGGTCAACTGCACTCCTTGGGCTGGGAGTCCGTGATCCGCGATCTCGACTCGTACCACTTCTGCGGCGTCGCCCATCCCGTAGGAGTAGAGCCGTCATGACGGCCATCTATGGCTATCCCGCACGCTCCAGCGTCCGGGCAGGAGAAGCAATCCGACTCCATATCGCCTCCTCGACCCCGCACGTGTACGTCGACTTCTACCGCTGGGGCGGATCCATCCAGCACGCAGGCAGTACGTCCTGGAGCGGCGCCGCGGCCCCGCCGGGCCAGCACAGCGCGGATTGGAAGTGGCCCGCGTACGACTGCCCCATTCCGTCGGACTGGCCCTCTGGTGTGTACGTGGCGGTGCTCCAGGCCCAACCTCGCGACGGCGCGCCAGCCCTGGACGCCCGCGAGGGCAGACTGCTGTTCGTCGTCACTCCGGGGACCCCGACGGGCCGCGGCATCCTGTACAAGATCCCCACCTTCACCTACCAGGCGTACAACACCGCAGGTGGCGGCAGCCTCTACAGCTCCGGTCAGGTCACGCTGCGACGACCTGGCGGAGGCGTGGGCGGTCCGGTCAAGGGATTGCCCGATCCGTACGACCCCGACTCTCCCCGGCAGACCTTCGCCCACTGGGACGCGCGCTTCATCGCATGGATGGAGCAGAACGGCTTCGAGGCGGACTTCTGCACGGATCTGGATCTGGATCTGCACGAAGGCCGCCACCTCGACGACGGATATCAACTCCTGCTGTCCGCGGGGCACGACGAGTACTGGACAGCCGAGCCCTGTAGGAATCCGAGGCAGCTGAGCACTCCGACCTGGGACATTGCGGTAGTTGAGCACAACCCGATAGCCCTGCGGCGCCAGCACTTGGGCAGCGGCTCAGACTGACGGTGCCGCGGCTCCAGGCTCCCGGATTCCGTCTCCGTTGGTCAGCGTTGGGGCTCGCTGAAATGGCTCTGTCCGCGGTTCCGTAGCCAGTCTTGCCGGGCTTTCCCCGCAGCACGGCCGGCCGCCACCAGCATGACGTCGCTGCGGCTACCGACCGTCCGATGACGATCCATCGCTCTGGCCATCGTGTGGAGTTCTACAGTGAAGGGCCCACCAAGGGGCGCCACTCAAAGGGGAGTGAGCGCCGGCAGAACCGGGAATGGAGGACGCCTTGACACACGAGAGCGGGTCACACTCCGTGTTGATGTGGCACTTGTCGCCCGATCGGTCTTGGGCCAAGGAGATCGTTTCCGGTCTGGCCCGGCACGGCTTCGCTGTGCGGAGAATGGAGCAATACGTAGGGCGGGGGGGGCAAGCGACGACTCTAGGAGAGAGTAAGCAGGCGGGGCTCCTTTTGGGCCTCAAAGGCGCTGACTCACTACTCCTTCTGATCTCTCCGAACCTGCCTCCGAATGATGAGCAACTGCGCAGTCTCGACAGCAGCATGGATCAGCGGGGTGTCGATGTCATCCCAGTGATTCTTGGGTCAGGGTCAGTGCCCCAACCGCTGAGGGGGCGAGCCGGGGTGACCATGGCGCACGGCGAGGCGTCGATCGGTGAACTCACACGGAGAATCGAAAGAGGGAGGGCGCTTGACCTCCTGGACCTCCGGCCGGCGGATTTCGAGAATTTGGTAGAGGATCTTCTCCGCAGTGAGGGCTTCGACGTCATCGCGTTCAGCAGAGCGGGAGACCGTGGATACGAATTCGTAGCGAGGACCCCCGGAACCGACAACACGCCGCCGATCGAGTACGTCGTGCAGGTCAAGGCGTATCGACACTCACGTGTGTCGGTGACAGCCGTGCACAAAATTGCACAGAAGGTCGCCAGGGCAGGAGGTGGCCGAGCCGTCATGATTGTGACGAACGGTCAGCTCACCTCAGTGGCAAAGCGCGCGCTTACGGACCTTGCCTCACTCCCGGAGTCCCCCGAGATCCGCGTCTTGGACGGTACCCAGGTCAAGTACCTCCTACTCAAACATCCTGACCTGGTGCGCAAGTATGGGCGATCACACTACGAACGAGGCCGGTGAGGGGGATGACCACCCAAGCCGCACCGACAGCTGCACAACTGCGTGCAGACCTTGACTCGTGCCCGGCGGGGGCATCCGGGTGGAAGAGATTCGAGGAGGTCGCGCTCGACGTACTCGGCTACCTTTTCGTCCCGCCGCTCAGGCCGCCTACCTCCCAGGCACACACCTACTCCAATGTGGAACGCCGGGACGCCGTCTTCCCTAACCGACACCTCGACCCGTCGAGCAACTGGGGCATCTTCCGACAGGACCTTGAGGCGCGGATGATCGCAGTGGAGTTCAAGAACTACGACAAGACAGGAATCGGGCGGGAAGAAGTCGATCAGACTGCCAATTATTTGCGCCGGGCCTGGGGTCGGCTTGCCTTACTTTGCACGAATGTTGAGCCGAGCAAGTCGGCGCATATTCGCCGAAACTCGATCTTCAGTGATGACAAAAAGGTGATCCTCTTCATCACTAAAGCCGACCTTGGCGAGATGCTGGACATGAAGGATCGAGGCGAAGATCCCTCGGACTTGATCATGGATATCTATGAGGCATTCCTAATCCAGCACGAGTGATTCCCCGGGGGAGGCCGTAGAAAAGCTTCGGCGGCCTCCCCCGAGGCCAGCTCGGAGGGTGCCAACTTAGAGGTCATCTCATTTGGCTGGTTCGGTAGTCTGCGGTTGTGGGGATCGTGGAGCGTCTGGTGCCAGATGAGTTGTGGGAGCTGTTCCAGCGAGTGGTGCCCGAGGCGCCGGCTCGACCGCAAGGTGGCGGCCGACGCCGACACGGTGACCGTGAAGTGCTGGCCGCGATCGTGTTCGTGGCCACGTCGGGCTGTACGTGGCAGCAGCTTCCGGCGGCCTCGTTCGGGCCGTCGGGCGCGACGGCCCACCGGCGCTTCGCGGAGTGGACGAAGGCCCGGGTGTGGGCCAAGCTGCACCGCCTGGTTCTCGACGAGCTTGGCGCCCGCGGCGAGTTGGACTGGTCGCGGTGCGCCATCGACTCGGTGAACATGCGGGCCATGAAAAAGGGGATTTGACCGGCCCGAATCCTGTGGATCGGGGCAAGTGCGGGTCGAAGATCCACTTGATCACGGAGCGGACCGGGCTGCCCCTGTCCATCGGCATCTCCGGAGCCAACCTCCACGACAGCCAGGCACTCGAACCCCTCGTGCGCGGCATCCCGCCGATCAGATCCCGCCGCGGCCCCCGCCGCCGACGCCCGGCCAAACTCCACGCCGACAAGGCATACGACAACCGGCCTCTGCGCCGCTGGCTCCGCAGCAGGAACATCATCCCGCGCATCGCCCGCAAGGGCATCGAGACCTCCCAACGACTCGGACGCCACCGGTGGACCATCGAACGCAGCATGTCCTGGCTCGCCGGATGCCGCCGACTCCACCGCCGCTACGAACGCAAGGCCGACCACTCCCTCGCCTTCACCAGCATCGCCTGCACCCTCATCTGCTACCGCAGACTCACCAAATGAGATGACTTCTTAAGCGGCCCAGTAGTTCGGACCCCGCGGGCAACGTGGGGACCTGCACGGTCAACGCCTGGTCCGAGCTGCCAAGAGGCTCCGCCTCACCGAGGCGCATCGCCGCTGCGGGTAATCAACTCTTCGGCATGGCCAGCGCGTTGCCGATGCCGACCGCGTTCACGATCTGTTCGCATTGCGCATGTCGACCATCGTTCAACGGACTATTTCTAGCCAACATCCAGCCAAAATGCTGGCATGTACCTGGTTGAAATGACACGCTCCTCCGCAACACGCTGCACGTACAGCAACACGCTGCACGCCCGCATCGCGTCTTTTTCTGCTCCGGGCGGCCCTCCATGCCTCCCGGGCCCCCACAGATGGAGCCCGCGTGATCTCTGATATATCCCGTAAGCGTTCGACGCTCGCGATCGCCACCGCCGTCGCGGCCGGAGCGCTGCTCACCGCCGGACTGACTACCGGCGCCTCCGCCCAGCCGGACAATGACACCGAGCCGTCCGGCTCGCCCGTCGCCCTCTCGGCGTCGGCCCGCGCGGACCTTCTCCAGGACGCGAGCGCCGACAGATCGGCGACCGCTGAGAAGATCGGCCTCGGCGCCAAGGAGAAGCTGGTCGTCCGCGACGTCGTCAAGGACCGTGACGGCACCGTCCACACCCGTTACGAGCGCACCTACGACGGCCTGCCCGTCCTCGGTGGCGACCTCGTCGTGCACACCGCCAAGAGCGGCAAGGTGAAGAGCGTCACCAGGGCCACCGAGGCCACCGTGCAGGTCGCCTCCACCGACGCCAAGCTCGCCAAGTCCTCCGCCGCCAAGTCCGCCGAGTCGACCGCCGCGAAGGCGAAGACCGCCAAGGCCGACGCGCAGGCTCCGCGCAAGGTGATCTGGGCCGCCTCCGGCAAGCCCGTCCTCGCGTACGAGACGGTTGTCACCGGTGTGCAGAAGGACGGTACGCCCAGCAGGCTCCATGTCATCACGGACGCTGCGAACGGGAAGAAGCTGTATGAGTACCAGGCCATCGAGAACGGCACCGGCAACAGCCAGTACAGTGGCAAGGTCACGGTCGGCTCCAAGAAGGTGGCGAGCGGCTACGAGCTGACTGACAAGGCCCGCGGCGGCCACCGCACCTATGACCTGAAGCACGCGGAGAGCGGCGCTGGCAAGCTCTTCAAGGACGCCAACGACGTCTGGGGCAACGGCAAGCCTTCGAACGCGCAGACCGCCGCCGTCGACGCCGCCTACGGCGCCCAGCTCACCTGGGACTACTACAAGTCCGTGCACGGCCGTAAGGGCATCAACGGCGACGGCAAGGGCGCGACCTCGCGGGTCCACTTCGGCAACGGCTACGTGAACGCGTTCTGGGACGACAGCTGCTTCTGCATGACGTACGGCGACGGCGAGGGCAACAAGAAGCCCCTCACCTCGATCGACGTCGCGGCCCACGAGATGTCGCACGGCGTCACCTCGGCCACCGGCAACATGGAGTACTCCGGCGAGTCCGGCGGCCTGAACGAGGCCACCTCGGACATCTTCGGCTCCTCCGTCGAGTTCAACGCCAACAACCCCGAGGACATCGGGGACTACCTCATCGGCGAAGAGATCGACATCAACGGCGATGGCTCCCCGCTGCGTTACATGGACAAGCCCTCCAAGGACGGCCAGTCCCTGGACAAGTGGAACGCCAATGCGGGCAACGTCGACGTCCACTACTCCTCGGGCATCGCCAACCACTTCTTCTACCTGCTGTCCGAGGGCAGCGGCAAGAAGCGGATCAATGGCGTCCAGTACAACTCGCCGACCGCCGACGGTTCCAAGGTCCTTGGCATCGGACGCGGCAAGGCCGAGAAGATCTGGTTCAAGGCCCTGACGACGTACTTCACGTCGACCACCGACTACAAGGCGGCCCGTAAGGGCACGCTCAGCGCCGCGAAGGACCTGTACGGCGCGAATTCCACCGAGTACAAGCGCGTGGCCGCTGCCTGGACCGGCGTCAACGTCAAGTAGCCCCCGGTCAGTGACGTAAGGGGCGGCGTCCGAAACGGACGCCGCCCCTTACGCGTTCACCACATCAGTACCCCCGCCTGCTTTCCCGTGCCCTCGAATGCCACCGCCACCAGCCTCAACTCGGCCCTGTCAATCGCAGGGTAGGCCGCCGGCGAGGTGTCCGCTGATGCGGACCCTTTTCCGACGGCCCCCCACCGAACCGGGGACGTGGGTTTTGGTCCGGCGTTCGGCATCGCCTGCCCACTCGGCGGGCAGGACCGTTTTGTTCCGGTTCATAGCGAATGATTGGCAAGCACAATGCTGGGGGCGGAATGCGCCATTCCCATAGGCGTGGAATGCCCTCTTCCTTCCCTGCGACTAGAGGGCAGACCAGGGGAATTGCCGGATTGGGAGGGCGGCCGAATTTTGGACATGACGCGCGTCATGTCCAAGTGGCTCTTGCGGCCGCTGCTCACTGCGGATCTATGGTGGCCGCCATCAGTATCGGTCCAGACCAATCTGCCGTGCGGTGGGTTGGCAGGGGGGGACATCCATGCGTTCGGCACGTACCTTCGCAGTTGCAGCAGCCGCTGCTGCAACTGTGCTCATCCCGCTGGCTCCACCGGCTTCCGCCGGAACGTCGTATGAGGACGACGCCTGCAGTTCGCGGGGGAACCGTTACTGCTTCCGGATCCACTACAGCTCGCGCAGTGAGGTCACGCAGCAGTCCAAGAGTGACTGCTTCGCGACGAACAAGTCGATCTGGGACCACTGGGGGTACGCGCCCAACGGGGGCGCCCAAGTTGTCCGTTACGTGTTCGGGTCCTTCCCCTCTGACGCCTACGGCGGTATGAGACACCCATGCAGCGGGGCGGGTGGGGGGCAGAAAGTCGTCGACAATGCGGCTTCAGCGTGGAACCAGGACCCGAGAGCCAGATACTCGGTGTACTCGGGCTCCGGCTACAGCGGAAGCCGCAAGACTTATCCCAAGGCAGATGGGATCGCACGGAACCTCAGCAAGAACACTCTGAAGAACAAGAACTCTTCTCATAAGAGGACGTCTTGATGATGACCATAAGCCGTGCGTTGTCCCGCAGTACCGTCGCCGCCGCGTGCGGCACGCTTCTCCTCGTCGCCACCGGCTGCGGCTCCTCACCCGAGGAGCACGAGAAGCCGGAGCCCGGGGCAGCACGGGCCGTGGCGGGCAAGCAACTGCCAGACGCGAAGATGCGGTCGACATGGCCCAAGGCCGGGGTCGCCAGAGGTCTGGCGAAAGGTATGCAGCTCCCCCTGGAGCCGTACATGCTCGGCTACCCAGATGAAACCGATATCGAGAATGCCAAGGACCGCGTCAAGGCCGACTGCATGAAGCGGCACGGTTTCACGTTCACACCGAGTCCGTCGGGGCTGTATCCGCCTCCGAGCTACAACGACGTGAACATGGAGCGCCGGTACGGCATCACCGATCCCGAGGATGCCCGGACGATCGGCTACGGCATCCCGGGAGACCAAGGTGAACCACCCGTGGATGAGGCGGAGGAGGACAGCCGGAGCGCCGAGTGGGACCAGACGTTCAATGACGTCTGCATCCCGGAAGCGAACCAAAAGGTCGGCATTCTTCACGAGACCGACCTCGCTGCCGAACTCGGTGATGAGAGCTACGAGGCCACCCGCCAAGACCCCAACGTCGTCAAGGTCATCAAGGCGTGGGCCTTGTGCATGAAGAACCAGGGACACACGGTCACGGAACCTGGGGAGGCAAACGCGGAGTTCGCCCCTACGGGCCGTACCGCCAAGGCCGCTCCTGCCGAAGTGGAGACCGCGGTGGCAGACGTGGACTGCAAAAAGCAGTCCGGCCTGGTGAGCACCTGGTACACGGCCGAAGTCGCCTACCAGAAGACGCAGATCGAGGAGAACAAGCCCGCGCTGGAAGCCGAGCAGGCCAAGAACCAGAAGATGGCCAAGGCTGCCGCCGACATACTCAGCCACAGCTGACCAGCGACGCCTCGTTGTATCACCGCCGCAGCCCCATTCGGCTGCGGCGGTTTCAACTGTCCTCCAAAATTGGAGTGTTGAACGTTGTCACCACTTAGACCTGCCCGGGCAGGCGCGGCTGGCCTCGCTGCCGCCGCAGTCCTGACCGGGCTCCTGCAGACCGTGCCCGCCGCCGCGGACGCGGACTCGCCGAAACCGGCCTCGGCATCGGGCACCGACGACACACCACGCTCCGCCATCCACACGCAGGACCGCGACCGGTTACTCGGTAAAGGCTGGCGTACATCCGGCGACATGGCGTGGACGACCGCTTCGGACGCCAAGGGCTTCCACATCCTGACCGCAAGAGAAAAGACCGGGTACGCGTGGAAGACCACCGCGTCGTTGGCCGAGCCAGGCTTTGACGCCGACGCATGGATCGGCGCCGCGTGCGTCACCGCGTCAGGGAAGCGCGCAGTCGTGGTGTACGCGCCGCGCGCCTTCACCAACAAACCGGAGTTGATGGCACGGGGCGGGTTCACGGCGGTGGTGAACCTCGCAACGGGAGATGTCACCAAGCTCAGCCTGACCGCCTCCCTCTCCTACTACAACCCCGGCTGCGGCACTGGAGAGACCGCGGTCCTGACCCAGTCTCCGGGCGAGGACAGGGCGGAAACCCGGCTGGTGACCGTAGACGCCGCGACCGGCAAGCTCGGCCCGGCCGTGGTGACCAGAGGACAGGTCACGTCGGCGATCCCCGCGAGGAACGGGATCGTGGCCGCCAGCGGCGCCCGCGTCGTGAGCATCGACGGCAAGGGGCGGAAGAAGACGCTGACGAAGACCAGCCGTGTTCCGTACCGGTTGACTGCCGACTCGCACAGCGGAATCGTGTTCCTCGACCGGCAGCCCCGCAGGGCCAGGAACGCCGAGGCCACCACTCACGTCATGAGGTACGTCTCCGGCGCCACGTCGCAGTTGCTCGGCAAGGGCCCGCAGACCGACACCGGCCTGGCACGCTCCGGCGGCAGTGTCTATCTGACCGGCGACGTGAAGGCCAACAGCCCCATGCCGCCGGGCGTACAGCGGCTGCCTGGGGCCGGCAAGCACGCAAGCGTATCCACTCAGGGCAAGGCTGTGGTGGAGGAGACCGCGTGGGCGGACGGCAAGAGCTCGCCCGCGTACCTGCGCCCGAAGGACGCAACCGAGGCGCGGGCAGTCACCACCACCGTCAAGCTCCGGGCCACGGGGAACAAGACATCCTTCACCGTTCGGCCCTTGGAGACGAAGTCATCGCGCTGGCCCGAAGGCCGCGAGCCCTCGCCGCAGCTCGGTACGCCGAAGAAGCGTCGTGCTGCCGCGTCGGTGCGGGCAGGGGGCCGGACGGAGATCGTGGAGTCGGAGCGGGTGTGCTCGGTTCCGCGTAACGATCCACGCAATCAAGCGATGCAGCCCAAGCCGCGGCAGGTGGAGTGGGCGGTCGACCAGGCGGTCACCGGGAATCTGAACAAGCACATTGCCAGGCCCGCGAACTGGAAGAACCTGGGCATGCCCGCATACCAGCCGCAGACCCTCTTTCCCAATCCGAGCCTGGAGGGCGGTGGCCGGGTTCCTGCGCAGGTGATGCTGGGCGTCACCACGCAGGAATCAAACATGTGGCAGGCGGCACGGTCAGCAGTCCCCGGTGTCACCGGCAACCCACTGATCGGGAACTACTACGGCATCGACTACTACGACGGGAACAGCGACAACGACTGGGACATCAACTGGACCAAGCCCGACTGTGGTTACGGCATCACACAGGTGACTGACCACATGCGCCTGGCAGGCCGTGAGCACGGGCACGGCGGCGCGGCCTGGGACTACCAGAAACAGCGTGCCGTGGCACTGGACTACGCCACCAACATCGCTGCCGGCCTTCAGATCCTGGTGTCGAAGTGGAACCAGACGAAGAAGGCGCAAGTCGTCGTCCACGACGGCGACCCCAAGCGTCTCGAGAACTGGTTCTTCGCCCTATGGGCCTACAACTCGGGATTCCACGAGAACACCAACGGCAACGCCCCTTGGGGGCTTGGGTGGGCGAACAACCCCGCCAACCCCGAATGGGACGCCGGGCGTACGCCCTTCTTGGAAGACAGTCTCGGAAACGAGAACGCTTCCGATGCGGCGCATCCGCAGCACTGGCCGTACCCGGAGAAGGTCCTCGGCTTCGCTGCCCACCCCCCGTCGTTTCTGGAGGCGCCCGGCAAACTGGTTCCCGCGTTCCGACCCGCGTGGTGGAACGGTACGGGAGGCAATGCGACCGTGCCAGGCAGCGCCATGTACCACCGGGCCAAGGTGAAGCCGCCGGAGGACCTGTTCTGCGGCCCGTACAACAGCTGCGACCCCTCGAAGATCGGTGATGGTGCCGAGAACGAAACAGGAGCCGGCCCCTGCCAACTCACCACGGGTGACGACAAGTTCAAGTGCTGGTGGCACCAGTCGGTCCAATGGAAGGACAACTGCAAGACCTACTGCGGCAACGAGTTCATGCGGTTCGACGACACCTACCCCGAGGAAGCTGACGGGACGGCCTACGCGCCGAACTGCACCACCGCAGGACTCCCTTCCAACGCGATGATCATCGACGATGTCCCCGAAGGCACGCCGTCCGTACGGCCGGGCTGCGGGAACGGAGGATGGCACAACGAGGGCACCTTCTCCCTCGACTTCGGCATCGGAGAATCCGGCCTCGGCCATGACGGAGTCAGCACGGCAGTGTGGCCGTCAAAGGTGGACCTGCACCAGCTCGGCGCGGGTTTCGGCGGACACTTCTACTTCGGCCACACGCGCAAGAACGACTTGAAGGGCAACCGCCTGGAGTTCACCGGCGCCTGGAAGCTGAACAAGAAGGTCACCGGGCCTGCGAAGGTCCTGGTGCACCTTCCGGACCACGGCGCGCACACCAAGTACGCCAGGTACAAGATCGAAACCGCCAAGGGCACGCGCTACCGCACCATCAACCAGAAGGGCGACAGCAACCGCTGGGTCACCCTCGGCGCGTTCCTGTTCGACGACGCGCCGAAGGTATCGCTGTCCACCACCGCTCGGGATGGCACCGGCGACGACGACATCGCCTACGACGCCATCGCCATCGCACCGGTGAAGGGCAAGTACGTCGAGGACACCGTCGAGGCGTTCGGGTTCTTCGACGAAGACCAGAACATCGATGCGGACCCCAACAGCACGGTGTTCCTCAACACTCCGTTCAAAAGTCGTCAGCACATCTATGACTGGGGCACCAAGACGTCGAAGGCCGTGCTCGACCTGCCCACCTGCGTCGACCGCCCGGCACCGGGCTGTGCGATGCCGGAGACCAAGGCGGCCATGGGCAAGTGGAACACCCAGATCAAAGAGGCCGGTACCGACCCGGAGGAGCATGCGGACGGCAGGAGCCTGCCGGGCTGGCTCAGCTACCCCAATGACGTCAAATACCGGCCAACCGGCTATACCAAACCGGACTGGTTCAACAGCAACGACAGCGCGTACAAGATCAAAGTAAAGGCGACGGTCAGCTTCGTGGCCCTGGAGGACGGGACCGTGGTGGAGGGCAGCGAGTTCGCTGAGTACGACCACCGCACCGCCGACACCCACATACCCGACTTCGTCATGAATACGTTCAAGTCGATCGAGAAAGACTACGGGATCAAGCCCCCGGACCTGAACTACACGGCGAAGAACCTCCACGAGCACGACGGTCGCTCCACGACCACCGACACGAACACCACCGGGATCCTCCCAGGCCGCGCCTACGCCGCCGTGGGCAAGAGACCAGAGATCACCAACACCAACGGCTATCCGGCCTCCGGCACCGACGGCAAGTGCGTCGCCGCCACCTACAGCGCGGGCGGGTCCATCGGCTACCGGCCCATGCTCGCCGACGACGGCATCCAGAAGGAGATGGGCCGCTGGCGCGGGGAAGCCGACGCGGAGCACACGGCGGTGCCCCCGGCCGTGCGCGACCTCATGGGCGAGATCTACAACAGCTTCTTCAAGGCCGGAAAGACGGGATCACTCTTCAATACGGCCCCGCCCATCTGGCACGAGTTGAGCTTCCAGTCCTGCTCCGACGGCAAGATCCGCAAGCGGAACAGCGAGGACCCAGGGAGCACCATCCTCCGCTCCAGCTTCATGCCCAGCCAGTACCTGTACAGGAACGGCTCGGCCATGGCACAGGATGGCAGTCCCTCCTTCCTGACCGGCCCAATCCACAAGGGCGACTTCAAGGCGTTCAGCCGGGTCGCGACGTCGGACGGGTCCGACATGCCCTACGCCCACTGTGCTCAGACCAGCGGGCACGGCGGAAACCCATGGGGCATCGACATCCTGGACGGCGCCGGCGCAGATCCCGAAGGGCACACATGCTTCAAGCTGGAGAAGGGCGATCCGGACTACAGCAGTCCCTGAGCCCTTCCGGCGGCCAGTTCCTGATTCTGAAGAGCACCAGCTGACATCGCGGGGGCCGGGCGGACCGGAGAATAGGTCCGCCCGGCGCCCAAGCCGCCCTCACTATATGAAGGCACTCCATGTTCCTGATCCCTCTAGTCGCCTTTCTCCTCTGGATCGGCTGGACCGTTCTGGCCTACCTGAAGCTCCGCAATCCACACGCTGCCGTCGTGCTGTCCGGCGCTGTCCTGCTCGTCAGCATCGTCACAGTGATCCTCGGAGCTGTCTCGGGCGCAGGAAAGACCGCGGCTCTACTCGTGGGGCCGGGAGTGATCTTGGCTGCGATACGGCTGCGGCAAGGAGTACGGGCCCTGCCCAAGAAGCGCCCGGGATCCTGATTCCTGGGGCGGCTGTCACGGAAGTACTTCGCCGACCGCCCGCCGCCACGTTCGCCTACGCGGGCATCGACATCGAGACCCAGGGCCTGTTCGCCGGCACCCGCGGCCGTCAGATCGCCGGACGGTTCGTCGTCAGCCCCACCGCCCCACTCTGCCTTACGCGACCCCGGGCGCGACCGACCTCGCCCGTCGGCTCGTGGCCACCCCGGGAATTTTGATCGTTCCCCGCTCGGCTGCCCGTTGACGCCGGTCACGGGTGGACGAGGAGTCTGATCCCGGACCGGATTCCGCTGGTCACGGATCTGCCTGAACTGTGGCTTCCATGCGAAGCACGAGTCTCGGGAATGCTCCCTTACCGCAGCAGCTGTGCTGGAGGATGGGCAGGTGCTGTCCCGGGTCTGGGGTCTGACTCATGGTGAAGTTTCCACGCGTTGCTGGCGGCGCAGTCTGCGGCGATCCGTTCAAGGCCTTGTCTGTCCCGACGCTGCCCGTCGGGGCGGTAGCGGTGGCCGTCGAGGGGGTGAAGCGGAAGGCCGGTGGTGTGTGCCAGTCGCTGGGCGAGCGTGCCTTTTCCGGATCCGATGCCGCCGAGCACGAGGATGCGGTGTGGCGGAGTCCGGCACGAGCCTTCCGGCCGGTGCTGTTCAGTCGGCATGCGGTGATGCTACGGCGAGCAGAGTTGGACCTTTCTGGGTTTTTCCTTCCTCGCCTCCTCCCTGGATCGCGACGTTGCCGGGCGATGAGGAGTGGGAGGTAACCGACAGGGACCCGGATTCTCCCGGGAGGCTCGTCCGGACTGAAGACCCCGTTGATTGACGTCCAAGGTGCCCGAACATGGCGGCGGCACCTCGGCCTCGTGCGACTACGGCCCGGCTTCGCGCCGGACCCGCGCGGACAGGAATTGCCGTGGGACGGCGCTCGGTGGCGGGTTATATGAGGCGGTCGTTTACGGCAGGCGCTATTTGTAGTTTTCGTCGCCGACGAGGACGGACGTGAAATACGTGGGGAGGCCGTGCCGGTCGCGCGGCACCTCCTGGGACGTCTCCCGAGTGAAGGCCAGGGTCACACCCGGAATGAACGGCCGCTCGGGATTGGACGCGTCCACGGTCCAGCCGCGCACAGCGGCTCGTTCCAGGATCTCGTCAGCGGGCGTGGTGAATACGTCGTCGCCCTCCAGGAGAACGCGCGTCGTGGATACTCGGCCTTCTCCAGGCCACCACAGCTCGACCGCTGTGACGCGCTCGTCCCTCTCCAGCAGAGCCTGGAATCCCACCCTGTCCAGATCGATGCTGACAGTGATCGACGGCATATGGGAGTAGGGGCCGATGACCCTTGGCTGACCCCACCCGGACACCGCTGCTACAGCCTCGTCCAGCGTCATGCCAAATCGCACCGGTGCGACGCCGCGAGGCGGATCCAGCACAAGGTCGATAGCCATCCGTGATCACCCTATTTCAGCAGGTCGTAGTTGATGGTCCAGCCGCGCTTCGTCAGCATGGCTTGGAACTTCCCGTTGTTCTTGAGGCTGTCCACCATATCCGTGATGTGACTGTCATACTTGCTGCCGTATTGGGCGCGGATGTCATCGATGTCCATCTTCATGGCTTGATCCCACTTGCCGGAGTCGATGAGCTGCCTCTGTGTGTTCCGCCATGCGTCTGAGGTGCTGCTTGACCCGGTACTCATGAGAGTGCGGTGGTCGGCGGCGTCCATCCTGATCGACGGCCCCATGCCGGCCCCGCCGCCGCGCTTGTTCGTCTTGAATCCGGGTTCTCCCAGATGGGAGTAGGACGCCTTGGCGGGGATGTGGTTGATCTCCATGTCGATGCTGGACAGGCGATTTCCGTTGGGTGCGGTTCCTTTCGAGGGACAGTTGGTCTGAAGTCGTCCTGATCAGTGTGT
>NZ_JBHYJI010000102.1:15702-16640 GCF_042740435.1 Streptomyces sp. NPDC059002 | reverse complement strand
GTCATAGCGTGAGGGAAACGCCCGGTTACATTCCGAACCCGGAAGCTAAGCCTCAAAGCGCCGATGGTACTGCAGGGGGGACCCTGTGGGAGAGTAGGACGCCGCCGAACAATTTTTGGAGGACCCCTGGTCCCAGCGTCCACGCTGGGACCAGGGGTCCTTTTGTTTTTGTCGAAGCGCGCCGGCCTCCCGGCTGCGCGAGAATGACTGCGGTACCGAAGACTAGGAGTCACCGATGTCCACCAACTCTCCCGACGAGCGACCGGAGCGCGAGCAGCGCCGCCGGGACGGTGGCGACCGGGGCGGATACCGCGGTGCTCCGCGGCGGGACAACGACCGCGGCGGCTTCCGCCGTGACGACCGTCGCGACGACAACCGTGGCGGTGGCTACCGGGGCCGTGACGACAACCGTGGTGGCGGTGGTGGCTACCGCGGGCGTGATGACCGTGACAGCGGTGGGCGTCCGCCGTTCCGTCGTGACGACCGGCCCAGCGGGCCGCGCCGCGACGACCGTCGTGATGGCGACCGCCCCGGCTTCCGCCGCGATGGCGACCGTCCGGCCTTCCGGCGTGACGACCGCCGCGATGATCGCCGTGACGACCGCAGGGGCGGGGACCGTCCCGACCGTGGTGGGTTCCGCCGTGACGACAACCGCGGTGGCGGTTTCCGTGGGCGTGACGATCGGCGCGACGACCGGCGCGACGGCGACCGTGGGGGCTACCGCGGGCGCGACGACCGTCGTGACGACCGCAGGGACGACCGTCGTGACAGTGACCGAGGCGGCTTCCGTCGTGATGATCGCCGCGACGACCGCAGGGACAACGACCGCGGCGGGTTCCGTCGCGACGACAACCGTGGTGGCGGTGGCTACCGCGGGCGTGACGACCGTGACAGCGGTGGGCGTCCGCCGTTCCGTCGTGACGACCGGCCCAGCGGGC
>NZ_JBHYJI010000102.1:0-15603 GCF_042740435.1 Streptomyces sp. NPDC059002 | reverse complement strand
CCGCGCCGCGACGACCGTCGTGATGGCGACCGCCCCGGCTTCCGCCGTGACGACGACCGTCCCGCCTTCCGGCGCGACGACCGCCGTGACGATCGGCGCGATGACCGCCGTGACGGTGACCGTGGTGGCTTCCGGCGTGACGACCAGCGTGATGGTGACCGGGGCGGCTTCCGTCGCGATGACCGGCGTGACGACCGCAGGGACAACGACCGCGGTGGCTTCCGTCGCGATGACAACCGTGGTGGCGGTGGCTACCGGGGCCGCGACGACCGTGGGCGTGACGACCGCGGGCGTGGGCCGCGCCGTGACGACCGGGGCGGGCGGCCCGGCGGCGGTGGGTTCCGTGGGCGTGACGACCGGCGTGACGACCGCAGGGACGACCGGCGTGACGGCGACCGCGGGGGTTACCGCGGGCGCGACGACCGTGACCGGGAGCCCATCAAGCGGCTGCCGATCCCGGACGACGTCACCGGGTACGAGATCGACAAGGACGTACAGCAGGAGCTGCAGAGCCTTCCCAAGGGGCTTGCCGAGGACGTCGCCAGGAACCTGGTGATGGTCGCCAAGCTCATCGACGAGGACCCCGAGCAGGCGTACGCCTACTCGAAGATCGCTCTGCGCCTGGCCTCCAGGGTCGCTGCCGTGCGTGAGGCCGCGGGCTTCGCCGCGTACGCGAACCAGAAGTACAGCGAGGCCCTCGCCGAGTTCCGTGCCGCGCGGCGGATGACCGGCAGTGTCGAGCTGTGGCCCGTGATGGCGGACTGCGAGCGTGGGCTCGGCCGGCCCGAGAAGGCGCTGGAGATGGCCGGTGCGCCGGAGGTGCAGAAGCTGGACAAGGCGGGCCAGGTCGAGATGCGGCTCGTGGCCGCCGGTGCCCGGCGCGACATGGACCAGATCGACGCCGCCATCGTCACGCTGCAGAGCCCCGAGCTCGCCTCGAACTCCGTGCAGCCCTGGACGGCGCGACTGCGGTACGCGTACGCCGACGCGCTGCTCGCCGCGGGCCGTGAGGACGAGGCGCGCGAGTGGTTCGCCAAGGTCATCGAGTCCGACAAGGACGGCAGCACCGACGCCTCCGACCGGCTCGCGGAGCTGGACGGCGTCGAGTTCGTCGACGCGCTCGGTGACGACGACGCCGAGGCGGCTCCCGAGGTCAGGGACGCCGCTGCGGGCGACGACGAGGACTGAGGTCCCGGGCAGCCGGGAGAAATAGACGGGTAACGGAAACGGGCGGGACTCCCTGAGGGGGTCCCGCCCGTTTTTGTATGTCCGGGGGTGAGGGTCAGAAGTCGAGGCTGCGCAGGACCAGGCCCGAGGCCGGCTTGGGACCGAAGGACGTGGACTTGCGGGGCATCGTGACGCCCTGGCGGGCCAGGTCGCGGACGACTTCCTCGCGGACCGGGTGCATGAGGACCGCCGTGCCGCCGTCGCGCTCGGCCTTCTCGACCGTCGCCGCGGTGTCGTGGATGTACGCGATGTGTTCCGGGGCGTCGGGGATCTTCCAGACGTGGTCGAGGAGCGTGGCGTGCAGGACCGTCGCGTCCAGGGTGCGCCACGCCTCGGGGTAGCCCTCCGGGATCGTACGGGCGAGGAGGTCGGGGGACGGGTGCTCGATGAGGTGGAAGGCGCCGTCACCCGCGAGGACGAACGCGTTGCCCTTGGTCGCGGCCTCCGCCAGGGCGTCGAGGGCGTGGCCGAGGGGGCCTTCGACGGTGCGTACGCGGAAGGAGTCGCCGAGGGCGGCGAGTGCGTCGGCGACCGGGAGGCGGTGCAGATAGCGGTGGATGGCGCGGACCCGCAGCGGATAGCGGGCCGTGTCGACCAGGAGGACCAGGCCGTGGTCCCAGGGGCTCGGCGAGGGGTGCTCGGCGCGCAGCCGCAGGTTGGTCGCCCAGCGGTGATGGCCGTCCGCGATCAGGGCCTGGTGGCGGGCGAGATCTGACTGGATCTCGGCGATCTCCGCGGGGTCCGTCACGGACCACAGGCGGTGGCTGAAGCCGTCTTCCGTGGTCGTCGAGAGGAGTGGTGCGCGCAGGGCGGTGCGTTCGATGACCGCCGTCGCGCCGGTGGCGTCGCCGTCGCTGCGGTAGGTGAGGAGCAGCGGTTCCAGGTTGGCGGAGGTGGCGCGCATCAGGGCGGCGCGGTCCTCGACGACGTGGGGCATGACGTCTTCGTGGGGCAGGACGATGCCCTCCGAGGCGTCCGACAGGCGCAGGGTGCAGATGATGCCGCGCTGGAGGATGTCGCCGTCGTGCTGTTCGTAGACGTACAGGCTGGGCTCGGTGTCCGGGGCGAGGATGCCTTCGCCGAGCCAGGTGCCGAGGGTTTCGGCGGCCTGGTGGTTGCGGGCGGCCGGTGTGGTGGCCTGCGGCAGGATCAGGCGGACGATGTTGTGGGGGTCGGCGGACTCCAGGTGGAGGAGGCCGTCGGGGCGTACGACCACGTCGTACGGAGGTGAGGTCACAGCGGCGAGACTGCCGACCCGTTCGGGGACATAACGCACCCCCCGGAAAGGGCGCACTTCGAGGCCGTTCGCGTCCGCGTCACCCACTGTGTTCATTAGGGCATCGTATGTGTGTCAGTGGCATAAGCGATGATCGGGGGAGTGGGATCGAACGAGGAGCGATGTGTAATGAGCCAGACCGCAGACCGTGGCACGGACCGGGGCGTCAGGACGCGGCCCGGGGGCAGTGCGCGGGCGCTGAGCGAGGCCTATGACACGGCGCTGCTCGACCTGGACGGAGTGGTGTACGCGGGCGGGCAGGCCATCGTGCACGCCGTCGAGTCGCTGGGGACCGCGCGTGCGGGCGGCATGCACCTGGCGTACGTCACGAACAACGCGTTGCGTACGCCGGACGCGGTGGCGGAGCATCTGACGGAGCTGGGGATTCCGACCGGCGCCTCGGACGTCATCACGTCGGCGCAGGCGGCGGCCCGTCTGGTGAGTGAGCAAGTGCCCGAAGGGGCGCGGGTGTTGGTGATCGGCGGGGAGGGGCTGCGGGTCGCGCTGCGGGAGCGGGGGCTCGTGCCGGTGGAGTCGGCCGACGACGATCCGGTGGCGGTCGTGCAGGGGTACGGCGGTCCTGACATGGCGTGGGGGCGCTTCGCCGAGGCGAGTTACGCGATCGCTCGCGGCCTTCCGTGGTTCGCGTCCAACACGGACCTGACGATTCCGAGTGCGCGGGGCATCGCTCCGGGCAATGGCGCGGCCGTCGAGGTCGTACGCATCGCGACGGGCGCGGAGCCGCAGGTCGCGGGCAAGCCGCTGCCTCCGATGCACCGCGAGACGATCCTGCGGACGGGTGCGGAACGGCCGTTGGTGGTGGGCGACCGCCTCGACACGGACATCGAGGGGGCGTTCAACGGAGAGGTGGACTCGCTGCTCGTCCTGACCGGGGTCACGGACGGCGCCCAGCTGCTCGCCGCGCGGCCCGAGCACCGGCCGACGTATGTCGACGCGGATCTGCGCGGCATGCTCACCGGTCAGCCCGAAGTCGCTCCGGTGGAGGGCGGGTTCGGCTGCGGCGGCTGGACCGCTTCGGTACGTGGGGGTGAGCTCGCGCTGGACGGGGACGGTGAAGTCATCGACGGGCTGCGGGCGTTGTGCGCGGCGGCCTGGACGGCGGCGGGGGACGGGGTGTGTGAGCTGGACTCGGGGAAGGGGTTGTCCCGGCTGGGGCTCTGAGGCGGCCCGGCCCGCAGCTCGGCCCGGTCCCGGCTCGGGGTGCGAGCCGGGGCGGGTGGGGCCGCGTGGGCGGCGGTGGCTGGTGGTCAGGCGGTCTCGCCGCTGTTGATGAGGTCGTCCGTCGTCGTCCCCTTGCGCCAGTAGCCCGAGAACGACACCTTCTTGCGGTCGAAGCCGCGGTCGCCGACCAGGTGGCGGCGGACGGCCTTGACGGTCGCGGACTCGCCGGCGACCCAGGCGTACGGAGTGCCCTCGGGGAGGTCGGCGTCGCGGATCGCCTCCGTCGTGGCGCCTTCCCTGGTGAGCCAGTGGATCTCGGCGTCGGCCTTGGTGGGCAGTTCCTGCCGGTCGGCCAGGTCGTGGACCTCGATCCAGACGCGGGTCGGCAGGCCGGGCGGGAGCGTTTCGAGGATGCCCGCGACGGCGGGGAGCGCGGACTCGTCGGCGGTCAGCAGGAGCCAGTCGGTGTCCTCCGGCGGCCGGAAGTCGTACGCGCCGTTCTCCTCGTCGACCGGGGCGAGGACGCCGATGCGGGCGCCGGGCCGCGCGGTCCGTGCCCAGCTGGTGGCCGGGCCGTCGGAGGGCGAGGGGGTCGCGCCGTGGACGGCGAAGTCGACGATCAACTCGTGCGGGTCGCGGCGCAGTTCACGGGTCGTGTAGGTGCGCATGATGCCGCGTACGGAGGGGTCGAGGGCGCACCACGCGGCGTACCAGTCGAGGGCGTCACCGGAGTCGGTGTCGGGCATGACCGGGGTGTCCTGGCCCGGGTGGGGCAGGAAGATCTTGATGCGCTGGTCGCGGCCGCCCGATGCCATGCGTGGCAGGTCGGCGCCGCCGAAGACGACGCGGATCATGGCGGGGGTGAGGTGTTCGGTGTGCAGTACCTGGACGTCGAAGAACTGGTACGGGGATTCGGTCATCGCTTGAGCCTCTTCGACTTCTCTACGGCGGCGGCGAGCCGCTCTAGGACCGGGGCGTATGCGGCGTAGCTGTAGCGCTCCTCCATCGACCAGGGGATGGTCTGGCCGGCCTTGACGGCGGGGAGCAGGTTCCACGTGGGCTTCTTCGCGAGCTGCTCGGGTGTCAGCGCGGTCGTACGGTTGTCGATCATGATCAGGTCGGCGTGGTGCTTGTCGGCGTTCTCCCAGCTGAGGAACTCCCAGAAGCCCCATTCGTCGCTCTTCTTGCCCTCGACGAACTCGACGCCGAGGTCCTTGAAGTAGTTGAGGTCGCAGTAGGAGTCGGGCACGGCGACGTAGAACTGGTCGGCGTCGCCCGTCATCGCCATGACCTTCAGGCCGCGGTGGGCCTCGGCGGCCTTGCGCAGGGTCCGTTCGGCCTTCTGGAAGCGGGCCTTGGCGGCGCGCACCTGCTCGCTCTCCAGGTCGGCGCCGAGGGAGGCGGCCAGCTCGGTGTAGCGCTCAAGAGGTTCCTTGAGGGAGACGCGGGCTCCCTTGATGCCGACGGTGGGGGCGAGCGAGGAGATCTTCTTGACGCTCTCCTCGGGGACGTACCAGAGGGCGGGCGGCGGGAACATGTTGCTGATCAGGACGTCGGGGCGGAGGGCCGCGTACTTCTCGATGTTGAACTGGCCCCACTCGGTGCCCACGCTGGTCAGTTTGGTGAGGTCGAGGTCGCCCGCCTGCGGGTTGGGTCTGCCGTCGATGGGCTTGGAGGGGCCGAAGATGCCGGTGCACTCGATGCCGTAGTCGTGCAGGGCGGCCGCGGTGCTGACGTAGGCGACGATGTTCTTCGGGAGCTGCTTGGTCCTGGCGGTTGTGCCTCGGTCGTCCTTGAAGCTCCAGGGCCTGCCGTCCTTGCCCGCGGCGCCGCCCTTGCCGGTCGTGTCCGCGCTGCTGTCGCCGCCGCACGCGGTGAGCAGGGCGCCGATACCCAGGGCGCCACCGGTGCCGAGGAGCGTGCGGCGGGACAGGGCGTGATGGTGCGTGGCGGGCATCAGGCGGCCTTCTCGGCTGGGTCGGTCTTCTCGGACTTGTCGAGGGCGGCGGCGAGTTGCTCCATGAGCGGCGCGTATCCGGCGTGGCTGAACCGGGCCTCGTTGGACCAGGACACGACCTGACCGGCGCGCACGGCGGGCAGCTTCGCCCAGGTGGGCTTGGACTTCTTGAGGTCGGCGGGCTGGAGGTTGCCGGTGCGCCGGTCGACGAGGATCAGGTCGGCGTCGTAGGTGTCGGCGTTCTCCCAGGCCAGTTCCTCGAAGAAGCCGGACTTGGTGGTCCTGGCCGGGGTGACGAACTCGACGCCGAGGCTCTGGTAGTGGCGCAGGTCGGTGAAGTCGGCGGGGTTGCCCACATAGAGGAGGGGCTCCTGCGCGGAGATCGCCATGACCTTGATGCCACCGCGGGACTTCGCGGCCCGCGCGGCCTTGCGGAGGGTCTCGGAAGCGGCCTCGAAGCGCTTCTTCGCCGCGGTGACCTTCGGCGCCCGCGGATCGGCGCCGAGCGACTCGGCGAGTGCGGCGAAGCGGCCGATCACATGGGTGAGCGAGCCCTTGGCGGTGAGGATGCCGACGCTGGGGGCGAGCGAGGTGATCTTCTTGGCGGACTCTTCGGGGACGTACCAGAGGGTCGGCGCGTCGTTCATGGTGCTGACCAGCAGGTCGGGTTGGAGGCCCGCGTACTTCTCGATGCTGAACTGGCCCCAGGCATTGCCGATGACGGTCACTTTGTCGACATCGATGCCGGCGGCCTGGACGTCGGGTTCGCCGTTCCTGAGCTTCGTCGGGCCGAAGACGCCCGTGCACTCGATGCCGAAGTCATGGAGGGCGGCGGCCGCCCCGATGTAGGCGACGATCGTCTTCGGGGTCGTGTCGGACGCGGCGGTCGTGCCGCGGTCGTCCTTGAAGCGCCATGCCTTCGCGTCGCCGCCCGGCCGTTTCCCCGTGCCGCCGCCGCACGCGGTGAGCAGCGCGGCGGTTCCGAACGCACCGGCCGCGGCGATTACGCGGCGGCGGTTCGGGGCAGGCGCGGGGGAGCGACGGGGTGGGTGCATGGGTGGCGCTTCTCTCGTCGAAGTGCAGTGCGAGGGTAGGCTAACCTAACCTGGTGTTGGTCGACAGTCCCCCAGAACCCCCCGCGCAGGCCGCCCCCGCGCCCCCCAAACGCCGCGCGATACGCAGCATCGGGCTCCTGATATCGATGCTCGTCCTGCTGCTCGTCTTCCTCACGAGCATCGCCGTCGGAGCGAAGTCGATGTCCCTGGACCAGGTCTGGCACGGGCTGTTCCAGGACACGGGGACGTACGCCGACGTGGTCGTCGGCGAACGCCTCGCCCGCAGCGTGCTCGGCCTGCTCGCCGGTGTCGCGCTCGGCCTCTCCGGTGCCGTCCTCCAGGCACTCACCCGCAATCCGCTGGCCGACCCCGGACTGCTCGGCATCAACCTGGGCGCCTCGTCCGCGGTCGTCACCGCGATCAGCTTCTTCGGCGTCACCTCGCTGAGCGGCTATGTGTGGTTCGCCTTCGTGGGGGCCGCGCTCGTCGGCGTACTCCTCTACATCCTCGGTGGCACCCGCGGCGCGACCCCGGTGCGGCTCGCGCTCGCGGGCACCGCGATCAGCGCGGCGCTCTACGGCTATCTGCAGGCCGTCATGATCACGGACAGCGCCGCGCTCAACAAGATGCGCTTCTGGACGGTCGGTTCACTGGCCTCCGCCAACATGGACACCATCAAGCAGGTGCTGCCCTTCCTCGCGGTCGGCATCGTGCTCGCCCTCTCCCTGGCCCGGCCGCTGAACGCCATGGCCATGGGTGACGACACCGCCCGCGCGCTCGGCGCCCATCTGACGCGCACCCGCGCGCTGTCCATGGCCGCCGCCACCCTGCTGTGCGGCGCCGCGACCGCCGCCTGCGGGCCCATCGTGTTCGTCGGCCTGATGGTGCCGCACATCGTGCGCTCCTTCACCGGGCCCGACCAGCGCTGGATCCTGCCGTACGCGGCCGTCCTCTCGCCGGTCCTGCTGCTCGGCGCGGACATCGTCGGGCGTGTGGTGGCGCGGCCATCGGAGCTTCAGGTGGGCATCGTGACCGCGATCATCGGCGCGCCCGTCTTCATCTTTCTCGTACGTCGGCGGAAGTTGGCCCAGCTGTGAAGGCGATACGCACCCGGGGCGGCCTCTCCGTCCGTATCGACGTCCGCACCACGGTGGTCGTCACCCTGCTCGTCGTGGCCGCGCTCGCCGCGAGCGTCGTCCTGATCGGCACCGGCGACTTCGAGATCCCGGCCGCCGACGTCGTCCGCACCCTGCTCGGCAACGGCGACACCGGGCAGGAGTTCATCATCAACGACCTGCGGCTGCCGCGGGTCCTCGTCGGACTGCTGGTGGGCGCGGCCCTCGGGCTCGGCGGCGCGCTCTTCCAGTCCATCGCGCGCAATCCGCTCGGCAGCCCCGATGTGCTCGGGCTCGGCCAGGGGTCGACCGCGGGCGCGCTCACGATGATCGTCCTCTTCCAGGGCGACGCGGTCGCGGTCGCGGGCGGCGCGCTCGTCGGCGGCCTGGTGACCGGCCTCGTCATCTATCTGCTCGCCTGGAAGCGCGGCGTGCACGGCTACCGGCTCGTCCTGGTCGGCATCGGCGTCTCCGCGTTCATGACGGCCATCAACGGCTATCTGCTCACCAAGGCCGACTTCGTGGACGCCGCCCGCGCCGTCGTCTGGATGACGGGATCCCTCAACGGCCGCGACTGGGACCAGGTCTGGCCGCTGCTCGTGCTCTGCGCCGTCCTCGTACCGGTCGCGCTCGTGTACGGGCGGCCGCTGCGGATGCTGGAGATGGGCGACGACGTCGCCAACGCGCTCGGCGTCCGCGTCGAACGCACCCGCTTCGTCCTGCTCGTCGCCTCCGTCCTGCTCGTCGCGGCCGCCACCGCAGCCGCGGGCCCCGTCGCCTTCGTCGCGCTCACCGCGCCGCAGCTGGCCCGGCGCCTGACCCGCTCGCCCGGGCCGAACCTGATGCCCGCGATGTTCATGGGCGCCACCCTCCTGATCGTCGCGGACTGGGCCTCGCAGCGGGCCTTCGGCGCCGACCAGCTGCCCGTCGGCGTCGTCACCGGCGTGCTCGGCGGCGTCTATCTGCTGTGGCTGCTCGTCACCCAGCGGAAGGCGGGACGGATATGAAGCGCCGCCACGAACCCGTACTACCCCAGGACCAGGAGCGTGCTGCTGTGAACCGGCTCATCGCCGACGACGTCACCCTCGGCTATGACCAGCGCGTCATCGCGGAGAAGCTGTCCGTCGAGATACCCGACAACTCCTTCACCGTGATCGTGGGCCCCAACGCCTGCGGCAAGTCGACGCTGCTGCGCGCCCTGTCCCGGATGCTGAAGCCGTCCGCCGGGCGCGTGCTGCTCGACGGGAACGTCATCCAGTCGATGCCCGCCAAGAAGGTCGCCAAGACGCTCGGGCTGCTGCCCCAGTCGTCCATCGCGCCCGACGGGATCACGGTCGGCGACCTGGTGGCACGCGGCCGCTACCCGCACCAGGGGCTGCTGCGGCAGTGGTCGGACGAGGACGAGCGGATCGTCGACGAGTCCATGGAGTCGACGGGCGTACGCGAGCTCGCCGACCGCTATGTCGACGAACTCTCCGGCGGTCAGCGCCAGCGCGTGTGGATCGCGATGGCGCTCGCGCAGCAGACCCCGCTGCTGCTCCTGGACGAGCCGACGACGTTCCTCGACATCCAGCACCAGATCGACGTCCTCGACCTCTGCGCCGAACTCCACGAGGAGCAGGGGCGCACGCTCGTCGCCGTCCTGCACGACCTCAACCACGCCGCCCGCTACGCCACGCACCTCATCGCGCTGCGCGACGGCGCGGTCGTCGCCGAGGGCGCGCCCGCCGACATCGTCACCGCGGAACTGGTGGAGCAGACCTTCGGGATCCGCTGCCAGATCATCGACGACCCGGAGACGGGGACGCCGCTGGTGATCCCGGCGGCGCGTGCGGGCCGTGCGGTCGCTAAAGCAGCGATCTGAGCTTCAGGAGATCCCGGAAGCCCGCCTCCAGCTTCACCCGGCCCGAGGCCCACGCCTTCGCGAAGTTCAGTTCGCCCGCGACCATCGCGACGAGGTCGTCGCCGGTCATCGCGAGGCGGATCTCGGCCTTCTGCCGGGGCGGGCCCTGGTGGTGGTCGAGCACCTTGATCCGGCCGTTCTCGAGACGGCCGGTGAAGGTGACGCCGAGGTCGGTGATGCGGCAGCTCAGCGAGCGGTTCAGGGCGACGGCGCCGCGCACGTCGCCGTCGGCGGACGCGAGATTGTCCGAGAGTCTGTCGAGTGCGGTACGGCACTCCGCCATGGTCGCCATCGTGATCGACGGTACCGCAGCGCTTCGGGGTAGCGTCGTGCCATGAGCGACTCTTACGGGGGCCCGCAGGACCTGGGCCCCGAGCCGGTGGAGGAGCCGGAGCCTCAGGTTCCGGCCGAGCCGTCGTACGACCCCTCGGGCCCCGCCCCGCTCGGCGTCGAGCGCACCCCCACGGGCAACGCCGACGTGGACTCCCGGCTGGCCCGCCTCGGCGACGCGGACCACCTCGCCACGGACGGCCACATCGAGGTGTACGAGGATGTACACCGGGGCCTGCGCGACGCGCTGACCGCGCTCGACGCACGCCCCGGCCCACCGGTGCCTTCTCCGGCGGGATCGCCTTCATCCTCTTCTTCACCTTCTTCTTCGTACGACAACAGGAGCTGAACCGAACGTGGCAGGAGTGGCACGACGCCGCCTCGACGCCGAACTCGTCCGCAGGAAGCTCGCGCGCTCGCGCGAACACGCGGGCCAGCTGATCGCCGCCGGCCGGGTCTCGGTCGGCAAGACCGTCGCGACCAAGTCCGCGACGCAGGTGGAGACCGCCGCCGCGATCGTGGTCTCGCAGGACGACAGCGATCCCGACTACGTCTCGCGCGGCGGGCACAAGCTCGCGGGCGCGCTCGCCGCCTTCGGGCCGCAGGGCCTGGTCGTGGCGGGGCGGCGCGCGCTCGACGCGGGCGCCTCCACCGGCGGCTTCACGGATGTGCTGCTGCGGGCGGGGGCGGCGCACGTCGTCGCCGTCGACGTCGGCTACGGCCAGCTCGCGTGGTCCCTGCAGAGTGACGACCGGGTCACCGTGAAGGACCGTACGAACGTACGGGAGTTGACGCTCGAAGCCATCGACGGCATCCCCGTCGACGTGGTCGTCGGCGACCTCTCCTTCATCCCGCTCGGCCTGGTGCTGCCCGCCCTCGTGCGGTGCGCGGCGCCGGACGCGGACCTGGCGCTCATGGTCAAGCCGCAGTTCGAGGTCGGCAAGGAGCGGCTCGGCAGCGGCGGCGTCGTGCGCAGCGCCGAACTGCGGGCCGACGCCGTGCGCAACGTGGCACGGCAGGCGTGGGGGCTCGGGCTCGGCGTGCGCGGGGTGACCGCGAGCCCGCTGCCAGGGCCTTCAGGCAATGTCGAGTACTTTCTGTGGCTGCGCGCCGGTGCTCCCGAACTGGACCCGGCGGACGTTGACCGTGCCGTGGCGGAGGGGCCCCGTTGACCCAGACCCGAGTGACCCAGACCCGAGCTCGTACCGTTTTCCTGCTCGCGCACACCGGACGGCCCGCCGCCATCCGCAGTGCCGAACTCGTCGTGCAGGGGCTGCTGCGCAGCGGCCTCGGCGTACGGGTCCTGGAGGCGGAGGCCGCGGACCTGCCGCTGCCCGACGAGGTCGAGACGGTCAAGGAGGCCACCGCCGAGTGCATCGACGACTGTGAGCTGATCGTCGTGCTCGGCGGTGACGGGACGCTGCTGCGCGGCGCCGAGTTCGCGCGCGCCTCCGGGGTGCCGATGCTCGGCGTCAACCTCGGGCGCGTGGGCTTCCTCGCGGAGGCCGAGCGCGACGACCTCGACAAGGTCGTCGACCGGGTGGTCACCAAGGCGTACGAGGTCGAGGAGCGCATGACGATCGACGTCGTCGTGCACCGCAACGGCGACGTCGTGCACCGCGACTGGGCGCTGAACGAGGCCGCCGTCCAGAAGGTCTCGCCCGAGCGGATGCTCGAGGTCGTCCTGGAGATCGACGGGCGGCCCGTCACCGGCTTCGGCTGCGACGGCATCGTCTGCGCGACGCCGACCGGATCGACGGCGTACGCGTTCTCGGCGGGCGGGCCCGTGGTGTGGCCCGAGGTCGAGGCGCTGCTCATGGTGCCGATCAGCGCGCACGCCCTGTTCGCCAAGCCCCTGGTGACCTCGCCCGACTCGGTGCTCGCCGTCGAGGTCCAGCCGCACACGCCGCACGGGGTGCTGTGGTGCGACGGGCGGCGGACCGTCGAACTGCCCGCGGGGGCCCGGGTCGAGGTGCGCCGCGGCGAGGTGCCGGTGCGGCTGGCACGGCTGCACCACGCGTCGTTCACCGATCGACTTGTCGCCAAGTTCGCCCTGCCGGTGTCGGGGTGGCGCGGGGCGCCGCACTGACCCCCGGGGTCAGGCCGAGCCGACCACGGAGATCGCCCGCTTGCGCATGACGGCGTGCACCGGGACGCCGGTGGCCAGCAGGGTGAGCAGCAGCGTGCCCGTCGCGACGCCGGTCGGCACGGTCCACGGCAGATACGGCAGCGACGAGCCGAAGGCCGTGCTGAGGATCGGCGCGAGGGTGCCCAGCGCGATCGCGGCGCCGAGCAGCAGCGCGGTCCCCGCGACCACCGCTGCCTCCCACGCGGCCATCGCCCGCACCTGCGCGCGCCTGCTGCCGACGACGCGCAGCAGGGCGACGTCGCGGCGCCGCTCGAAGGAGATCATGGCGAGGGTGTTCGCCGCGGCGATCGCGGCGAAGCCCGCGTACAGCCCCGTGCCCACGTAGTCGAGCCAGACCTCGCCAGGGCTGCCCGCCGACCCCGTGTGGTGCTGGGCCGTCGTACGCATGCCGATCTTGGTGAGGCCGAAGCCCACGACGAGGACGAGCGGGACGACCGCGGCGGAGAAACGGCGGGGCTGCGAGCGGACGTTGAGCATCGCGAGGCGCGCGCTCGGGCCGCACCTGCCCACCGCCGCGGAGACCAGCCAGGCCGCCGGGCCGATGATCCCCGGGCCGAGCAGCCCGGCGCCCACGCAGAAGAGGATCAGGACGAGGAACGCCCCCTCGCTCGCCTCATCCGCCGGCTGCTTCGACAGGAGTACGGAGACGACGCACGCGCCCGCGATCGCCAGCACGCCGAGCGGCGCCCGCAGGATGCCGAGGCCGGGCCGTCCGGTCGCCGCCTCGCCCAGCGCGCGGGCCGGGCGCAGCAGCGAGAAGCGCAGCGCCGACAGGAAGGCGGCGAGGGCCGTCGTCACCACGGCCACGCCGAGGCAGACGGGCAGCGCGAGCCAGCTGAAGCGGAACGTGGCCTCCGCGGGGAGCAGCCCGTGGTCGACCATTCCCGCGTGCCACCAGCGGGCGGCGAGACCGCCGAGGAAGAAGCCGACGAGCGCCGCGGGGATCGACGCGGCGAGCGCCTGGACGGCCACGGCGCGGCGGATCTGGCGGGGCCTGGCGCCGATCGAGCGCACCATCGCCAGCTCGCGGTGCTGCTGGGCGACGGCGGTGCCCATCGTCGACGCGACCACGAATATCGACATGTAGATGGATCCGATCAGCAGCACGAGCGCCATGTCGCCGACGCCGTTCTCGGTGATCTGCCGGTGCGCCGCCGCGGAGAGCCCGTCGTCGCGGTCGGTGCTCGTCGTGCCGAGCATCATCGTCGATGCGCTCACCACGGTCGCCGCGAACAGCGCGGCCACGGCCGTTCCCACAAAAGCCGGACGGTGCGCGCGCAGGGCCGCCCGGGCCAGTCCTGTTGCCATGTGGATCATGGTGCGTCGGTGCGGGGGCGGTGGACGATGGGGAGAGCTGGTGGATCTTGCTGGGGTTAGCCCCACCCCAGCGGGTGACAGCGGCGGCCGATGCGCCGCCTCGACCTGCGCCTTCGCGGAAGGACCCCAGGGCCCGTCGCACACCGGGCCCCTGACCTCGTAAGGTCTTGTCCGTGTTGGAGGAGATGCGGATACGGTCGCTCGGAGTCATCGACGACGCGGTCGTCGAGCTGTCGCCAGGTTTCACCGCCGTGACGGGCGAGACCGGTGCGGGCAAGACGATGGTGGTCACGAGCCTTGGCCTGCTGCTCGGCGGGCGCGCGGATCCCGCCCTGGTGCGGATCGGCGCCAAGTCGGCGGTGGTGGAGGGGCGCATCGCCGTGCCCGCGGGTGCGTCGGCGGTCGTGCGCGCGGAGGAGGCGGGGGCCGAACTCGACGACGGGGCGCTGCTGATCAGCCGTACGGTGTCGGCGGAGGGGCGCTCACGCGCGCACCTCGGCGGGCGCTCGGTTCCGGTGGGTTTGCTTTCCGAACTCGCCGACGACCTCGTCGCCGTGCACGGCCAGACCGATCAACAGGGCCTCCTCAAGCCCGCCCGGCAGCGCGGCGCCCTCGACCGGTACGCGGGCGACGCCGTCGCCGTGCCGCTCGCCAAGTACACCGCCGCCTACCGCAGGCTGCGGGCCGTCACCGCCGAGGTCGACGAGATCACCACGCGCGCGCGTGAGCGGGCCCAGGAAGCGGATCTGCTGCGCTTCGGCCTCGACGAGATCGCGGGCGTCGAGCCGCGTGCGGGGGAGGACGCCGAACTCGCCGCCGAGGCCGAGCGGCTCGGCCACGCCGAAGCCCTCGCCTCCGCCGCCACGTCCGCGCACGCCGCTCTCGCGGGCAACCCCGAGGACCCGGAGGGCGTCGACGCAACGACGCTCGTCGCGGGCGCCTCCCGGGCCCTTGAAGCCGTGCGCTCCCACGACCCCGCGCTGTCCGCGCTCGCCGACCGGCTCGGCGAGATCGGGATCCTCCTCGGCGATGTGGCGGGGGAGCTCGCCGGGTACGCCGACGATCTCGACGCCGATCCGCTCCGGCTCGCCGCGGTCGAGGAGCGGCGGGCCGCGCTGACGCAGCTCACCCGGAAGTACGGGGCGGACATCGACGCCGTGCTCGCCTGGGCCGAGGAGGGCGCCGCGCGCCTCGGCGAACTGGAGGGCGACGACGACCGGCTGGGCGAACTGACCGCCGAGCGGGACGCGCTGCGGGCCGAACTCTCCGGGCTCGCCCAGGCGTTGACCGACGCACGGCAGGAAGCGGCCTCGCGGTTCGCGGCGGCCGTCACGGAGGAGCTGGCCTCGCTCGCGATGCCTCACGCGCGCGTGTCCATCGACATCAGCAGCACGGAGGTGCCCGACGGGGGTGACGGTGTGGTCGTCGCGGGCCGCACCGTCGC
This sequence comes from Streptomyces sp. NPDC059002, assembly GCF_042740435.1. Lineage (NCBI taxonomy): Bacteria > Bacillati > Actinomycetota > Actinomycetes > Kitasatosporales > Streptomycetaceae > Streptomyces > Streptomyces sp. NPDC059002. The sequence continues at coordinate 648 of NZ_JBHYJI010000102.1, read as the reverse complement.
GTACGGGCCCGCGGGGGTCGACGAGGTCGAACTCCTCCTCGCTCCGCACCCCGGCGCTCCGCCGCGGCCCATCGCCAAGGGGGCGTCGGGCGGTGAGCTGTCCCGCGTGATGCTCGCCGTCGAGGTGGTCTTCGCCGGTACGGATCCGGTGCCCACGTACCTCTTCGACGAGGTCGACGCGGGGGTCGGCGGCAAGGCGGCGGTCGAGATCGGGCGGCGTCTCGCGCGTCTCGCCAAGTCGGCGCAGGTCGTGGTCGTCACGCACCTGCCGCAGGTCGCGGCGTTCGCCGATCGTCAGCTGCTCGTCGAGAAGACGAACGACGGGATGGTGACGCGGTCCGGGGTGCAGGTGCTCGAGGGGGAGGACCGGGTGCGGGAGCTGTCGCGGATGCTGGCCGGGCAGGAGGACTCGGAGACGGCGCGGGCGCATGCGGAGGAGCTGTTGGAGGCGGCTCGGGGGGACGGGTAGGGGCGCTTCTGGCGGGGGCGCCTGGCTGGTGGTCTTCGCCTTGGGTTGGGTTGCGGGGCGGGGCGTACGGGGTGCGCCGCCTCGCGTTGCCGTCGCCTTGGCTTTGTCTGTGGGGCGGGGCCGTGGGGGTATGTGCGTACTCGCTATCCCGTGGCTTGTGCCTCGGTCAGTGTGTGCCG
>NZ_JBHYJI010000101.1:0-17496 GCF_042740435.1 Streptomyces sp. NPDC059002 | reverse complement strand
CCCGGCGCAGAGCAACGGGCGGGCGGGTGGGGACGATCCGCCGCGGAGCGGCGGGGTTGTTGCTCCTACAGGGAGGGGGCGGCGCCGAGAGGGCAACTCCCGTCACCCGCAAGGGATTGACGCGGGGGTCCGGCGCTTCATATCGTTTGAAGTCAAACGACAAGGCACGCACGCAGTGCCCCCCTCCCGAAAGGCGGGACACGGGTGAGTGAAGCGAGCGCACCACTGCGCGGGCAGGGGACCCCGGAGGCCGTACGGGCCCTACGGGAGCAGGGGACCGACGTCGTACGCGTCATCTATCCCGATCTCATCGGCGCCGACCGCGGTCGCGACATCCTGGTGGGCCAGCTGCCGGGCGCCTGCGAGCACGGCCTGACCTTCTGCCGGGCCGTGTACCACACCAGCCCCCGCGGCGACGTCGTCCCCGTCGCGGGCGGCCTGGACGCGGGGCTGCCGGACATCTGCGTACACCCGGATCTGAGCACCCTGCAGCCGCTGCCCTGGGAGCCGGGCGTGTCCTGGTGCCTGGGCGACACCGTCGACCCCCGCACCGGCGAGCCCGCCCCCGAGTCGCCCCGCGACCTGCTGCGCCGGGTGCTCGCGAGCACCGCCGACCACGCCGGGAGCGGCGGCCTCACCCCGGTCGTCGGGCCCGAGTTGGAGTACTTCCTGTGCGAGGCGGACGCCGGGGCGCCATCGGGCTGGGTGCCCTACGGCGGCGCCACCGGGAACGTGTACAGCGCGGGGCGGCGCGGCGACCCGGACGGTCATCTGCTGCGCACCCTGCGGCAGTTGGACGCGCTCGGCATCGGCGTCATCGCGGGCAACCACGAGTTCGACGGCGGGCAGTTCGAGATCAACCTCACCCATTCCGAGGCCCTGGACGCCGCCGACCGCGCGTTCCGCTTCAAGGCCGCGGTGAAGGAGACGGCCCGGCACGAGGGGCGGCTCGCGACGTTCATGGCCAAGCCGTTCAACGACCTCGGCGGCTCCGGCTTCCATCTGCACATCTCGCTGGTCGACGCCGCGGGGCACAATGTCTTCGACGACCCCGGGGCCCGGGACGGCCTGTCCGCCACCGCCCGGCACGCCATCGCCGGCGTCCTCGCGCACGCCCCCGCGCTGACCGCCCTGCTCAATCCGACCATCAACTCCTACAAGCGCTTCGGGCCCGACACCCTCGCCCCCTGGCTGATCGACTGGGGCCTGGACAACCGCAGCGCGATGGTCCGCATTCCGCCCGAGCGCGGCGCGGGCACCCGGCTGGAGCTGCGCCTCGGCGACGCGTCCGCCAACCCGTATCTGGTGATCGCCGGGGCCGTCGCGGGAATCCTCCTCGGCATCCGCGACAAACCGGAGCTGCCCGCCCCGCTGGAGGGCTACGGCTACGACGTGACCTCCGCGCCCCTGCTGCCCGGCACCCTCACCACCGCCCTCGACGCCCTGGAGGCCGACGAGGCGCTCACCGGGCTCCTCGGCGCCGGTTTCACCGGGGCCTTCCTCACGTACAAGCGCAATGAACTCGAACGGTTCCAACAGAGCGTCACGGACTGGGAGTTCACGGAGTACGCCTTCCTCATCTGACCGCCCTCCCCGGACAACCGCACGCGCCCGAGTAAGGAGTACGTCCATGCGTACGGTCACGGACCTCCCGCCCCTCGCCCTTCGCGACGTCGACCTCTCCGACAACGACCGCTTCACCGACGGCACCCTGCCCTGGCGGATGTTCGACGTGCTGCGCCGCGAGGACCCCGTCCACTGGCAGCCCGAGCCCGCGCCCAACTCCGGTTTCTGGGCGGTCACCCGGCACGCCGACATCGTGCGCGTGGACCGCGACCCCGAGACCTTCACCTCGGAGCGGTTCACCAATCTGGAGGAGGTCGACGAGGACTACATCGCCCTGCGCCGCTCCCTGTTGGAGACCGACGGGATGCGGCACCGGGCCATGCGGCTCATCCTGCAGAAGCGGTTCACGCCGCGTGCCGTGGCGACGTTCGAGACCTTTCTGCGGGGACTCACGGCCCGCACGCTCGACGCCGCCCTACCCAAGGGCACCTTCGACTTCGTGCGGGAGGTCTCCGCCGACTTTCCCATCAACGTGCTCGCCCGCATGCTCGATGTGCCCGAGGACGACACGCAGCAGCTCATCGAGTGGGGCAACCGCATCATCGGCAACACCGACCCCGACTATGCCGACGTGCTGTTGGGGAGTGCGGAGAGCGAGCAGTACAGGAATCTTCCCTTCAGGTCGCCCGCCTCCCTCGAAGTCTTCGCGTACGGAAGGGAGTTGGCTGCCCGGCGGCGCGGCGGCAGCGGGGACGACCTGGTGAGCGCGCTGGTCAACAGCTCGCCCAGGGACGGCGTTCCGCTCTCCGACACCGACTTCGACAACTACTTCCTGCTGCTCGTCGTCGCCGGGAACGAGACCACCCGGCACGCCATCTCGCACTCCATGCTCGCGCTCATCGAACACCCCGAGGAGCGCGCCAAGCTCGTCGCCGATCCCTCGCTGATCCCCGGCGCCGTCGAGGAGTGCCTGCGGTGGGCCTCGCCCGTCTATCACTTCCGGCGCACGGCGACCCGTGACGTCGAGCTCGGCGGCAAGCTGATCCGCGAAGGCGACAAGGTCGTCCTCTGGTTCGCCTCCGGCAACCGTGACGAGGACGTCTTCCCGGATCCGTACCGCTTCGACGTCACCCGCACGGACAACGACCACGTCACCTTCGGCAAGGGCAGCCCGCACTTCTGCCTCGGCAACTCCCTTGCCCGGCTCGAGATGCGGATCATGTTCGAGGAGCTGCTGCCGAGGTTGGCGGACATCCGCGTCAGCGGTGAGGTGCGGCGTGTGCGGTCCAACTTCGTCAACGGGATCAAGGAGCTGCCGGTGACGGTGACGCTGAAGTAGGCGGGGGCGGGGGCTCAGCCGCCCGACGTGTCCAGTTCCGCCTCTTCGCTCACGCCCGCGCAGTCGTACGGGTCCTTCAGCCAGCCGTCCGGCAGGACCACGCGGTTGTTGCCCGACGTGCGGCCGCGCGGGCCGTCCGCGCCGAGGGGCCAGGACTGGTCGAGGTCCAACTCGCCGAGGCCGTCCTCCAGTTCGGCGAGGGACGACGTGATCGCGAGGCGCTTGCGCATCTCGGAGCCGACCGCGAAGCCCTTCAGGTACCAGGCGACGTGCTTGCGGAAGTCGATGACGCCGCGCGCCTCGTCGCCGATCCACTCGCCGAGGAGGGCGGCGTGGCGGAGCATGACCTTGGAGACCTCGCGCAGGTCGGGGGCCTTGGGCGCGCCCGTGCCCTCGAAGGCGGCGACCAGGTCGCCGAAGAGCCAGGGGCGGCCGAGGCAGCCGCGGCCGACGACGACGCCGTCGCAGCCGGTCTCGGCCATCATGCGGACGGCGTCGGCGGCCGACCAGATGTCGCCGTTGCCGAGCACGGGGATCTCGGGGACGTGTTCCTTGAGGCGGGCGATGGCGTCCCAGTCGGCCGTGCCGCCGTAGTGCTGGGCGGCGGTGCGGCCGTGCAGCGCGATGGCCGTCACGCCCTCCTCGACGGCGATGCGGCCCGCGTCGAGGAACGTGATGTGGTCGTCGTCGATGCCCTTGCGCATCTTCATCGTGACGGGCAGGTCGCCCGCGCCGGAGACCGCCTCGCGCAGGATCGCGCGCAGCAGGTGGCGCTTGTAGGGGAGCGCGGAGCCGCCGCCCTTGCGGGTGACCTTGGGGACGGGGCAGCCGAAGTTCAGGTCGATGTGGTCGGCGAGGTTCTCCTCGGCGATCATGCGGACGGCCTTGCCGACGGTCGCGGGGTCGACGCCGTACAGCTGGATCGAGCGGGGCTTCTCGGTCTCGTCGAAGTGGATCAGCTGCATGGTCTTCTCGTTGCGCTCGACCAGGGCGCGGGTGGTGATCATCTCGCTGACGAAGAGACCCTTGCCGCCGGAGAACTCACGGCACAGCGTCCGGAACGGCGCGTTCGTGATGCCCGCCATGGGGGCGAGCACGACGGGCGGCTGCACGGTGTGCGGGCCGATCGACAACGGCTGCGGCTGGGACGGCATCGGGCTCTCCGGGGCGTACGGGCAAGGGGGCAAGCCTCTATTGTCCCTCACTCCCCCGACTGCTCCGCCAGGCGTTCCAGGCGCTCCTCGGTCTCGTCGTCGGCGGGGACGTATGCGATGAGGCGGTGCGCCTGCGCCAGCGGGGCCATCCACAGCATGCGGTGCTCCAGGCGGAGCAGCCCGACCTGGGGGTGCTGATAGCGCTTGACGTGCGGCGCCATGGTCGCCACCTCGTGCCGCTCCCACAGCTCCCGGAACTCGGCGGACACCCCGAGGAGCCGGTCGCGCAGCTCCTTCCAGAGGGGCTCCGCGCCGTGCTCGGCCATCGCGCCCCGGAACTTGGCGACCAGGTCGCGCAGCATCTCGTCCCGGTCGACGAAGGTCTCGCGCCAGCTCTCGCTGGTGGCGAGGAGCCACAGGCAGTTGCGGTCGCGCGGCTCCATCGCGTCGAAGTCGCCGAAGACATGGGTCCAGGGGCGGTTGTAGGCGAGGACGTCGTAGCGGCCGTTCTGCACGGTGGCCGGGTAGGGGGCGACGCGGTGCATCAGGCGGCGGACCGGTGCGGAGAGCGCCGTGCACTCGGCCTCGGGGCGCGGGTCGACGGCGCCCGCGAGCGCGAAGAGGTGGGCGCGCTCGCTGGGGTCCATCAGGAGGGACCGCGCGATGGCGTCGATGACCTGCGCCGACACCTTGATGGGCCGGGCCTGCTCCAGCCACGTGTACCAGGTGACGCCCACGGAGGAGAGCTGGGCGACCTCCTCGCGGCGCAGGCCGGGGGTGCGGCGCCGGGTGCCGCGCGGCAGGCCCGCCTGCTCGGGCGTGACGCGTTCGCGGCGGCTGCGCAGGAAGGCGGCGAGCTCTTGGCGGCGGATGTCGGCAGCGGGCTCCGCCCGATGGGCTGTAACGGTCACCCTCCAAGGGTGGCCTGTACCGCAGCCTGTTTCCAGGTGCCCCTGGTACCAGGATAAAGACACTCTGGTACCCCTCTGAGGGCCGGAACATCGTCGTATCCGTGACTCTTCAGACCAGCACGGACACCGTCGGCGCGGGCACCACCGAAGCGCCCCCTCCCGGCTCCCTCACCCCTCTCGGCCTGTTCACCGTCCTCCTCGGCGCCTCCCTGTCCAGCATCGACTTCTTCATCGTCAACGTCGCCCTGCCGAGCATCGAGCGCGATCTGCACGCGTCCCCCGCCACGCTGGAGATGGTGGTCGCGGGCTATGCGGTCGCGTACGCCGTGCTCCTCGTGCTCGGCGGCCGGCTCGGCGACACATTCGGGCGCAGGAGGCTCTTCCTGTGGGGCGTGGCCGCCTTCGGGCTGACCTCGCTGGCCTGCGGGCTCGCGCCCGGCGCGTGGTGGCTGGTGGGGGCGCGGGTCGCGCAGGGCGCCGCGTCCGCGCTGATGCTGCCGCAGGTCCTCGCCACGATCCACGCGACGACGCGGGGCGAGCGGCGGGCGAAGGCCGTCGCCCTGTACGGCGCCATGAGCGGCATCGGGGGCCTGCTGGGCCAGGCGCTCGGCGGCGCGCTGGTCGCCGCGGACGTTCTCGGCACCGGCTGGCGCGCGGTGTTCCTGATCAATGTGCCGATCGCGGCGGCGGCCCTGCTCGTCGGCGGGCGCGCGGTGCCGGACAGCCGGGCCGAGCGGCCCGCGCGGGGCGACGTCCTCGGCACCGTCCTGTTCGCGGGTGCGCTGACCGCGCTGCTGCTGCCCCTGACGGAGGGCCGGGCGACGGGCTGGCCCCTGTGGTCCGTGCTGCTCCTGGTCGCGGCGCCGCTGCTCGGCTGGGCGTTCGGGGCGGTGGAGAGCCGTGCCGAGCGCACCGGCGGCAGTCCGCTGCTTCCGCCTTCGCTGCTGCGCGAGCCCGCCGTGCGCAAGAGCCTGGTGCTCGGCCTGCCGATCTTCCTCGGGTTCAGCGGCTTCATGTTCGGCTTCGCGATCCTGCTCCAACAGGGGCTGCACTACGGGGCGTTGAAGGCGGGCCTGACCGTGATCCCCATGGGGCTCACGCAGATCCCGGCGTCGATGCTGGTGCCGCGGCTCGTGCGCCGCTGGGGCAGCCGTGCGATGCCCCGCGCCGCCCTGGTGCATGCCACGGGCCTCGCGGTGCTCGGCCTGACGGTGCTGTGGACGCCGTGGTCCGCCCTCACCCCGCTCGCCCTCGCCCCCGGGCTGCTGCTGTGCGGGCTCGGGCAGGGCGTCCAGCTCGCGCTCTACTACCGGGTGGCGCTCGCCGCGGTGCCTGCCGCGCGGGCGGGCGCGGGCAGCGGTCTCGCGGCGACCGTGCAGCAGTCGTGCCTGGCCGCGGGTGTCGCGACGCTCGGCTCGCTGTTCCTTGCGCTCGTGCCGGGGTCGGGCATGCGGGACGCGTTCGTGATCGTGCTGGGGGTGCAGCTCGTGGGGCTGCTCGGCCTGGCGCTGCTGAGCCTGCGGCTGCCGCGCAGGCTGGCCTGAGCGGGCCGTCCGCGGGCCCCGGTCCCGGCCGGGCCGGGGGCCGCGACGAGGACTACCTTCGGATACATGCCCGATGAACTCACCCACCGCGGACGCCTGCTGGTCCTGGCGATCTGCTGCATGAGCCTGCTGATCGTCAGCCTCGACAACACCATCCTGAACGTCGCGCTCCCCACCATGCAGAAGGAGTTCGACGCGAGCGTCTCGGGCATGCAGTGGACGATCGACGCGTACACGCTCGTCCTCGCCTCGCTCCTCATGCTGGCGGGCTCGACGGCCGACCGGATCGGCCGCCGCAAGGTCTTCCAGGCGGGCCTCGTCACCTTCACCGTCGGCTCGGTGCTCTGCTCGCTCGCGCCCGACCTCGCATCGCTGGTGGCCTTCCGCATGATCCAGGCGGTCGGCGGCTCGATGCTCAACCCGGTCGCGATGTCGATCATCACCAACACCTTCACCGAGCCGCGCGAACGGGCCCGCGCCATCGGGGTCTGGGGCGGTGTCGTCGGCATCTCCATGGCGGCGGGCCCGCTGGTGGGCGGGCTGCTCGTGGACTCGGTCGGCTGGCGCTCGATCTTCTGGGTCAATCTGCCGGTGGGCCTCGCCGCGCTGTTCCTCACCATGCGGTACGTCCCCGAGTCCCGCGCACCCCGGCCGCGCCGCCCCGACCCGGTCGGGCAGCTGCTTGTGATCGTGCTGCTCGGCGCCCTGACGTACGCGATCATCGAGGCCCCCAGCGCGGGGTGGACGTCGCCGCTGATCCTCTCCTTCGCGGGCGCGGCGCTGCTCGGCCTGATCGGTCTGCTCCGGTACGAGCCGCGCCGCGCGGAGCCCCTCATCGACCTGCGCTTCTTCCGCTCGGCGCCGTTCAGCGGCGCCACGGCGATCGCGATCTGCGCGTTCGCCTCGCTCGGCGGCTTCCTCTTCCTCTCGACGCTCTACCTCCAGGACGTGCGCGGCCTCGACGCGCTGCACGCGGGCCTGTGGATGCTGCCGATGGCGGCCATGACGCTGGTCTGCGCGCCGCTGTCGGGCCGCCTGGTCGGCAGCCGGGGCCCGCGCCTCTCGCTGGTGGTCGCCGGCCTCGCGATGACGGTCTCCGGGGTCCTCTTCGCGGCCTTCGAGGCGGAGAACTCGGCTGCGACCCGGTTCCTCGCGTACGTCCTGTTCGGGCTCGGCTTCGGCTTCGTGAACGCCCCGATCACGAACACGGCGGTGGCGGGGATGCCGCGGGCCCAGGCGGGCGTCGCGGCCGCGGTCGCCTCGACGAGCCGCCAGATCGGCCAGACCCTCGGCGTCGCGGTGATCGGCGCGGTCCTCGCGTCGGGCGTCGCCTCGTCCTCGTACGCGCGGGGCTTCACGGCGGCGAGCCGCCCCGCCTGGTGGATCATCGCGGGCTGCGGGCTCGCGGTCCTGGTGCTCGGGGCGGTGACCAGCGGGCGGTGGGCGCGCGGGACGGCCGAGCGGACGGCGGAGCTCTTCGCGGGCGAGGCGCCCGCGGCGAGCGGCAGGGAGCGGCACACATTGAATGACGGGTGACAGATGACAGATGACAGATATTGAAATCTGTCATCTGTCATGTCATGGTGGACGCATGCGTACTCTCACCCTCGGAACCACCGGCCCCCGCACCTCCCCCCTCGGCCTCGGCTGCATGGGGATGTCCACCCTCTACGGCGAGGCCGACCGCACCGAATCCATCGCGACCATCCACGCCGCCCTCGAAGCGGGCGTCACGCTCCTGGACACCGGCGACTTCTACGCCATGGGGCACAACGAACTGCTGATCGGCGAGGCCCTGCGCACCGCCCCGGCCGCCCGCCGCGAACAGGCGCTCACCAGCGTCAAGTTCGGCGCCCTGCGCGACCCGGACGGCGGCTGGTCCGGCTACGACGGCCGCCCGGCCGCGGTGCAGAACTTCGCCGCGTACTCGCTGCAGCGCCTCGGCGTCGACCACATCGACGTCTACCGCATCGCCCGCATCGACCCCGACGTGCCCGTCGAGGAGACGGTGGGCGCCATCGCGGAGCTGGTCGAGAAGGGGCACGTCCGGCACATCGGCCTCTCCGAGGTCGGCGCCGACACGATCCGCCGGGCCGCCGCCACCGCCCCCATCTCCGACCTGCAGATCGAGTACTCCCTCATCTCGCGCGGCATCGAGGCGGAGATCCTGCCGACGGTCGCCGAACTGGGCATCGGCGTCACGGCGTACGGCGTGCTGTCGCGCGGACTGATCTCCGGCCACTTCACCCGCGACCGCAAGCTCGCCGCGAACGACTTCCGCTCGATGAGCCCCCGCTTCCAGGGCGAGAACCTCGACCGCAACCTCGACCTGGTCGACGCGCTGCGCAAGATCGCCGAGCAGCGGGGCGTCAGCGTCGCGCAGATCGCGATCGCCTGGGTGCTCGCCCAGGGTCCCCGGCACGACGCGGCCGTCGTGCCGCTGGTCGGCGCCCGCCGCCGCGACCGGCTCGACGAGGCGCTCGGCGCGCTCGACGTGACGCTCGACGACGCGGACCTCGCCGCGATCGAGGAGGCCGTGCCCGCGGACGCGGCGGCCGGGGCGCGCTACCCGGAGGCGCAGATGGCACACCTCGACAGCGAGCACTGAGCTGCCCCCGGGTACGGTCTATGGCATGGCAACCGCGGCTCCACTGACCCCCGAGCGCATCCTCGAAGCGACCGAGGAGGTGCTGCGCAGGCACGGCGCGGCCAAGGCCACGGTCGTCGACGTGGCGCGCGCCCTGGGGGTGAGCCACGGCACGGTCTACCGCCACTTCCGTACGAAGGCGGAGCTGCGCGGCGCGGTGACGCGGCGCTGGCTGGACCGGACCTCCGATTCCCTCTCCGTGATCGTCACCGGCGCCGGGTCCCCGGAGGCGAAGCTGCGCCACTGGCTGGCCGCCCTCTTCGAGGCCAAGCAGCACAAGGCCGGTGACGATCCCGAACTCTTCGCCACGTACACGGTGTTGACCGACGAGAACAGCGACGTGGTCGACGACCACATCGCCGATCTCACGGGACAGCTCACCGCGATCGTCCAACAGGGCGTGGACGCGGGCGACTTCACCGCGCCGGACCCCGCCGTGTCGGCCCGCGCCGTCTTCGACGCCACGAGCCGCTTCCACGATCCGTCCTACGCCCCGCACTGGTCCCGCCCCGGCATCGAGTCCGCGTTCACCGCGGTGCTCGACCTGACGGTGCGCGGACTGCGGGCCTAGGCGGACCGGGGGCGGACGGGCCCTAGCCCAGCCACTCCCGCAGGAGCTTCTCCCGCTGGGACGCCCGGGGTGCCGAGCCCTCGCCCGCGCGGCCCCACTCCGACATCGCCGCCAGCGTCGTGGACATCGTCGCGGCGCCTTCCGTGAGGCGGGTCAGGAGGGCGCGGGAGAGGTCGACCTCGGTCTGGGGGTAGCCGACGGCCGCGGCGACGTAGGCCGCGAGCTCGCGGTCGCCGCCGGACGTCGTCACACGCACCGTCATCAGCGCGGGGGCCTCGTCCACCAGGCCGGGGCTCACGGGCATGGCCAGTTCCTTCACCGTGTGCAGGGCCCGGTCCTTGACCGCGCCGACCTTGCGCAGCAGGGACTTCACGGGGACGTCCGCCACCGTCAGGGCGCGCACGTCCTCCCACAGGTGCAGGTCGGCCTGTCCGTCGCCGAGGCCCATCACGCCCTCGGGGGTCAGCCGCACGCCGGGAGCGAGCCCGGACGGCTTCGCGCCCACGTACACGTCGCCCTCGGCGATCCAGAACAGGCCCACCATGGCCATGAGTTGCTCACTTCTCCCGACGACGGCACCGCCGTCGTGTCACCCGTCGACGATTGAGGCGGGGCAGGGAAGCGACCGCTTCCCTGCCCCATACACCCAGTACGTTACTTGCTCCTGCGCATCAGCAGATGACCGCGCCGGAAACGCTCCCCCTCGCCCGGTTCGCGCAGCATCCGGCCCACCTCCGCGAAACCGGCCCCGGCCGCGAGGCCCGCGAGCTCGTCGATCGGCCAGCGGTACGCCGTGGTCACCTTGTGGTCGAACGGGGTGACCGGGGCGCCCTCCGACTCGAAGAAGCCGAGCAGCAGATGACCGCCGGGGGCCAGGACCCGGTGGAACTCCTCGAAGTACGGCGGCAGTTCCCGCGGCGGCGTGTGGATCACCGAGTACCAGGACACGACGCCGGACAGGCCGCCGTCCGGCAGGTCGAGGGCGTCCATGGAGCCGACCTCGAAGCGGATGTCCGGGTGGGCCTCGCGGGCCAGCCCGATCATCACCGGCGACAGGTCCACGCCGAAGGCGTCCAGGCCGAGGTCCCGCAGGAGGGCCGTCACCGGGCCGGGGCCGCAGCCCAACTCGGCGACGGTTCCCGCGCCGTCGGCCCGTACCTGGTCGGCGAACGCGGAGATCCACGCGCGGTCCGGCGAAGGGGCTTCCAGGTCGTCGCGGGCCAGTCCGGCGTACACCGTGGCTATGGAGTCGTAGGCGTTCGCCGTCTCATTGAGGTACGTGGAGGATTCAGTCACAGGCGGACCCTAAGGGCTGCCTCTGACAACCACGCCCCTCGGGGCCTACAGCCCCTCCTCCGTCGGCCGGTGCTCCACGTACTCGATGAGCGTGCCGTCGGGGTGGCGGGCCGTGAAGCCCGAGCCCGTGGGGACCTTGACCAGGGGGTAGACGATCTCCGCGCCCTCCGCGACGAGGCGGTCCAGGTAGGGCTGCGCCGAGTCGACCAGGAGCGTGCCGTGCGTCGTGCGGAACGGGGCCAGGGCCTCCTCCGTGCCCTCGACGAGGAGGAAGCTGCCGACCGCCGCGAGGGCGAGGTTCTTCTCCGGGTACGCGAACCACAGGTCCCGTTCCCTGCCGAGCACCCGCTCGTAGAAGGCGGCCACCGAGTCGAGCGTGCCGGGTCCGGTGAAGACCCGGGTGTAGGTGCGGGGTTCGGGCAGGTCCGATGAGTCGTTGCGAAGGCGCCACATCGTGGGGGCGGGTACGGGGCTTGTCTGTTCGGTCATGGCTTCAGCCTCCGCGCTCCTGATCGCCGTAGCCAGGCAGGCATCTGTGGGGGTGAGCGCAGGTCATAGGCTGGGCTCATGGAGACCACGGCCCTGCGACACGAACTGGGCGGCTTCCTGCGCGCGCACCGCGAGCTCCTCTCCCCCGCCGACGTCGGGCTGCCGAGCACCGCCCGCCGCCGCACGAAGGGCCTGCGACGCGAGGAGGTCGCCGCGCTCTCGGGCGTCTCCGTGGCCTGGTACACCTGGCTGGAGCAGGGCCGCGTGGACACCTCGCGGCAGGTGCTGGACGCGGTCGCCCGCGCGCTGCGTCTCGACGCCGACGCCCACCGGCACGCGCTGGCCCTCGCCGGGTTCGCCCCCGCCGCCGACGAGCCGAGCGCCCCGTACGACCCGAACCTCCGCGCGATGCTGGACAGTTGGCCCGACAGTCCGGCGCTCCTGCTGGGCCCCGCCCTGGACATCCTCGCCTGGAACCGCGCGTACGCCGCTGTGTGGCCCGATCCCGCGGACATCCCTGCGGACCGGCGCAATCTGCTGCTCCTGCTGGTCGGTGACGCCCGGCACCAGCGCGTGCTGCCCGACTGGGAGCCCGTCGCGATGGACCTGCACCGGCACTTCCGCACCCGCGCGGACCGCCGCCCCGGGGCCGAGGACCTCCGGCGGCTCACCGGACGGCTCGACTCCGCACGGCCGGACCTGACGGCGTGGTGGGCGTGCCGCTCGGTCGGCGACTTCGCCCCGCGGACGGTCGGGATCGCGCCCGGGGGCGACGGCACGCCCCGTGCGTACGGCATGACCCTGCTGCTCACCCCGCAGCCGCAGGACACCGCGGTCCTCGTACTGACCCCTGCGCGGCACTGACCCCTACGAAGCCGGGGCCGACGGATCCACCGTCGCCTGATGCGCCTCCGCCAGGTGTTCCTCGGCCTTGAGCCACGGCAGGAACTGCGCCTTCCTGCGCCACCCGCAGGTCCCGCAGCTCAACTGCCGCTGCATGCCCGCCTTCTGGACCTGGACGACGTGTTCGCGCCCGTGCTGGTCCCATCTGCTGACCTTGCTCGTGGTCATTGGAAGCATGGGCCTCAGTGTGCACGGAAGCCCCCGGTTCCATAACCCGGAACCGGGGGCTTCGCGCGGGGCACGTACGGGCGTCAGCAGCCCACGAGGCGCGTCGCCAGGTAGCCCTCGATCTGGTCGAGGGAGACCCGCTCCTGCTTCATCGAGTCACGCTCGCGCACCGTCACGGCGTTGTCGTCGAGGGTGTCGAAGTCGACCGTGACGCAGTACGGCGTGCCGATCTCGTCCTGGCGGCGGTAGCGGCGGCCGATGGCGCCCGCGTCGTCGAACTCGATGTTCCAGTTCTGCCGCAGGGCGGTCGCCAGGCCCTTGGCCTTCGGGGACAGCTCGGGGTTGCGGGAGAGCGGAAGCACCGCGACCTTCACCGGGGCGATGCGGTGGTCGAAGCGCATGACCGTGCGCTTCTCCAGCTTGCCCTTGGCGTTGGGGGCCTCGTCCTCGATGTAGGAGTCGAGGAGGAACGCCAGCATCGTGCGGCCGACACCGGCCGCGGGCTCGATGACGTAGGGGGTCCAGCGCTCGCCGGCCTCCTGGTCGAAGTACGACAGGTCCTGGCCGGACGCCTTGGAGTGCGCGGACAGGTCGTAGTCCGTGCGGTTGGCGACGCCTTCCAGCTCGCCCCACTCGCTGCCGCCGAACTGGAAGCGGTACTCGATGTCAGCGGTGCGCTTGGAGTAGTGGGAGAGCTTCTCCTTCGGGTGCTCGTACCACCGCATGTTCTCCTCGCGCAGGCCCAGGCCGGTGTACCAGTTCCAGCGCTGCTCCATCCAGTACTCCTGCCACTTCTCGTCCTCGCCCGGCTTGACGAAGAACTCCATCTCCATCTGCTCGAACTCGCGGGTGCGGAAGATGAAGTTGCCGGGCGTGATCTCGTTGCGGAAGGACTTGCCCATCTGCGCGATGCCGAACGGCGGCTTGCGGCGCGAAGTCTGCTGGACCTGGGCGAAGTTGGTGAAGATGCCCTGCGCGGTCTCGGGGCGCAGGTAGGCGACGGAGCCGCTGTCCTGCGTGGGGCCGAGGTGCGTGGCGAGCATGCCGGAGAACTGCTTGGGCTCGGTGAACTGGCCCTTGGTGCCGCAGTTGGGGCAGTTGATGTCCGCGAGACCGTTGGCCGGCGGGCGGTTGTGCTTGGCCTCGTACGCCTCTTCCAGGTGGTCGGCGCGGTGGCGCTTGTGGCAGGAGAGGCACTCGGTGAGCGGGTCGGAGAAGGTCGCGACATGGCCGGAGGCCTGCCAGACCTCGCTCGCCAGGATCACCGACGAGTCGATGCCGACGACGTCCTCGCGCGAGGTGACCATGTAGCGCCACCACTGGCGCTTGAGGTTCTCCTTCAGCTCGACGCCGAGCGGCCCGTAGTCCCAGGCGGCGCGCTGACCGCCGTAGATCTCACTGCAGGGAAAAACGAAGCCACGGCGCTTGCTCAGGCTGACGATGGTGTCGATCTTGTCGGCGGCCACGGTGCTCTCTTCATTACGACGGCGGACGAAGCGATGACTGCCGGGGCAGCGGCTTCGGGAGCGAATGCTTCAGGTTACCGGCGGCCTTACCCCCCTAATCAAATCGGTTCCTGCGCGGCAGGGGCCCGGACCGCTTGTTGACAATCGTTTCCACATTTGTTGAAAATGAGTGTCATGAACGTACGACGCCTGATACCCACCGCCGCGCTTGCCTCCGCCACCGTCCTCGGCCTCACCGCGCTGACCGCCTGCTCCTCGTCGGCCGCGAGCGACAACGACGGCAAGCTCGACGTGGTGGCGTCGTTCTACCCCATGCAGTACCTCGCGGAGCAGATAGGCGGCGACCACGTCTCCGTCACGAACCTCACCGAGCCCGGCCAGGAGCCGCACGACCTGGACGTCTCCGCCAAGCAGCGCGGACAGCTCGAAGAGTCCGACGTGGCCCTCTACCTCAAGGGCCTGCAGCCCGCCGTCGACGACGCGATCGACCAGTCCGGCATCAAGACCAAGGTCGACGCCGCGTCCCTGACCGGCCTGGAGAAGCACGGCGACGAGGTCGGCGGGCACGCCGACGAGCACGGCGAAGAGGGTCACGACGACCACGGCCACGACCACTCGCACGAGGGCGCCGACCCGCACATCTGGCTCGACCCGGTGAAGTACGCCGAGGTCGCCGAGGGCGTCGGCAAGGCCCTGGAGAAGGCCGACCCGGACAACGCGGCGACGTACAAGAAGAACACCGCGAAGCTCGTGAAGAAGCTCGACGGCCTGAACAAGACCTTCAAGGACGGCCTGAAGAACACCAAGAGCAAGGTCTTCATCACCACCCACGCCGCCTTCGGCTACCTCGCCGAGCGCTACGGCCTCACCGAGGAGGCCATCAGCGGCCTGGACCCCGAGGCCGAGCCCAGCAACAAGCGCGTCAAGGAACTCCAGAAGATGGCGAAGGCCGACGGGGTCACCACGGTCTTCTACGAGACGCTCGTCAGCGACAAGACGGCGCAGACCCTCGCCAAGGACACCGGCCTGAAGACCGATGTGCTCGACCCGATCGAGGGCATCACCGACGACTCCAAGGGCACCGACTACATCCAGGTCATGGAGTCCAACCTCAAGGCCCTGCAGAAGGCCCTGGGCGCCAAGTGACCCCCACTCCCGCGGCTATGGAGGCACGAGCCATGAGCAAGCAGGCCGACACCGGCGAGGCCGTCATATCCCTGCGCAAGGTGACGGCCGAGCTCGGCTCGCGCCCCGTCCTGCGCGGCATCGACCTCAAGGTCGGGCGCGGTGAGGTCGTGGCGCTGCTCGGTGCCAACGGCTCGGGCAAGTCGACGGCCGTGCGCACGATCATCGGCCAGGTCCCCGCCACCGGCGGCGACGTGGAGATCTTCGGTACGCCGCGCCGCCGCTTCCGCGACTGGTCCCGCGTCGGGTACGTCCCGCAGCGCACCACCGCGGCGGGCGGCGTGCCCGCCACGATCACCGAGGTCGTCGCCTCCGGTCGGCTCTCCCGCGCCCGCTTCGGCGTGCTGCGCAAGGCCGACCGGGAGGCCGTCGCCCGCGCCATCGGGCTCGTGGGCCTCGCCGACCGCGCCAAGGACTCCGTGAACGCCCTCTCCGGCGGCCAGCACCAGCGCGTACTCATCGCCCGTGCGCTGGCCTCCGAGCCGGAGCTGCTGATCATGGACGAGCCGATGGCCGGCGTCGACCTGGCCAGCCAGGAGATCCTCGCCGCGACCCTGCGCGAGCAGGTCGCCAGGGGCACATCGGTCCTCCTCGTCCTGCACGAACTGGGGCCGCTGGAACCGCTCATCGACCGTGCCGTGGTCCTGCGCGACGGCTGCGTCCTGCACGACGGGCCGCCCCCGGAGGCCGTCGGCCAGCACGCGCTGCCCGGCCACGACCACGTCCACCCGCACACCGCCGACGCGGAGCCGGTCCGTACCGGCCTGCTCACCTGAGGACGCAAGAACGATGGAACTCCTCAACTACGCCTTCATGCAGCGGGCGCTGCTCGCCGCCGTCCTGGTCGGCATCACCGCGCCCGCCGTCGGCATCTACCTCGTGCAGCGCCGCCAGGCCCTGATGGGCGACGGCATCGGCCACGTCGCGATGACCGGTGTCGGCCTCGGCTTCCTGCTCTCGACGTCTCCCGTGTGGATGGCGACGGCGGTCGCGATCGTCGGCGCCGTGGTCATGGAACTGATCCGCTGGTACGGCAAGACGCGCGGCGACATCGCCCTCGCGATGCTGTTCTACGGCGGCATGGC
Organism: Streptomyces sp. NPDC059002; assembly: GCF_042740435.1. Lineage (NCBI taxonomy): Bacteria > Bacillati > Actinomycetota > Actinomycetes > Kitasatosporales > Streptomycetaceae > Streptomyces > Streptomyces sp. NPDC059002. Next base: position 1,172 of record NZ_JBHYJI010000101.1, on the reverse strand, counting down.
GGGCGGCGTCATGTTCATCAACCTCGCCCCCGGCGGCTCGAACGCGAACCTCCAGTCGTACCTCTTCGGCTCGCTCTCCACGGTCTCCGAGCAGGACGTCACGGCGATCTGTCTGCTCGCCGCCTTTGTGGTCCTGGTCACCCTGGGGCTGCGCCGCCAGCTCTTCGCGGTCAGCCAGGACGAGGAGTTCGCACGGGTGACGGGCCTGCCGGTGCGTGCCCTCAATCTGCTGACGGCGGTGACCGCCGCGGTCACCGTCACCGTCGCCATGCGGGTCGTGGGCCTGCTCCTGGTCTCCGCCCTGATGGTGGTGCCGGTCGCGGCCGCCCAGCAGCTCACCCGGAGCTTCGCCGCGACCTTCGCGGTCTCGGTGGCGATCGGCGTCGCGGTGACGCTCGGCGGCACCGTCACCTCGTACTACCAGGACGTGCCGCCCGGCGCGACGATCGTGCTGCTCACCATCGGGGTCTTCATCGCCCTGACGGTGCTCGCCACCCCGCTGGCCAGGCGCAGAGCGCGGGCGGCCGCCGCCGCGCAGGCCGCGGGCGACCCGGCGGAGTGCACCGTTCCGGCCCAGGCGGGCGCCAAGCTCTGACCTGAGCTCAGGGCAACCTGGCACAATGGCTCGGCAGGCTTGAGCGGCGGCAGGCTCAGGCGGCAGGACCAGAGCGCAGACGCGAGGAGGCAACCGTGGGAGCCCCGGTTCGAGGCAGGTCGACCCGCCAGCGCGCGGCAGTGGCGGCGGCGCTCGACGACGTGGACGAGTTCCGCAGTGCGCAGGAGCTGCACGACATGCTCAAGCACAAGGGCGACTCCGTCGGCCTCACCACGGTCTACCGCACCCTCCAGTCCCTCGCCGACGCGGGCGAGGTCGACGCGTTGCGCACCAGCGAGGGAGAGACGGTCTACCGCAGATGCTCGACCGGCGAGCACCACCACCATCTGGTCTGCCGCGTCTGCGGCAAGGCCGTCGAGGTGGAGGGCCCGGCGGTCGAGAAGTGGGCCGAGGCGATCGCCGCGGAGCACGGCTATGTGAACGTGGCGCACACGGTGGAGATCTTCGGCACCTGCGCGGACTGCGCGAGCAAGTAGCCCCCGGCGTACGGGAGGGGCCCGCACCCGGCAGAAGACCGTGCGGGCCCCGCCCCCAAGCCCCGCCCCAAACAACCGGC
>NZ_JBHYJI010000100.1:0-17959 GCF_042740435.1 Streptomyces sp. NPDC059002 | reverse complement strand
ACCCCAAACCGCCCCAGCCCCTTGACCGAAGTCATAGGGGCACCCCCCCGGACCCTGACGGTGCATCAGCTATTGACGGTCCACGCACCCGGTGAAACAGTCGACGCATCACAATCTGACGGGTCGTCAGAAACCCGTCGGACCTCACGAGGACGGTGAACCTCCTTGGAATTCGGTCTCTTTGTACAGGGATACGTGCCCGCCAAGCGGGCCCAGGTCGACCCCGAAGCGGAGCACAAGGCGCTGATCGAGGAGACCGAGTACGTCATCCAGGCGGACAAGTCGGGCTTCAAGTACGCCTGGGCCTCTGAGCACCACTTCCTGGAGGAGTACTCGCACCTCTCCGCGAACGACGTCTACCTCGGATACCTCGCGCACGCGACCGACCGCATCCATCTGGGTTCGGGCATCTTCAACCCGCTGGCGCCGGTCAACCACCCCGTGAAGGTCGCCGAGAAGGTCGCGATGCTCGACCATCTCTCCGAGGGACGCTTCGAGTTCGGCTCGGGCCGCGGCGCCGGTTCGCACGAGATCCTCGGCTTCATGCCGGGCATCACGGACATGAACCACACCAAGGAGATATGGGAAGAGACGATCTCCGAGTTCCCCAAGATGTGGCTCCAGGACGAGTACGTCGGGTTCCAGGGCAAGCACTGGTCCCTGCCGCCGCGCAAGGTCCTGCCGAAGCCGTACGGGACGTCGCACCCGGCGATGTGGTACGCCGCAGGGTCCCCCTCCTCGTACGCGATGGCGGGCAGGAAGGGCCTCGGGGTGCTCGGCTTCAGCGTGCAGAAGGTCTCCGACATGGAGTGGGTCGTCGACTCCTACAAGTCGGCGGTCAAGGAGGCCGAGCCGATCGGGGACTTCGTCAACGACAACGTCATGGTGACGTCGACCGCGATCTGCGCGGAGACGCACAAGAAGGCGGTCGAGATCGCGGTCGGCGGCGGCCTCAACTACCTCCAGTCGCTGCTGTTCCGCTACCACGACACGTTCCCGCGCCCCGAGGGCATCCCCGAGTGGCCCGAGCTGCTCCCCGAGTACAGCGAGGAGATCATCGAGCTGCTCATCGCCGAGGAGCTGATGATCTGCGGGGACCCGGACGAGGTGCTCACGCAGTGCAAGCGGTGGGAGCAGGCGGGCGCGGACCAGTTGAGCTTCGGCCTTCCGATCGGGATCTCGCCCGAGGACACGAAGAACACGATCAAGCTCATCGGTGAGCACGTGATCCCGAAGATCGACACGGATCCGGTGCACCGCACCACGCGCTTCCGTAAGGCCGCGGGGGCGTGACCCGCCGGGTTTGAACCGTTGAAGCTCCCCGGCTTCCTCCTCCCGGACAGGAAGCCGGGGTCCTGCCCCCCGGGCCCCCGTCGATCGCCCTTCGGGCTCGTCCTCAAACGCCGGACGGGCTTTCCTCTACCTACCGAAAGGGGACGTCTACGTCATGCTCGACCACCTCATCAAAGGCGCGACCGTCGTCGACGGGACCGGTGCCCCCGCGCGCGTCGCCGACGTCGGCATACGGGACGGGCGGATCGCCGTCGTCGCCGAGCCGGGGGCCGTCGCGGAGGAGGCACGGACCAGTGAGGACGCCCAGGGGCGGGTCCTCGCGCCCGGGTTCGTCGATCCGCATACGCATTACGACGCGCAGCTGTTCTGGGACCCGTATGCGACGCCGTCGCTCAACCACGGCGTGACGACCGTCGCGGGCGGCAACTGTGGTTTCACACTGGCCCCGTTGAACCCGGAGCGGCCCGGGGACGCCGACTACACGCGGCGGATGATGTCGAAGGTGGAGGGCATGTCGCTGGTGGCGCTTGAGGAGGGCGCGCCCTGGTCGTGGAGTTCGTTCGGGGAGTATCTGGACGCGCTGGAGGGGCGGGTCGCGGTCAACGCCGGGTTCATGGTGGGGCATTGTGCGCTGCGGCGGTACGTGATGGGCGAGGACGCGGTCGGCGGGCAGCCCACGCCCGAGCAGCTGGAGGAGATGCTGGGCCTCTTCCATGCGGCGATGGAGGCGGGGGCCTGGGGTCTTTCCACCACGCAGTCCTCCACCCACTCGGACGGCGACGGGCAGCCCGTGGCGTCCCGGCACGCGAAACCGGCGGAGCTGCTCGCGCTGAGCAAGGCCGTCGCCGAGCACGAGGGCACGCAGCTCGAAGCGATCGTCGCGGGCTGTCTCGACCAGTTCAGCGACGAGGAGATCGAGCTGTTCGTGGAGATGAGCGCGGCGGCGGGACGGCCCCTCAACTGGAACGTCCTCACCATCGACTCCGCCGTCCCCGAGCGCGTGCCGCGTCAGCTCGTGGCGAGCGAGCGGGCCCGCAAGGCCGGTGGCCGCATCGTCGCGCTCACCATGCCGATCCTCACGCCCATGAACATGTCGCTCGGCACGTTCTGCGCCCTGAACCTCATCCCGGGCTGGGGCGAGGTCCTCGGCCTGCCCGTCCCCGAGCGCATCGCGAAGCTGCGGGAACCGGACGTGCGCGCGGAGATGCTGCGCCGGGCGGGCAGCAAGGAGGCGGGCGTCTTCCGGCGGCTCACCGACTTCGGCAGGTACGTCATCGGGGACACGTACGCGGCGGCGAACGAGGGCCTCACCGGTCGCGTCGTCCGCGACATCGCGGCCGAGCGGGGCCAGGAGCCCTTCGAGTGCCTCGTCGAGATCTGCGCCAACGACCGGTTGCGTACGGTGCTGTGGCCGATGCCCACCGACAACGACCCCGAGTCGTGGACGCTGCGCGCGGAGGCGTGGCAGCACGAGGACGTCATGCTGGGCGGCTCCGACGCGGGCGCGCATCTGGACCGCATGTGCGGGGCGCCGTACACGACGCGCTTCATCGGCGACTGCCTGCGCGGCCGCAAGCTGGTCGGTCTGGAACAGGCCGTGAAGATGCTCACCGACGACCCGGCGCAGCTCTTCGGGCTGCGCGAGCGCGGCAGGATCGCCGAGGGCTACCACGCCGACCTGGTCCTCTTCGACCCGGAGAAGATCGACGCGGGCAAGGCGACGCTCGTTCACGACCTGCCGGGCGACAGCCCGCGCCTGGACTCCAAGGCCATCGGCGTCAACGCGGTCTGGGTCAACGGAGTGGAGGCGATCCGCGAGGACGTCGTCACCGGGGCCGTGCCCGGGAAGATCCTGCGCTCGGGCCGCGACACGAAGACGGTGAGCACCAAATGACGCGCACGGAACGGCTGTTCATCGGCGGCGAGTGGACCGAGCCGGACGGCGGGCACTACGAGGTGATCGACCCGGCGACCGAGGAGGTCGTCGGTCTCGCGCCCGAGGCGAGCCGCGAGCAGGTCCACGCGGCGGCCTCGGCGGCCCGCGAGGCCTTCGCCACCTGGTCGCGCACGACACCCGAGGAGCGGGCCGGGGTGCTGTCCCGCGCGGCCTCGGTGCTGCGGCGCGACACCGCGGCGCTCACCGGCCTTGCGCAGGCCGAGACGGGCGCGACGACCGGCACGGCCCGCGGCATGCAGGTGGCGGTGGCGGTGGCGCGTTTCCAGCGGTACGCGAAGGGGGCCCTGGAGCCGGTCGAGGAGGCGCTGCCGCCGCAGATCAACGAGGCGGGCCCGATGGGGAAGGCGGGCGTCATGGGCGCGGTCGCCATCCGCCAGCCCGTCGGCGTCGTCACCTGCATCACCTCGTACAACAACCCCTGGGCGAACCCCGCGGGCAAGGTGGCGCCCGCGCTCGCCATGGGCAACACGGTGGTGGTCAAGCCCGCGCCGCAGGACCCGCTCTCCGTGTACCGGATGGCGGCCGCCCTGGAGGAGGCCGGGGCGCCGCCCGGTGTCGTGAACGTCGTCTCCGGCACGGGGACCGGCGTGGGCGAGGCGGCGGTCGACTCGCCGGACGTCGACATGGTGAGCTTCACCGGGTCGACGGCCGTGGGGCAGCGGATCGGCGAGGTGTGCGGGCGTGACCTGAAGCGGCAGCTGATGGAGCTGGGCGGCAAGGGCGCGGCGATCGTCCTCGACGACGTGGACGATGAGGGCCTTGCCGCGGCGGCGGCAGGGATCGGCACGACGTTCTCCTTCTACAGCGGTCAGATCTGCACGGCGCCGACCCGCGTGCTCGTCCAACGGGGCGTGTACGACGCCCTGTTGGAGAAGCTGACCGCCTACATCGGCTACCTGAAGGTCGGCGATCCGCGTGAGCAGGGCACGATCGTGGGCCCGGTGATCTCGGCGGCGCACCGCGACCGGATCGAGTCGTACGTCGACCTCGGCCGCAAGGAGGGCGCGCGCGTCGTCGCGGGCGGCGAGCGGCCCCCGTACGCCAAGGGCTTCTACGTCGCACCGACGCTCCTCGCCGACTGCACCAACGACATGCGGGTGGTCAGGGAGGAGATCTTCGGCCCGGTCGTGGTGGTCGTGCCCTTCGACGCCGAGACCCCGGAGGCGGCGGAGGAGACGGCGGTCTCCCTCGCCAACGACAGCGACTACGGCCTCATCGACTACGTCTTCTCCGGCGACGTCGCCCGCGCCTTCCGCATCGCGCGCAGGCTCCGCGCGGGCGGCGTCGGCATCAACACGATCGGCCGCAACATGGAGGCGCCGTTCGGCGGGTTCAAGAGGAGCGGGGTGGGCCGGGACGTCGGCTCGTACGCCCTGCACGCGTACAGCGAGCTGCAGGCGGTGGTGTGGCCGGGGTAGGGGCCACTGTTCCGTCCGGCAAGTCCCCGGACGTCACACCGGAGATGTCTGGATCCCGGCGATCGCCCCGCGCAGGAACGACAGGGTCGCCTCGGGGGTCAGCGCCGCGGAGCCGAGGGCATCGAAGATCTGCGCGTGGCAGCGCAGGTCCTTGCCGTCCTCCTGGAAGACCGTGCCCGTGGTGCTGTCGCAGGCGATGACCCCGAACTCGGGGTCGGCGCCGAAGGTGAACAGGGAGAACTGGGAGGCCATGCGGGCCGCCCGCCACTCCGTGCTGGGCATGACCTGGACGCTCACGTTGCGCCGTTGGGCGACGTCCACGATGTGCGAGAGCTGGTCGCGGTGGATCCCGGCGTCGGGCATGGGGGCGGTCAGGGCCGGTTCCCAGATGACCGCCGCGTACCGGGTGCCGCCCTCCTCGATGACCCGGCGGCGCGCCTTCCGGACGGCGATGAGTTCGTCGACCTTCTCGGGGGAGTAGGCCGCGAGGCCGGCGTGGGCCAGCTCCCTGGCGTAGCCGTCGGTCTGGAGCAGGCCGGGAATGAAGAGGTGCTGCCAGGTGCGGATGTATGTGGCGTCCGCTTCGAGCGCGATGATGTCGGCGTACTCCGGATCGGACAGGACCGGGTGATTGAGCCACCAGCCCCGCTTGTTGGCGTCGCGGGCGAGCTGTTCCAGCTGGCGGAAGACCGCCGGGTCCTCGACTCCGTAGAGCTCCAGGAGCAGGCGTACGTCACCGGGCCTGGCCGCGACCTGCCCCGCCTCGATCCGGCTGATCTTGGCCTTGGAGCCGGAGATGTAGTCGGCCGCGTGCCGCTGGTCTAACTTCGCGCCCTCGCGGTATTTCCTGAGCGCCGTGCCGAGGCGCCGGCTGCGCACCGTGGGGCGTCCGCCTGCGGCCATGTCACTCTCCTCCACCGAGTGTGACCAGTGTGCACGTCAAGTGACGCCAGCTGCCAGCAAGTTGGGAACTTCCGGCGATGCAAATTCTCGCTCTGAAGCTATTGCACGGAGTGTGACTCCCGCCCTACCGTGAGGTGCGTCACGCAGGGTGTTGCTTTTGGGGCTCCTGGTGATGACGACCCCGCCTGCCCGTCCCCTGGAGGACGCATGCCCGGACGTACGCACACCCGGAGATTCCGTCTCCGAAGGGCCTCCGTCCCCGCCGCCCGACACCACGCCGAAGCGACGCTCCAGGACTGGCGGTTGGCCGAACTCGCCGCCCCCGTCGCCCTCGTCGTCAGCGAACTCGCCACCAACGCCGTCGTCCACGCCAAGGGCATCGGCGAGTTCTTCGAACTGACCCTGCGCCGCAGAGAAGGGGTGCTCGTGGTCGAGGTCTCGGATTCCTGCCGGTGGCGGATGCCCGAAATCGCCAAGCCCTCGCCGGGGGCCGACCATGTCGCGGGCCGCGGGCTGCTGGTCGTGGACGCGATCACGCAGGCGTGGGGCGTGCGGCCGCGCGAGGAGGGCAAGACGGTCTGGGCGCATCTGGCCCTGCGGGGGTGAGGCGACCGGCCCGGTGCCGGAAGGGCGTATGGGGCGTCCGGTACCGCTGTGAACTCGGCATGATGGTGGGCATTCCGGGCAGGGGCCGGTAGGGACCGATATGGCAAGGGGAGGGCGTTCGCGGTGAGTGGTGGGCGGGAGCGGATACGGGTGAGCAGCGGGAAAGTGCGGAAGATGTTCCGGCTCATGGCCACGGGGGAGACCGTCGAGCTCAGTACTCCCATGTCCTCGCTGAAGAAGACGGCCCGGCTCGCCTTCATCGCCGAGCAGTTCGGCTATCAGTACCTGGACGCCCGGTACGTCGGCAGCGGACAGAGCTCACGTCTCGTGCTGTACATCGCCCCCGACCCGAGCCCTCAGGCGCAGCAGCGGGCCGCACGCAACCGGGCCCTGTACCCGCACGCGGCCGAGGCCGGTCCGCTGCCGCCCTTCCAGCCCGATGCCGTCGAGCTGATCAAGGCCCGCGCCAAGTTCGACTACACCGGCAAGGCCGCCGAGCAGCGCATGCTGTACGGCGTCGGTGCCGTCACCGTCGGCGCCGTGGTGCTCGCCGTCAAGGGCGGCGGCGACGCGTCCGCCTTCCTCGTGGCGGGTGTCGGCTGGGCCGCGCTGATGGCGCTGGGCGCCGCCGGGTTCGTGTTCAACCGGCGGCGCAACGCCCGCTTCGCGGCGCGGCTGCATGAGAGGGGCTTCGTACCCGTGACGGATGAGACGGGGCGGGTGCGGTACATGCCGCCGTGGACACCGCCCCCCGCCCAGCCGGGTCCGTACGCCCCTCAACAGCCGTACTGGCTGCAGCCCTCGGGGCCCGCGGGGCCCCTGCAACCCCCGCAGCCCCCGCAGTAGTTCAGCGGCCCAGGAAGATCGGATTCGTGAAGGCCGCGAGCGGACCCGGCAGGCCCGTCACCACCGGGGCGTGCCGGACCTCCGCCCGCACGTACGCCGCGTACGAAGCCGTCGTACGCCACTCAAGGGTGCCCGCGCCGGACGCCGGCAGGGCGGGGCCCGTGTGCAGGACGCCCTGGTCCGTGACGAAGCGGGCGGTGCAGCCGGGGGCGCCCTGCACGTCGAGGCGGACCGTGACGGGGGAGTCGCGGTCGACGTCGAGGCGCTCGCCGATGCCCGCGTGCTTCCCCTTGCCGCCCGCCGCCGAGAAGGCGAGGTCGACGGACTTGGACTCGGCGATGTAGGAGCGGCCCTTGCGCAGGCCGTCCTGGATGGCCTCGCGGGTCAGGTCGTCGGCGAGGACGACGGTCTGCGGGCTGCCGACCGGGTCGGGGTCGCGGTGGGCGTCGCTGTTGCCCATGGCCGGGATCCACGGCCGCCCGCCGCGCACGGCGGCGACGAGCATGCTGTCCCAGTCGGCGAGGGAGACCTCGTCGTCCGGGGTGTACGCGCCGTTCCACACCTCGACCACGTCGGCCTCGCCGAAGCCGAACTTCCAGTTGCAGCCGACGCAGGTGGCGTGCGGGTGGGCGGGGACGACGAGGCCACCCGTGTCACGGATCTTGCGCGCGTACCTGCCGAAGCGGTTGTCGCGGGCGCGGTAGCGCCAGTCGACGAACGTGCCGGGGTCGGTGCCGAGGGCGACCACGTGGCCGTTGCGGGTGGTGACCTCCTCGCCGAGCATGATCAGCAGGTCGTCGCCCGCGAGATCGGCCCAATGCGGGTGCGAGGAATGGGTGTTGTGCTCGGAGGAGTTGATGAAGTCGAGGCCCGCGGCCCTGGCGAGCGCGGCGATCTCGGCGAGGGTGCGCCTGCCGTCGGAGTAGACGGAGTGCAGATGGCAGTCGCCGCGGTACCAGGCGCGGCCGCGCCCCTTGGCGCGCGCGGGCGGGTAGACCGGCTTCGGGGTCTTGCCGGGCGCGCCGTACGTGAGGGTGATCGTCACCTCGTACGGGAGGCCTTCGGGAGCGACCGTGTACGGGCCGAGCGCGATGTGCCACGTGCCCGCGCGGACCCGGCCCGGGATGTACCCGGGCGTCGCCTCGTCGGCGCGGATGAAGAACTCGGTGCGGGCGCCGCCCGACCAGCCGCGGAAGCCCTTGCCGCCGAGATCGGTGCCGCGCTCGTCGAAGACGCCGATGTCCAGGGCGTTGCCCTGGGTGCCGGCCGGGACGGCCGGCTTCTGGTAGGTGTACGCGACGTGGAGCTCGCCGACCCCGTCGGGGATCTCCACAGGCAGGTAGACGAAGTCGGGTGCGCCCGGGGGCAGGGTCCCCCGGACGGTCCTCGTTTCGCGGGTACCCGCGTCCTTGCCGCTGTTCTGCCCCGACTGCGGGGCGCGCCGCTCGGCGCCGCTGGCGAAGCTCACGCCGTTCAACGTAAGCGCGGCGGCGGCTCCCGTCACGAGCAGTCCGCGTCTGTTCATCCGCCCGTGCTGCGGGTGGTCCTCGCACATGCTGCGGCTCCCAGGGTGTCGGTGGTGACATGGGTGGTGCGGGCAACCCTGGTATTGAGCCGTGAACTGCGCGTCAAGGGAAGGTGATTGACGGGCCTACGTCCGGCGGCGCCGCCGCAGCGCGAGGAGCGCGAGGACGAGGACCACGACGACCACGACGGTGGCGATCCCGCCGACGAGGCCGAAGGACGTGCCCTTCTTCTTGTGCTTGCGCGGCTTCTTCTTGCCGGTATGGCCGGACGTGCTCGACTCGCCGGTCTTGTCGGCCGTCGACGTGACGGCCGTCGACGCGTACGGCGCGGAGACGGCGGACGGTGGCGGTGCCGCGTACGACGTGGCGGGTGCGGTGGCGCCGAACAGGGCGGCGATCAGCAGCAGAGTGGTAGCGATCCGTGGTCGCATGACGGACCCCCCGATTCCCCGGATGTGTCCGGATCTGGCGCACTCTAGGGGAGCCAGGGGGTTCCGTCACTCGTACGCGTATCCGTACAGGTACTCGTCATGGCCCTAGGGCGCGGCGAGTTCCACCACGACGTCGTACACCCCGGGGTTCGGCGTGACCGGCTGCTTGGTCTGCTCCCGTGCGTCCTGTGTGCGTCGGGAGAAGTCGGGGTCGGCGGTGGCGGCCTCCCACGCCTCCTGGCTCTCCCAGTGGGAGACGTTGACGAGCTGGAAACGGGAGTCGGCCGAACGCGCGCGGTGCATACGGGAATCGATGAACCCCGGCTTGTCCCGCATGAGGCGGGCCCGCTGCTCCCACTTCGCGACGAACTCGTCGAGCTCGGCGGCGTCGATCTCGAAGACGTTGATGAAGGTGACGGACGAGCCCGACGCGTTGTCCTGCTGGCTGTCTGTGGTCATGCCGCGAGCCTAGTGACGCACGTCGTGCGGGTGACGGGCAGGGTGTGTGTCCTCGCTAGTCCGTGGCCCCCGCCGCCACCAGCGCCGCCTCCGTCTCCGGATGCGGCCCGGACGCGCCGTTGCGCGCCCAGAACAGCGGCGTGCTCCCTGCGCCGCCGTCCTCCCGGAGGTTCGGATCGGCGCCGTGGGTGAGGAGTTCGCGCACGGTGGCGACATGGCCCCAGGCGGCGGCCCCGCACAGCGGGGTGCCGTCCGTGATGCCGCGGCTCTCGGTGTTCGGCAGCGCCCCCGCCCGCAGCAGCGCCCGCACCGTGGACGCGGCGCCGTGCACCGAGGCGGCGTACAGGGCCGTCGTGCCGTCGGCCTCGGGCAGCTCCGGATCGACCCCGGTGCGCAGCACGGTACGGACGGTGCAGGTGTCGCCGACCGCCGCGGCCCATACCAGGCGATTGGTGAGCTTCTTCTGCTTTCGTCTGTTCACGCGCGCCAGGCTAGTGAGCGCGTGGGCATGGACCAACCGACTTTCCGGGGATAGGAAGAGTGCCCTACGCCGACGCCCGGAGGGACCCGTGCGCATCTCCGCGACGCTCTACATGACCGACCGGACGATCAGTCCGGCAAGCCTGGCAAGGGAGTTGGAGGAACGTGGATTCGCCGGGCTCTACCTCCCCGAGCACACCCACATCCCCGTCCCCCGCGAAACCCCCTATCCGGGCGGTGAACTCCCGCCCGAGTGCGCCCGCATGCTCAGCCCGTTCGTGGCGCTCGCGCAGGCCGCCGTGGTCACCGGGCGGATCACGCTCGGCACGAACATCGCCCTGGTCGCCCAGCACGACCCGATCGACCTCGCGAAGCAGATCGCGACGCTCGACCACCTCTCCGGAGGCCGCGTCACGCTCGGCATCGGCTACGGCTGGAACCGCGAGGAGGCCGCCGACCACGGCGTGGAGTGGCCGCGCAGACGGGCCGTCGTACGCGACCGGATGGCGGTGATGCGGGCCCTGTGGGCGGAGCAACCGACCGAGTACGAGGGCGAGTTCGCCGCCGTGCGGGCCAGCGAGGTCCACCCGAAACCGCTCCTCGCGCCCCGCGTACGCCTCGGCAAGGGCCCGCTGTACGGTCCGCGCACCCTGATCGGCGGCGCGGCGGGCCCCGGTCTGTTCGCGCACATCGCGGAGTACGCGGACGGCTGGATGCCGATCGGCGGCAGCGGTCTGCGCGAGGCCCTGCCCGTGCTGCGGTCGGCGTGGGCGGACGCGGGGCGGGCCCCCGAGGACCTGTACGTGGCGCTGTCGGCCGTCGAACCGAACGCCGGGAAGCTGGAGCACTACGCGGACCTCGGCGTGGACGAGGTGATCGTGCAGCTGCCCGCCGGGGCGGAGGCGGCGGTGGTGGAGGTGCTCGACGGGTTCGGGGCGTATCTGTAGGCCCCCGAGTGATCCGCAGGGGCGGCGGAAAGTGTGCGGTAGAAGCGGCGGAAGCATTTGTAGGGGTCAAACGTTCCCCCTCGTATGCTCGAAGACATGACCAACAGCGCGCAGCCCGACGAGGCCGGACGACCCACCGCGAATGCCATGCGGCGCGCGCTCAGGCGGGCCAGGGACGGCGTCGCGCTCGACGTGACGGAGGCCGCCGTCCTGCTGCAGGCGCGCGGCGAGGACCTCGACGACCTCACGGCGTCCGCCGCCCGGGTGCGCGACGCGGGCCTCGAAGCGGCGGGCCGCCCGGGCGTCATCACGTACTCGAAGAGCGTGTTCATCCCGCTTACCCGCCTGTGTCGCGACAAATGCCACTACTGCACTTTCGCGACCGTCCCCGGCAAGCTGCGGCGTGCGGGCCACGGGATGTTCATGTCCCCGGACGAGGTCCTCGACATCGCGCGGCGCGGCGCCGAAATGGGCTGCAAGGAAGCCCTGATCACCCTCGGCGACAAGCCGGAGGAGCGCTGGCCCGAGGCGCGCGAGTGGCTGGAGGCCGAGGGGTACGACGACACCATCGCGTACGTCCGCGCCATCTCGATCCGCATCCTCGAAGAGACCGGACTGCTCCCGCACCTCAACCCGGGCGTCATGACCTGGACGGACTTCCAGCGGCTCAAGCCGGTCGCGCCCAGCATGGGCATGATGCTGGAGACCACGGCCGAGCGGCTGTGGAGCGAGCCGGGCATGCCGCACTACGGCTCGCCCGACAAGGAACCGGCGGTGCGGCTGCGGGTGTTGGAGGACGCGGGCCGTTCCTCCGTCCCCTTCACCAGCGGGCTGCTCATCGGGATCGGCGAGACGTACGAGGAGCGCGCCGACTCGCTGTTCGCGCTGCGCCGCGTCGCCCGGTCGTACCACGGCATCCAGGAACTGATCATCCAGAACTTCCGCGCCAAGCCGGACACGGCGATGCGCGGCATGCCCGACGCCGAACTCGACGACCTGGTCGCCACGGTCGCCGTCGCCCGGCACATCATGGGCCCTTCGGGCAACCTCCAGGCCCCGCCGAACCTCGTCGACGGCGAGTACGCCCGCCTCATCGGCGCGGGCATCGACGACTGGGGCGGCGTCTCGCCGGTCACGATCGACCACGTGAACCCCGAGAAGCCCTGGCCGCAACTGGACGAGCTCGCCGCGCAGTCGGCCGAAGCGGGCTTCCGCCTGGAGGAACGGCTCTGCGTCTACCCGGAGTTCGTGCAACGCGGTGAGCCGTGGCTCGACCCGCGCCTGCTGCCGCACGTGCGCGCGCTCGCCGACCCGGAGACCGGTCTCGCCCGCCCCGACGCCGTCGTCGAGGGCCACCCCTGGCAGGAGCCCGACGAGGGGTACGTCGCCTCGACGGGCCGCACCGACCTGCACCGCACCATCGACACCACGGGCCGCACCTCGGACCGGCGCGACGACTTCGACGAGGTGTACGGCGACTGGGACGCCCTGCGCGAACAGGCCGCCCCCGGCATGGTGCCGTCCCGCATCGACGGCGACGTACGGGCCGCGCTCAAGCAGGCGGCCGACGACCCGACGAAGCTCACCGACGACGAGGCGCTCGCGCTGCTGCACGCCGACGGGCCCGCGCTCGACGCGCTCTGCTCCATCGCGGACGACATCCGCAAGACGGTCAACGGCGACGACGTCACGTACATCGTCACCCGCAACATCAACTTCACCAACGTCTGTTACACCGGCTGCCGCTTCTGCGCCTTCGCCCAGCGCAGGACCGACGCCGACGCCTACACCCTCTCCCTCGACCAGGTCGCCGACCGGGCCGCGCAGGCCTGGGACGTCGGCGCCGTCGAGGTCTGCATGCAGGGCGGCATCCACCCCGACCTGCCGGGCACCGCCTACTTCGACATCGCGCGGGCCGTGAAGAAGCGCGTGCCGGGCATGCACGTGCACGCCTTCTCGCCCATGGAGGTCGTCAACGGCGCGACCAGGACCGGGCTTTCCCTCCGCGAGTGGCTCACCGCCGCCAAGGAGGCGGGCCTCGACTCCATCCCCGGCACGGCCGCCGAGATCCTCGACGACGAGGTCCGCTGGGTCCTCACCAAGGGCAAGCTGCCGACGGCCACCTGGATCGAGGTCATCAAGACCGCGCACGAGCTGGGCATACGGTCCTCGTCCACGATGATGTACGGCCACGTGGACCAGCCCCGCCACTGGCTCGGCCACTTCCGCACCCTGGCCGCCATCCAGCAGGAGACCGGCGGCTTCACGGAGTTCGTGACTCTGCCCTTCATCCACACCAACGCCCCGGTCTACCTGGCGGGCATCGCCCGCCCCGGCCCGACCACCCGCGACAACCGCGCGGTGACGGCCATGGCGCGCATCCTCCTGCACCCGCACATCCCCAACATCCAGACCAGTTGGGTCAAGCTGGGCCAGGAGGGCGCCGCCGAAATGCTCCGCTCCGGCGCCAACGACCTCGGCGGCACCCTGATGGAGGAGACCATCTCCCGCATGGCGGGCTCCAGTTACGGCTCCTACCGCTCCATCGAGGACCTCATCGCCATCGCAGAGACGGCGGGCCGCCCGGCGAAGCCGCGCACGACGCTGTACGGGGAGGTCCCGGAGGAGCGCCAGCACGCGGCCACAGCATCGGACGGCCACTTGCCGGAGCTGCTGCCGGTGATCGAAAACTGAGGGGCCGTTCCCCGGGCCCCGTAAGGGGCGCGGGGAACGGCGCGCTCAGCCCAGAACAACCCGCAGCGAATTCACCGCCCCAACGGCTGCCCGAACTGCACCGCATCCTCGGCCGGCAGGCCAACCCCCTTGGGTCCAAAGGACTTGATCCCCGTGACGGTCAGCCCACCCGTGGCCCCACGGAGGTGCCACACCGCGCCCGAGTCCTCGTACGTCCCGTCCTCCAGCGGAGCGGACACCGTCAGATCGGCCTTGCCGTCCTTGTTCGTGTCGGACAGCAGAACCTCGCTGCCGAACTCGTCGAGCCCTTCGGAAGCGCCGGGCACCCCGGTCGTGGACTGGTGGAAGGCCTGCGCGCCCGTGCCGGTCAGACCGCCGCGCGAGCCCTTGAGGAGCACGGTGCTGCCGGCCTCCTTGACGGTCTCGATGTCCTCGCCGGGGATGCCGACGGCGACGTCCGCGTAGCCGTCGCCGTTGGCGTCGCCCGCGCTGATCGCGGAGCCGAACTCGTCGCCCTTCTCACCGACGCCGGGGACGCCCGCCGTGTCCTGGGTGATCTTCGCGGTGCGGGTCGAGGAAGGGCCCGACGCCGAGCCGTACCTGATGAGGATCGTGCCCTTCTGGTACTGCATGTCCTCGAAGTTGCCGCCGATGTCGCGGACGACCAGATCGCCGTAGCCGTCCCCGTCGACATCCGCGACGGCCCCGCCGAGGGACGGCGCGAGCTTCTGCGACGTGGTGCTGACGCCGTCCTTGCCGCCCTGCCAGAACTGGCTGCCGTACGCCATCTCCTCGAAGCCGTGGCTGGTGACGATGTCGTCTGCGCCGTCCCCGGTGATGTCGCCCGCGACGAAGCCGCCGGGGCCGAAGGTCTGGCTGGTGACGACGGCCTGGGTGCGCGCGGGCTTGCCGTCGCGCGTGAACGGGCCGTACGAGACGGTCATGCCCTGGTCGTTGTTGTCGGGGTCGTCGCTGCGCGGGTAGGTGGCGGAGACCAGGTCGCGCTTGCCGTCGCCGTTGAAGTCACCGGCGGTGACGCGCGCGCCGTTCACGGGCAGTTCGCTGCTGCCCTCGCCGGTCAGGCCCGCGGCGGAGCCCCACAGGACGACGGCCTTGCCGTCGTAGCCGGTGACGACGAGGTCGGTGTAGGTGTCGCCGTCGAGGTCGGCGGCCGCCGTGTCCTGGCCGAACCGGCCGCTGCGCTCCGGCTCTCCGGGCACGCCGGGGGTCTCGCGGCCGATGGTCTGCGCGTGCGCGGTGTCGGGGCCCGACGCCGAGCCGTAGACGATCGAGACGTGGCCGGGCGTGGCGCCGTCGTAGCTGCCGGTCGCGGAGATCGCGAGGTCGGCGTATCCGTCGTGGTTGAAGTCGGTGACGTGGGCGCGGGGCGGCACGGGGGCGGCCGACGCGGATCCGGTGGTGGCGACGACCGCGAGGGGCGTCGCGAGTGCGGTCGCCGCGAGGGCGGCGACGAGGGAACGGCGCACTTTTCCTCCAGGAGCTGTGCAGGGATGAGCTGTGCGGGAACTAGGTGGAGTGGTGCGTGGCGCGGGGGTCAGCGGCCGATGAGCGAGCCGAACCGGGCGCCCTGCTCGGGCTGGCCGAGCTTGTCGGGGCTGAGCGTCGTCGCACCGGTGGTGGTCAGGCCGCCCGCGGAGCCGCGCAGCGTCCAGACGGCGCCGGAGTCCGCGTACGTGCCGTCCTCCAGGGGAGCGGCGGCGGCCAGGTCGGCCTTGCCGTCCTTGACGAGGTCGGCGAGGAGCACGGTGCGGCCGAAGTCGTCGCCGGACTCGGCGGCGCCGGGCACCCCGGCGGTGGACTGGTTGTAGGCGACGGCGCCCTTTCCTGTCAGGCCGCCGTTCGCCTGGGAGGCGCCCTTGAGCAGGACGACGGCCCCGGTGCCGGTGGCGGTGCCGAGGCTCTCGCCGGGCACGCCGACGGCGAGGTCGGCCTTGCCGTCGCCGTTCACGTCGCCCGCGCCGAGGGAGGCGCCGAACGCGTCGCCGTCCTCGCTCGCGCCGGGGACACCCTCGGTGGACTGGGTGATGACCTTCTTGCGGGTGGAGGGCCCGGTGGAGCTGCCGTACTGGATCACGACGGTGCCCGGGGCGTCGTCGGGCACCTCGGAGACGCTGCCGACGTCGCGGAAGGCCAGATCGCCGTAGCCGTCGCCGTCGAAGTCCCCGACGGTGCCGCTGTAGACCGTGGACAGTTCCTTGTAGCTGGTGCTGACGGCGGTCCTGCCGCCCTTCCAGAAGCGGCCCTCGTGCTGCATCTCCTCGAAGCCGTGCGTGGTGACGATGTCGTCGATGCCGTCGCCGGTGAGGTCGCCGGCGATGAGGGAGCGCACGCCCGTGGGGCCGTCGCTGACCTGGATGCTCTGCTTGCCCGCGGGCTTCCCGTCGCGGGTGAACGGGCCGCGCAGGACGGTGAATCCGGAGATGTCGGGGTCGTCGCTCGGGTGGTCGTTCACGACGAGGTCCCGCTTGCCGTCGCCGTTGAAGTCGCCCGCGGCGTAGTCGGCGTAGTGGTAGGGCAGGACGGTGCTCTGTCCGGTGAGGCCGTTCGCGGAGCCCCAGAGCACGGTGTCGTCGGCGCCGTCGCCGCCGCTGGTCACGACCAGGTCGGTGTACTTGTCGCCGTCCAGGTCGGCGGGGACCACCTGCGCGCCGAAGGCGTAGGTGCCCGCGACGTCGCCGGGCACGCCGGGCGTCGCGCGGCTGATCTGCTGGCGGTGCCCGGCGTCGGGGCCCGCGGCCGAACCGTGGATGACGGAGACGTAGCCCGCGCCTTCCGTGCCGTCGACGGTCCCCTGCGGCGCGGCGACCGCGAGGTCCGCGTGCCCGTCGTGGTCGAAGTCGACGACGGGCGTGCGGGGCGGCACGGGAGCGGCCGACGCCGTACCCGCGGTGGCGGATATGGCGAACGGCGTCGCCAGGGCGGTGACCGCCACGGCGATGATGAGTTTGCGGCGCACTGATCCTCCTGTGGGGAACTTCTGTGGCGTAGGGGAGACGAGTGACGTGAGGGGAAGGTTGTACATCGCGGGTGCTCCCATACGTGACGCATACGACCGGTCGCCGTCCGCCACCGTTCACCTCGCGCCGCGCCCCCTTCTTCGTACGACACACGTCAACTCGCCCCGCACAGACGTGCGTCACACTGGGAGACCGTCGGGGAAGGGGAGAAGCGCATGGCGCGCGCGAGGGTGTCGATGCAGGAACTCATCAGGCGCCGGGGGCGTGCGGGCTTCGTGGGACGGCGCGACGAACTCCGCGTGTTCCGGGAGAACTTCGAGCTGCCGCCCGACGACGAACGCCACCGCTTCCTCTTCCATGTGCACGGGCCCGCGGGCGTCGGCAAGTCCTCCCTCGTACGGGAGATGGCACAACTGGCCAGGGACCGCGGCGCCCTCGTCGCCGTGGTCGACGAGGGCGCGACCGACGTGCCCGAGGTCCTCGACGAAATGGTCGCCCAATTCGCCCAGCAGGGACGGGCGTTGAAGAACCTCGAACGCGCGCTCACCACCTACCGCAGACGCGGGCACGAGGCGCTCGCGGCCGCCGCGCGCGAGACGGGGCCCGAGCCGGACGCCCCGTCGGCGGGCAGCGTCGCGGCCGCCCGCGCCGGGGTCGTCGGGCTCGGCATGGTGCCCGTCGTGGGCGCACTCGCGGGCGTCGTCGACCCGGTGGGCATCGCGCGCGGCACCGAAAGGGCGCGCACCGCGCTCGCCGCCCGCTTCCGCAGCCAGGAGGACGCCCGCCTGGTCCTGCAGCCGGAGCGGGTGCTCACCCCCGTGCTCCTCGACGAGCTGACCGCGGCCGCCGACACCGCGCCGTGGATCGTGCTGTTCTTCGACACGTACGAACGGACCTCGCCGTACCTGGACCGCTGGCTGCACGAGGTGATGACCACCGAGCGGCACGGCGAACTCCCCGCGGAGACCGTCGTGGTGACCGCGGGACAGCGCCCCCTCGACCAGACCCGCTGGGGCAGCGCGGCCGACTTCGCGCGGGAGCTCGCGCTCGCGCCCTTCACCGAGCCGGAGGCGCGCGGCCTGCTCGCCGCGCGCGGCGTCACCGACGAGCCGGTCGTCGCGGAAGTGCTCCGGCTCTCCGGGCGGCTGCCCGTGCTCGTCACCACGCTCGCCAGGGGCGGGCCCACGGGCCCCGACGACGTGGGCGACCCGAGCGCCACCGCGGTGGAGCGGTTCCTGAAGTGGGAGCAGGACCCGGTGCGCAGGGCGGCCGCCCTGGACTGCGCGCTGCCCCGGAACCTCGACGAGGACACCGTGCGGGCGGGCCCGCCGGGCGGCGCGGCCGCCCGGCTCAAAGGGAGGCTGCGCCCCCAGCCCATCGTGGTGGCCCACGGCGGGGGGCGAGCCCCCGAACAACAAGAT
>NZ_JBHYJI010000099.1:0-19093 GCF_042740435.1 Streptomyces sp. NPDC059002 | reverse complement strand
TGGCCAGCACCCTCATCTGGCTCACCACATGATCGACAAGACGCTCCCTAGGGCCTGTTGCAAAAGTGGATCTTGATTGTGGATGATCACGTGCCGTGGGGCGTGGAGATCTGACGAACGGCCAGTGGGCCCGACTGGAGCCATTGTTGCCGCTGGGCGTCAAGCCGGGCCGTCTGCCGGTGTGGCCTCGGCGGCAGCTGATAGACGGCATCCGATGGAGGACGCGGACCGGCGCTCCGTGGCGGGACATGCCCGAAAGGTACGGTCCTTGGGATCGGGTTTACGACCTGTTCCGGCGCTGGCAGCGCGACGGCACTTGGGTCCAAATCGTCACCCGGCTCCAGGCCGAAGCGGATGCGAAGGGCCTGATCACCTGGGACGTGAACGTCGACTCGACGGTCTGCGGGGCTCACCAACACGCCGCTGGAGCGGCGAAAAGGGGGATCTTCAAAAGGAGCCGCCAGGCGGAATCGTCGTCGAACCAGCCGATCACGGCCTCGGAAGGTCCCGCGGCGGGCTGACCAGCAAGGTCCACCTGGCTGTCGAGCAGGGGCAGAAGCCCCTCGCAGTTGTCATCACCGGTGGGCAACGTGGCGATTCCCCGCAGTTCGAGACGGTCCTGGAGGAGGCGATTCGAGTGCCCAGGGTTGGAAGCGGTCGGGCACGCAAGCGGCCGGACCGTGTACGGGACGACAAAGCCTACGACTCCCGCAAGAACCGCACCTACCTGCGCAGGCGAGGCATCAAGGCCACCATCCCCGTTCCTACGGACCGGGTCCGCAATCGCAGCAAGCTCGGCTCCCGCGGTGGCCGACCGCCGAAATTCGACGTGGCCGACTACCGCGAGCGACACGCTGTCGAATGCGGCATCAATCGCCTCAAGCGCCACCGGGCAGTCGCCACGAGGTACGACAAGCTCGCCGTCCGGTACGAGGCGACCGTCCTGGTTGCAGTCCTCAATGAGTGGCTCTGATCAGCACTCTCTCGCCGGACCCTAGCCATTTTCCCGACCTGGCAGCGGTACGCCGTCCAGGAAGGCGTGATAGGCATCCGCAGCGTCGGGCTCGATCTCGGGGCCGGAGGGACCATAGCGGGTGTCGGTGCCATCCCGCTTCGGGCCGGAGACCCAGAACTCCTCGCCGCTCTCAACGTCGTAGAAGTTGGCGTCGAACATCCCCTCTGCCCGGCGCAGAGTCCGCCCGTGGAAGTACGCGGTGCTCCAGGTCTTGGAGAAGTCCACCCAGCCGATCCATGAAGGGCCCCGATCGGTGTCGTAACCCGTCTTGAGCTGCACAAACATGATGCGTCGAGGCATGCATCCAGAGTCGCAGAGACCTCGTGGAACCGTATCTACGTCCAGTACTTTCACAACAGGCCCTAGCGGGAAGATCAAAGAGGTGGGAGCGGACATCGGCGACGACGCCGACTAGTAGGTTCTGCCGACGCCAAGGCCTCGACCACCGGGTCCGGCGGCCAGGTCCTACGTCATGGTTGACGCAGGGGTATCCGTCCGCCGGGGCTGCTCGCTGGACTCTCCGTAGAGAATGTCGAGTTCTCGCTCGAAAGCGAGAGATGCGACGGCGATCTCCCCGGCAGATCGACCGTTTCGATTCAGGCGCCGGCCACCGCGTGGCGACAGAACTACGTAGGCCTCGATGAGTAGGCAGCGGACAAAGCCGAAGTTTCAGCCGCAAGCGTTGCCCGGACGGGAGCCGGAAACGCCGGTCGGTGGGGTTGGTTCAGGGTGTGGCTTGTGCTGCGTCTCCGTGGCGGATGCGGTCGAGGATGTGGTGGTGCAGGGCGTTGAGCCCGGCGGGGGACAGGAGGACGGGACTGCCGGTGAGGGTGTACCACTCGTCGGCGCCGGTGTACTGGATGGCGATGGCGGCGCGTCCGTCGGGGCGCAGGGTGGTGGCGACGGTCAGCTCGCCGGTGATGACGCCGACCTCGTCGGTCATGGCGCCGCCGGCCCCCGCCTTGACGTCGTCCACGAGGGGACGTGGCTGTACCGGGTCGTATGCGGTCATGAGGTGCACTTGTCCAGCATTTCGGTGAGCATGTCCTTCTCCGGCTCGGTCACCGACAGCTCGTACGTCGCTTTCACCGAGATCCAGGAGCGTGCGTAGGTGCACCAGTACGTCTTGGACGGCGGCTGCCAGTCATCGGGCCCCTGGTCGCCCTTGGAACGGTTGGAGGTCGCCGAGACGGCCAGCAGTTGGGGATGGGTCAGGTCGTTCGCGAACTCCTTGCGCCTCTCCTGCGTCCACCTGTTGGCGCCGGAACGCCAGGCGTTGGCCAAGGGGACGGTGTGGTCGATGTCGAGATCGGCGGCCTCGGTGAACGTCTCGTCGTCGTAGACGCTGACCCACTTCCCGGCCACCGCCCGGCACTGGTCGTTCTGCTTGACATGAGTGCCTCCGCGTTCCAGGACCGTCTCGCGGGTGTCGCAGGACTCGCCCTGCGAGGCCCAGTGGGGGAATTTGGCGCGGCTGTAGCCGGACATCGAGCCGTGTGCGGCCACCTTCAGCCCGACCAGTTCCTCCCGTGCCTGCCCGGCACTGGGCACGCCAGGCAGGGTCGTGGTGGTGTCGGCCGGTTGGCCGCCGCCGGCCCCGGCCGTGGCGGACGGTTTGTCGTTGGTCGCCGCAGGCGAAGCCGCCTCGTCGGAGGACGAGCACCCGGCCACCGCGAGCACTGCCGCAGTCGCCAACCCCAGCCCCCACCTGCCCCTCTGACCCACCATGACCTGTGCGTACCCCCGGTGATGCGCGGATGAAGCACCTGCCCGCGCAGCTTATCGACTCCAGCAGACCGACCGGCATAGGCCAACTCCACGTCTGTACAGGCGGGTTGGGGTGAGATCGCGGGGCGGTCTGCTGCTGCGGCCGCCAGCGCACGCCGTCGCACGCCGCCCAGCCTCCCCATGCGGAGGCGCTCGACGTGTGGATCAACTCACCCCGATGGGTGGGGCGTTCAGCGGGGGATTCAGCGGCAAGGGCCGGTTGCTGGACGAGGACGCGTACTGGGTGGACTTCCCTTAGTTCGCGCACTGCGATGCGTCCAAGACGGGCGTGGTCGGCATGGTTCCCGAGCCGTGGCAGGCTGCTGACCGCTGGTTGGGCACCGCACCGGTTCCCGTTGTGCCCCACTGGCCCCACGTTGTGCACGGAAGGGGAGAGCAGCCATGCCTGAAGGTCTTGCGTGGATCGCCGATGCCTGGTGCGGGACCGATCTGTACATCACCTGCGCCCGGGGCCTCAGCCCTCAGCAGCTGGCCGGACGCATGGCCGACCATGAGGCTGTCGAGGTCGGGCCGGCCCTCACCATCCAGGAAGCGCACCGGATGGTCGACCTCGCGCAGATCTACTGCGTCGGCCGTATCGGCCACAGCGGCGACTGGTCGTTCATCGTGGAGTGCGGGGGCAGCGAAGGCTGGGCCCTGGACCCGGCAACCTCCCGCGGCGCCGAGGTGCTGATCTTCGACCCGCGGCCGGACGATCCGCCCTCCTTCTTCAGCTACCTCGCCGACGGTGAGCTGCAGCTGCACTTCGAGTTGGGCTTCGGCTACGACCCTTCCGGAGCCCGGCCCGACCTGCTGCGCCCTGCGCTGGAAGCCGCCGGAGTCATCCCGCCGGAAGGCTCCATCGATGAGCTGCTCGGCGAGGACGAAGAACTGTCGCCTCTCGAAGAGAAGCGCCGAGTACTGACGGTCGCCGGTGAGTATTTCGGGCTGTCGCTGCCGCGGCAGGTGATCGAGAGCGGGCGGCTTCCTGCCGTGGTCACCCGCACCTCGCCTCCGTCCTCCTGGTGACGTCGAGTGTGTTCACAGACCCGGTCCGCTCGGCGGCTGGAGGTCACTGGCAACTCGATCCGTCACCGCCAGTTCGTACTGCTTGTACTGCGGTCCTCGCTGAGTGAGGCGCTCGGCTCGGGCCGGGGGCCCGGGCCCCCGGGCGGCTGCGGAGAGGTCAGCGGACGACCTTGACCCCGAAGTGGTGGCCCAGGCCGAGGGCGAGGCCGATGGCGCTGTGCATGTGGGCGTACATCTCCATGCCACGGGCGGCGACGAGGCCGCCGAGGTCGAGGACGTCGGTCCAGCCGTACGCGGTGAGGAGGTCGGTGGCGGTCTGCTTGGCGTCGGTGTGGTCGGAGGCGACGAACATGGTGTGGTCGCCGCCGCCGATGGCCTTGGGGTTGACCACGGTCTCTTGTTCCTGCGTGACGAAGGACTTGACGACCTTCACGTCCGGCAGGGCGCGCTGGATCTGCTCGGCGAGGCTGTCGGTGTCGCAGGGGTCCATCTTGGGCATCGTGCCCCACGGCGTGGGCCAGGGGTGGTCCATCGCGGCGCCGTAGAGGTAGGGGACGGCGTAGTCGATGAGGGTCTTGCCGGTCAGCTGGTCCGCGATGGAGGTCAGGGCGGCGACGGCGTTGTGGCCGTCGATGCCGTTGATCACGATGTCGTCGGCTGCAGCGGCGGCGTCGGCGAAGGCGTGCAGCTGGATGCCGGGGTGGTCGGCGAGCCACTCCTTGTACGGGGCGTTGCCCATCATGTCGGGCTCGGTGCGGGCCAGAGTGGCCTCGACGTCGCGGGTGCCGACGTGGACTTCGTAGCCGAGTTCGGCGAGGCGGGCGGCGTGGGCACGGCCTCCGCCGCCGGTTCCGAGGACGGCGATGTTCTTGGCGCTCATGGGGGTAACTCCTTGTTGAATGAGGGGGGTTGGCGGGGTCAGGCCCGGCTGGTCCGGTTGGTCCTGGGGGTCAGTGCCGGGTCTTCTGGGTGGCGCCGATGACGTAGCCGTTCAGGTCGCGGAAGAAGAACTCGCGTCCCGTGTGGTCGCAGTTGGTGACGGCGTTCATCATGGCGGGCTCCGGGGAGGGGGGCGGCGCATCGCACGGGTGTTCCGTGTCGTGGGGTGCGGTGAGGCGCGTTGTCGAGGGTGGCGCTGGGCCGGAGGGGCTGACCGGAGGGGCGTGGTCCTGGCTCCCGGCCGGTGGCGGGGTGCACGTCCTCGGCGCCTGCCATTCAATTAGTACACATGTATCGCATGCTTGTCGAGCGATATCGGCAAATCGGTCATAGCTGCTCGTATCGTAAGCCGCGCCACCTCGCCGTATGGCACGCAGTGATGCCGTGATTGCGCGACGCAACATGTGTGATCTCGAGTGGATCGACTCTGGGGGGTACATGAGGTGGAGGTTTGATACGTTCGTTCTGGAATGGATTCTCTTTGCGGTATTCACGTTGTGGTGTTCACGGCCTCTGGGAGTGGTGCGGGTATGGCTGAGCAAGGCGGTGCCAAGCGGCGCTACGACCCCAAGCGGCGGATCGAGGAAGTCGCCGCCGCAGCCGAGCGGGTGATCGCCGCGCGCGGCATCGAGGGGCTGACCCACCGGGTCGTGGCCGAGGAGGCGGGGGTGCCGCTGGGGGCGACGACGTACCACTTCGCCACCAAGGACGACCTGATCCAGGCCGCGCTGCAGCGTTCCGTCGACCGCTTCGCCGCCTACCTGGACGACTGGGTGGCCCGGCGCCCCGAGCTCACCCCCGAGCAGCTGGCCGTGCTGCTCGCCGACGCACTGATGGGCAGCTTCGGTCCCCGACGGGGCCAGGAGGTCATGGAGTTCGAGCTGTATCTGGCAGCGCTGCGGCGGCCGGCGCTGCGGCCGGTCGCCGACCGCTACATCGAGCTGAGCGTGAACGCCCTGTCCCAGTACGTCGATCCGCTCACCGCCCGGACCGCGGCGGTCGCGTGCAATGGACTGACCCTGCGCGGCCTGGCCGGAAGCCAACCGCCCACGCGCGCCGAGGTGGAGGCCATGCTGCGGCGCATCCTCATCCCCAACCCGGCCCTCCCCGAGACCCAGGACAGCTGAGGAACCGACGTGCACAGGACCACTCGTCGCCACATCTCCGGCTGTGAACGCCGTGCCCGCCTGGCGTACCGGCAGCGCCTTGAGCCCGCCCAGCGCGCGGAGCACGTGGACCAGGTGGCGCGATCCGTGCTCGCGCTGCACGCCACCGACCCGGCGACCGTCTACCTCTCCGCCGCCGCCCGCCTCGCCGAGCCCCGGCACGAGACGGTGGAGCGCGAGCTGTACGAGCGGGAGGCGCTGCTGCGGATGACCGCGATGCGCTGCACCCTCTTCGTGACGCCCACCGGGCTCGCCCCGGTGCTGCTTGCCGCGGCGGGGAAGCCCCACGCCGCCAACCGCCGCAAGCATCTGCTGCGGCAGCTGGAGGCGTCCGGGGCCGGTGACGATCGGTGGCTGGAGAAGGCCGGCCGCGCCGTGCTGGAGGTGCTGGCCGAGCGGGGTGGGGCGAGCACCGCCGAACTGGCCGCTGCGGTGGCCGGGTTGGAGCGGCAGATCGTCGTCGCTCCCGGCAAGCGGTACGAGTCGCGCCGCAGTGTCGCCGCGGACCTCATGTTTGTCCTTGCCGCGGAGGGGCGGGTGGTGCGCGGGACCCGGCGGGGCGGCTGGACCAGCAGTCAGCACGCCTGGGCCCTCGGCCTGGCTCTTCCTGAACTCGCCGCGGCGTCGGCGCGCGCCGAGCTGGCCCGCCTCTGGCTGGGCGCCTTCGGGCCCGGCACCGTGGCCGACCTGAAGTGGTGGACCGGCTGGACCGTCACCGATACCCGCAAGGCGCTCGCCGCCGCCGGTGCGGTGGAGGTCGGCCTGGACGAGGGAACCGGCTATGCGTTGACGGAGGACCTGGAGGACCTGGAGGGCATGGGCGCACGGGTCGCCGAGCCCGCACCCGCTGCCGCGCTGCTGCCCGCGCTCGACCCCACCCCCATGGGCTGGCGGGAGCGCGGCTTCTACCTCGACCCCGCCCACGTGCCCGCCCTCTTCGACCGGATGGGCAACATCGGCCCGACGGTGTGGTGGGAGGGCCGGATCGTCGGCGGCTGGGCCCAGCGCAAGGACGGCACGCTGAACTGGCGCCTGCTCGAGGATCCGGGACGCGAAGCCCGTACGGCCGTCGAGGCCGAGGCCGCACGCATGGCGGCCTTCCTCGGTGAACGCCGCTTCACGCCCGCCTATCGCACCCCGCTGGAGCGCGAACTCGCTTCCTGAGCCCATGACTTGTGCACCGTGAGCCCATGGCCTACTCGCCGCGCAGGCCCGGTTCGCCGTGCTGGAGGTAGCAGTTGGTCTCCCAGATGACGCCGTACTTGGCGCGCACCGCGCCGTAGGCGGCGCCCCAGAACCGGCCTTTGAGCTCCGCCAGGACCTGGCCGTCGCGGGCCAGCTTGCCGAAGGCCACGCGCTGCTCGGCGGGGTCCTCGTGGACCAGGCCGACGTGGATGTTGTTGCCGAGGACGTGCTCGTCGCCGGCGGTGGCGTCGGCGGTCGGCTCGGCGACGCCAAGGGCGCTGCCGTCGCGGAACTGGAGCTTGGAGTACACGACCGTCCGGTCCGCGCCGGGCGTCTCCTCCATGCCCGGTACGTGGGACAGCAGCATGGTGCGCTCAGTGAGCTCCTCGACGCCGAAGACGTCGCTGTAGAAGGCGATGGCTTCTAGGCTGTCGCGTACGTACAGCAGGGGTAGGAAGCGCTGGAGAACCCGTCCTTGAACCCCGAGCGGCTTCGTGCGGCTCGACTGTCAGTGGCTCGTCGTACCCTCCGGCAGGTAGGAGAACCTGGCCAGTGCCGCCCTCGCGACACTGGCCCTTGAAGTCGGAGATATTCATGGCTGATACGGACGACGTCGCATCACCGTGGAGCAGGATCGTCCGATGGCTGGAGAGCCATGCCCCCGCCAGCGCGCAAGCACTGAATCCCCCGGCCACCGCAGCTGACATCCAACAGTTGAACGACTCTCTCGGCTTCCGTATACCCCAAGCCCTCGAGGTCTGGCTGCGGCTGAACAACGGAAGTACCGCGAAGGACTCCAGAACCCCCATTCCCGGCGGGTTCCGGCTCGTCCCGCACCCGGACTCCGGCATCTTTCCCGGCGGGGAGGTCTTCCTCGACTGCCAGAGCATCATCGACCACCACCGGCAGTTCCTCCGTATCGCCGATGACATTGGCGATGAGGACTATTGGAAGTCCTCGTGGATCCCCATCCTGGCTGAGGCGGATGGGCACTATGGGCTGCTTCTAGACGCTGGCCAGGCAGACGGGAGCGGCCCGGTCTCGGCCTATCGCGAGACCGACTACGCCAAGCGCCATGCCTCGTCGCTGGGGCAACTCCTGGACGCTGTCGCCGACGCGCTGGAACACCGTCAGGGAGGCAGTGTGCTCACACACGGACGGCAGGCAGACGTCCAGGACGGTCGGGTGGTCTGGGGCTGAGCCCGTCCGCGGTCCTCAACGACGCGATGGACGGCATCGCCGCGTCCATTGGCCGCGTCGGTGCGAGCCTTCATGAATTCGGACCGCCAGGACACTCTGCCGAGAGTCCTTGATCCTCAGAACTGGCGCAGTGATCAGACAACCTGAAGGGCTGCGGTAGGCCGGGGAGCCGCAGACGTTGGGTAGGCGGGCCTTGGTGAGACGACGCGACGCAAGCGTGATGGCTGCGAGGGTGAGCATCTGCTCGGAGCGCTCGGGCAGGGAGTGCCCAGCGGGCGGTCGATCTTGCCGAGTACGCCGATGAGTTCGGTGACCTCCATCGCCATGTGGTCGGTGATGCCGCGCCCGTTGATACGGGTCTTGAGGGCGGCTTCGTTCAGCCATGCGCCCTCGCGGGTCGGGCAGGTTCCCTGGACCGTGAACTTCTCGACCGCCTTGCGGGTGCGGGCGGAGAGGGGGGATGTCTCGGCCCAGGTAGAGCCGGTGGAAGCGGGGGACAAGACCCTCGACCGAGGCGGAGGTGGAGCCGGACTCGCCGTGCAGGAGGCGCTGCCACTCGGACTCGGAGTAGTCCTTGAGCGGCTTGTCGAGGTCGAAGCGGCCGGTGCGGGTGAGAGGAGGCCGGGTGCCGTCACCTGCGCGGGTGGAAACCGGCAGGGGAGGGGTGGGAGATCCGTAGGTCTCCCACCCCGCCTTTTGTTTTCCGGACCCTTGACCTCCGGCCCAGCCCTCGTGCGTCAATCAGCCATTCCGCAGGAAGTGTCCGGCCACGTTCATGCTTCCGTTTCACTGCGGCCCCACAACCCGCACAATGCACTCCCTCTCACGTCCTCACCAGCAGATCATTCCGGTCGAGGCCGGTTTCGAGCCAGCCGTTCCGCACCGCTTTCGATCACCTCCGGCGGAAGGTTCAGATCGCACCTACAGTGATCGGCCTGCAAGACCTGTTAGCGATCACGAATACGATCTTTCCAGCGGAAAGCGGTGACGTGAAATGTCCAAATCATTGGGCGTCGGGCGTGCGACGGTTCTTGCCGCGGTCCTGATCTCGGCCGTAGCGGCCGTTCCCAGTGCTGTCGCGCAGAGCAATCCCCAACCCGCCGGGGACGGACCGGCCGAGTGCGGGGCCGGCTACACGCTGGAACGACTCATCACCCTGCCTGAGGGTGACCCCAGCAAGCGTGTCGCAACCCTGCATGTCTACGAGAGCGGCAGCAAGGGCTGCGTCGTCCTCCACAGCGATATGGACCGTCCGCAGTACCTGTCTCTGAAGGTGTGCAATCCGATTGGTTCGGAATGTGATACCGACTCCGGAAACTCCAGAGAGTCCGCGGGGCCCGTACGCATCTCGAGCTACACCTGCGCCCCGGTGACGGCCAAGATGGCAGACACGTCCAGCAGCACCCCGTACCTCAACTACACGTCTGAATTTGTCTTCCCCTGCGATAGGTGACCTGCGCGGCACCCACAAATATGTCAAGCCTGTCGGACGCGCTCAGCCTGGCCGCACTCTCCGCGCTTACCTCCGAATACTCTTGGCTTGACTCTGCCGGGGATCTTGGAGTTTCCGGGTGCGGCAGCATGATCAACGGGCGTGCTCGGGTGGTTCCGCACGGTGTGCGGGTCCTCGGCTGCGATGTTCAGGGCCACGCCGTCGAGGATGTGCGGCTTGGACGCGGCGCCCGCGGCGCGCCACGCCAGGGCGTTCCAGCTGTCCGCCGACCCGTTCTTCGTGGACAAGGCGCGTGACGTGGTGGTGGCGGCTGCTCGTCGGCGACTCTGCATGCCAGAGGGGCGCGGATGAATGGCGGTGGGCGTCGAATGCGTCACCTGGGCGGGGCAGGCCACCGTGGTCACCTTCATCTGCAAGGCCGTCGGGATGGCGTCCTTCTTGGAGGAATTGGCGCACCTGGTCGACGTGAACGGCTCGCCACCCGTCCACGTGCCGCCGGTCGCCGTCGCGGTCCTCGACGCCGCTGGCGTCAACGACGGCGGCGGCCACGTCGGGATCAGCATCGTCGACGGCCGCCCGCGCCTGACCGAGGTCACCATGCGAGGTCGGGCGGGTGGCGACTCGAAATGGAAGCTGTGCGAAGAGGTGGCCACCGCGTCCGGGGAGGGGGGCACGGCACGCGGTACGTGGTTCATCGGGATTGGGCAGCGCCAATGCGGCGGGCGTAGGCGCGAGCAGCGCGGGCGCGGTCGCCGCACCGGGTGGAGCACCAGTGGCGGCGCCCGTGGCGCAGCAGGTAGCGGTTGCAGGGGGGAGAGCCGCAGGCGGTGAGGCGTTCGGCGTCGGGTGAGGTCAGCAGGTCGGCGGTGTCGGTGGCGAGCGTTGCCAGGGCGTGATCGACGATCGCCGTGGTCGGGTGGGGAGCGGCCCGGTAGGGGCCGTTCTTGTCGTCCCACTGCAGCAATGAGGCAGTCGGGACGCGCGTCATCGCTTCGTTGACGGCTGCAAGGGCCGCGGGCAGTGCCGGGATTCCGGCGGCGCGGGCGGCGAACAGAGACCTGATGTGTTCGCGCAGCGCACGGATCCGGGACGTGCACACTTCGTGCAGGTCGGCGTCCGCGGGGGCCAGGTTCCGTCGGGTCAGCCATTCCTTCGCCTGCAACGGGGTACTCAGCAGATCGAGCGTGTGTCCGCCGGGCAGTGTCAAGGCGCTGTTGGCCAGGGCGAGCGAGTGATGGTCCTCCTCGCCCTGCGCGGGTGGTGGGGCAGCTTGGGCCATTGTGTCTCCTTCCCGTATCTCATGGTATGCGTTGCCGGTATCCGTGAGACCCGCTAGCGTGATTCTCACGCCTGAAGTGAATCTATCCGTGAGGCCTCTCTGTATGTTTTCTGACTCCGTTGACTCCGTTGACTCCGTAACTCACACCCAGTTCCCGATACAGGTGCTGGGCGGTCCGACCGCTGTCTTCGAGTACGGGGGTCTGCGCTTCCTGACCGACCCGACGTTCGACGAGCCGGGGGAGTACGGTGCGCCGGGCGGCCCGTCCTTGACCAAGACGGCGCCCGCCGCCCTCGCCCCTGACGACCTGGGCCCCGTCGATGTCGTGCTGCTCTCCCACGACGAGCACCCCGACAACCTCGACATCGCCGGGCGGAAGCTGCTCGCGGACATCCCGATCGTCCTCACCACGCCTGGCGGGCAGGAGCGCCTCTCTTGCCGGGCCAAGGGCTTGGTGGACTGGGAGTCCACCGAACTGCGCCGACCCGATGGCGGCACGGTCACGGTGACCGGTGTGCCCGCCGTCCACGGTCCCGGCGCGCGCGAGAGTGTCGAGCCGTTCACCGGCCAGGTCGTCGGCTTCGTCCTGACCGCGGACGGCCTGCCGACCGTGTATGTCAGTGGTGACAACGCCTCACTTGAGGCGGTCAAGCAGGTCGCTGAGCGGTATGCCCCGGTCGACACCGCCATTCTCTTCGCCGGCGCCCCTCGCGTCGCCGGGCTCTTCGGCGGGGCACCTCTTGTCCTGGACAGCGCTCAGGCGGCCGAAGCCGCGAAGATCCTCGGTGCGCGCCGCATCGTCCCGGCGCACTACGACAGTTGGGGGCATTTCACCGAGGGGCGCGATGAACTCGAGGCCGCCTTCCGCGCCGCAGGGCTGAGTGACCGCCTGGACTGGAGCCGAAGCGTTCGGCACTGAGAACAGAGCCGGGTCCAGCTTGTCCGCACCTCGGGAATCGTCAGGTCGATGGGACGTCAGGTCGTCAGGCCGATGGGTCGATGTCGCCCGCCTGGTTGGTGAGCAGCCCTTCCCGGCGACTGCCCATGGCCTGTGGAGGCGAGCGTTCTCCAAGTCCATTGACCTTGGGGGCGATTCAGGTCGCGGAAGCCGACACCAGGGACGGTGCCGACTTCCGCGCGGCAGGCGCGGGCCAACGCGCCTGCCTGATTCCTGTGACGGTTGCGGGTTGCGACCAGTAGCCGTCAGGAGGTCACCAGCGGCTCATGCCGCCTTTGGTGCCAGGGGCACTCTCGTAACGAAGGCAGGCAGACCGCAAGCCGCAGGAACAAACGTTGGGCCAGCCCGTCCTCCTTGAAGGGCACGCTCTTGCTCTGCACGGTGCTCCGCGCGAGGTCAGCCCTTGTGCGCGGCCACCGCGCGGCGAGGTCTGCCTCGCAGAATTGCAGGGGTTGGCCCGGGGACACCAGTGGGGCCCTGGCATCACAAGAGCGACAAGTGGTGCATCTTTCCGCGCGCAGAGCACCGCCGACGTGGAAGGCTGTGCAGCGCGCGGAGCCCCAACTACAGCATGGCCAAGTGCTGTTGGGCCGCACCGCTTTGCGACCAGTATTCCGGCCCCGGCGCTTTCCCGCGGCCCTGGCAGGACGGAGCCTCTCGTCCCATGCGTGATCAATCCTCCCTCTCCCACCCGCAATGCCCCTGCAAGTCCGGCACCAGCGGGCGCTTCGGCCCTACGCACACGCTGATCCTGCTGATCGTGTTCCTGATCCTGGGCTGCGGCCTGTTCCTCGTCGGTACCCCGCTGAGCAGCACTTTCGCACTCCTGGGCGGATGCGGGGCGATCGGCGCGGCCACGCTCACCGCGGCCGGCGGCGGTCGTCGTCTGATGACCGTCATTCTCGAGCCCGTCGTGCGGTCCTCCGCCCGCAGCTGAGAGGCCGTCATGTCCCGCTCCTCATCTGCGGCCAGCCCGAAACGCCCCTACGCTCGCCTCGCCGAGTTCCTCCTCGGCCTGCGCCGCGAAGCATGCCTGACCCAGCGCAAGCTGGCCGATACCGCCAAAATCTCTCGCGGCGCCGTCCAGCGCGCAGAGTCCGGCACCGCCGCACCCTCACGCACGATCCTCAATGCCTATATCCGCGCCTGCGGAGGCACATCCCAGGAACAAGCCCGGGCCACGGCCCTGCGCAATCAGGGCCGCACCGTAGCCCGCGACCGGCTCGGCTCCCTGAACGCACCCGCTCCCGCCTACATCCGCACGCGCGACGATCTCGCCGCGGCACTGGCCGTGCTCTACGAACGAGCAGGCGCCCCTCCCTTGCGCGAGCTCAGCCGCCTCGCCCCCGACCGGCCCCCGCTGCCGGCCACCACCGCGTGGCGCATCGTGCACCGCAAGAGCCTGCCGACCACCACGCAGCAACTGACAACGTTCCTCCACGCCTGCCAGATCCGGCCGGCCGACGCGCTGTTCTACCTCGAGGCATACACCAGGCTCACCGACGGCCTGCGCGTGCGCCCGCGCCTGCCCCGCCACAAGGGCGGTCGCCTCTGGATGCTCGACTACCGGCCCGACGACCGTTTCGAGCTCACCGGACAGGCCGCCGCCATCGCGCGGCACCTGCCTCCCCAAGGAATCGAGGACCTGCTCTTCAATGCGGTAACCCGCGCAGCCGTACGCGGAACGCTGCACGGCGAAGGCCCGGCGCCCGACCTTTAGGCCTCGGCAGCCAACGGGACCTGCATGGCATGACCTGCAGGGCAGCACCCCTGTCCACGCCTGGTGCAGCCTCCAGAGCACGAATGCCGCACCAGGCACACAGCGAACGCGAAACCCTTCACCTGGACCACGAGGGTCCCCGAGGGGTGGAAGCATTTACGGATCCCGTGCGCGGCATCTTTGTCTCGGGCAGCCCCGAATCATCTTGGGGCGGCGTGTGAGGCCGAGGAGTATCACCCCGGGCAGCATTCCTGACCCGTCACGTCCTCAGTCCGGCCGGGGGCACCTCGGAGCTACCGCGAGTTCGAGGGGGGCTTGCCGTGTGAGGCCCTGCCGCTCAGCGCACCCGGAAGACCGGGCCGCGCGGGGTGAACGGCAGCCCCGCGCCCTCCGGGATCAGGTAGGCGTGCTCGCGGCGGACCCGCAATACGTCGCACCAGCCGTCGGTGATCACCAGGACGGGGGCCGTCGGCGGGAAGTCGTCGGCCCGCTGCAGCAGGTCGATGCCGGGTTGCAGGACCGTGCCGCCGCGCCCCCTGACCCGTACCCGCCCGGCGATCTCCGTCGGCGCCAGGTACCCGGCGTCGTAGGCGGCGGCGTCGCAGAACACCACTCGGGCGGCCGGCACGTCGCGGGCCTCGGCGTAGGAGGCGATCGCGCCCAGTGCCTTGGCGAGCAGCGGGCCGGACATCGATCCTGAGGTGTCCAGGACGACGCCGAAGGTGCAGCGGGCGACCTCCTCGGGCGGGAAGTAGCGGCCCGCGCGCGGGATGTCGGGGGTCGAGGCCTGGCGCCGGGCGGGCCGGGAGTAGCTGCGTACCGGCTCGGGCCGGGGCACGAACTCGTCGAACCAGCGGGCCAGTTGGGCATCCCACGGCACGGGCGGGTGGGCGAGTGCGCGGATCTCCTGGACCAGTCCGGCCGGGAGCAGGCCGCGCTGTCGGTCGGTGTGCAGCTGGTGGCCTTGGACGAGGGCGCGCCGGTAGAACTCGTCGAGGTCGACGGGGTCGGCGGTCCGGCCGGGCAAGGGTTCGCCCAGAATGTCGCCGGTGCCCTTGCCGCGCAGGGTCGCAAGGCGCCGGCCACGCCGCAGCCCGGTGGTGATCCGGTCGTACACCTCCTCGGTCGACAGCCCCTTCAACTCGGCGTCGTACAGCAGCCCTTCGGGCATCGCGCCGACGCTCATCTCCACCAGCCAGCCGTTGATGACGTAGTCGGCGGCGACGTTGAAGAGATAGAGGTCGCGGGCGCCGCGGCGCCCGCCGTGGCGCAAGGCGGCGTGCAGCATCTCGTGGGCGAGGATGAACCGCCACTCCTCGTCCGTGAACCGCTTGAGCGGGTTGATGTAGATCTCGCCGGCGGCGGCGTCCACGGCGGCCACGGAGATGTCGTGCACGCTGGCGAGTTCGGCGTCGGCGACGACGGTCAGTCCGGCCGCGAGGCCGCCGAGCAGCGGGTAGGACGAGACGAACCAGTTGAGGGCGCGGTCCCAGGGACGCTGGGCGACGCGCTCACCGGTGAGCCGGTCTCGGCGGCCGCCCGCAACGTCCATCGCGGCGGAGACCGTACGGGTCAGGGCGTACGCGAAGGCGAGTTGCCGGTCGGGCAGGGCGGTGTCCCAGTGCGGCCACTGGACCAGCAGCTGGTCGGGTTCGCCGTCCGCGGTGCCGCACCGCTCGTAGGCGGCAGGGATGCCGGTCTTGCGCCAGCGGGCGGCGAGCTGCTCCTCGTCGCCGTCGGGGTAGCTCTCGGGGAGGTGATCGGGGGCGGCGCCGATGGGGAAGGTGGCGAGGAAGCGGTTGACGACGGTGCAGCGGGCGGCGAGGTCGAAGCGGTCGGGCTGTGCGCGGGGCTCCTTGGCGGCGGGGAGGTGGCCGAAGCCGAGGTGGAGGAGGGCGTGGGCGAGCGCCCAGGCCCACTCGCCGGGTTCGGCTCGGCGGGTGGGGTGGACGTGCACCCGCCCGTTGGAGTCTGCCCGGACGAGGCCCTGACCGGGGGCGTCGGCGTTGCCTTTGGTGCGGACGAAGTTGGCGTCGACGGCTGCGAGGGCGGGGTTGCGGCGCACCAGGTCGGCGCCGGCGGCGAAGGCCTCGGCGGCCGGGTCGGGGCGGTCTGCGCCCTGCTTGCGGGACCGGCTCAACGCCGGGCCTCGACCAGGCGCGGCATGTCGCGGGCGGCCTCCACCAGGAACCAGGCGGGCAGCACCGGATTGCCGTCGGCGTCCTCGGCGATGACGGTCTGGGCGACCTCGACGGAGATCTCGGCGAGCTGGACGAGCAGCGACTTGGCGCGGTAGGAGGTCTCGCGCACGGCGGCCGAGGCGTGCTCGCGCTGGGCCGGGAGCTCCTTGACGAGCCGTCCCCGGAACGCCTCGGCGAGGTAGTAGAGCAGGTCGCGGTCCTCGATGCGGCGGGGCCAGGAGGCGTCTCCCTTGATGATCGCCTCGATGCCGTAGGTGTGTCGCACGATCTTGGCGTACCCGCAGAAGGAGACGGCGTGGGCGGGGGTCAGCGTCCCGTGGACCACGATCTTCAGCGTCTCCTCGTCCAGTGCGGGACCGAAGGAGTGCAGCGCGTCGGAGAGCATGTGCCAGGAGCGGGGCGTGGAGAACGGCTCCTCGGTCTTGGGCGGCTGCGACCACAGGTGGTCGGGCCGGTCGGCGAGGTAGTCCACCACCCAGGGGTGGATGCCGTTCTCGCCCGCCCACACCAGCCAGTCGGTGGCGGAGGCCCGCAGGTGGACGTGGGTGAGGCGGTTGACGAGCGCGGAGGCGATGGGGCGCGCCAGAGCGTTGTCGGTGGCGCGGTTGCCTGCGCCGATGACGATCGAGCCTGCCGGGAGCTCGTAGTTGCCGATCCGGCGGTCGAGGATGAGCGAGTAGAACGCCTTCTGCACATCCGGGGTCGCGGCGTTCAGCTCGTCCAGGAAGAGGCAGTACGGCTCGTCGCGGGCGATTGCCTCCGGCGGGCAGAACACGGAGTGGCCGTCGCGGATCTGCGGCACGCCGATCAGGTCTTCAGGGGCGAGCTGAGTGCCCAGCAGGCTCACGCACTCCAGCCCCAGGGAGTCGGCGAACTTCCTCACCAGAGAGGACTTCCCGATGCCGGGAGCGCCCCAGAGGAATACGGGGCGGACTGTGGCGAGGCCCAGGAGGAGGTCCGGGATCTGGGTGGGGGTGACGGTTACTGCGGCCTGCAAGCGGTGCGCTCCTTCGAGGGGGATGTCCTGTTCGCCCAGTGTGTGGGGCTGGTGGGGGCAGCGCACCTGGTTTTCCCCTGCTCTGCCGATGTGCCGACTCGCTGAGCAGCTTTGCCGGCAACAACTGGCGTGGGAGGGAGCTGCCTTGAGAGGTGCCGGATCCGCTTGATCGGTTGGGCGGGGGTCTTGTTTCCGCTGTCGTGGGAACATGGGAATGGTCGGTTTGGTCGGTGATGGCACCGATCCAGGAGAGGGTGTCGTGGACCGGCCGGTAGGTCTCCCAGATGCCCGTCACCTGCTCCGGGTCCGTGAAGGCAGCGTGGGTGAACGGGGCTTTGGCCCCTTACGACTCGTAACGAAATGAGCTCGTGGATGCGTCAGGAATGATCCTGCGTCAGCTCCCGTTGACGCGTCCGGATGGGGGGTGTGAGCCGGTCGAGACGAAGCGTGCGAGCAAGCCGTGGGAAGGTCGACGACGGACTGTGGACACGGATCGAGCCGCTGGTGCCGGTGGTCCAGCGCCGATACCGTCACCCTGGCCGACGGTGCTTGGATGATCGGCAGGTGCTCTGCGGAATTCTGTTTGTCCTCCACACCGGTATCCCGTGGCGGTTTCTGCCCCAGGAACTGGGCTTCGGCTCGGGGATGACGTGCTGGAGACGGCTTCGGGATTGGAACGAGGGCGGAGTCTGGCAACGGCTGCACGAGCTGCTGCTCGCCGAGTTGCGGACAACCGACATGCTCGGCCTCTCTAGGGCTGCCGTCGACTCCAGCCATATCCGGGCGATGAAGGGTGGGCCGGCCACCGGCCCGTCCCCGGTGGATCGAGGGAAGACCGGTAGCAACCACCACGTCATCGTCGAGGCCCACGGAATCCCGCTGGCCACGATCACCACCGGCGGCAACCGTAACGACGTGACTCAACTGATTCCGCTGATCGAGGCCGTGCCGCCGATCCGCGGCAAGCGCGGCCAACCGCTACGGCGGCCCAGGCATCTGTATGCCGACCGCGGCTACGATCACGACCTTCACCGCGACCGGGTGCGCAGGTTTGAGATCCCCCCCCCCGCATATCGCCCGGCGCGGCATCGAACACGGCTCCGGTCTGGGCGTCTACCGCTGGGTCGTGGAGGGCACGATCGCGCTGCTGCGCTGGTTTCGCCGCTTGCGCATCCGCTGGGAGATCCACGACGACATCCACCATGCCTTCGTCACCCTCGGCTGCGCCCTCATCTGCTGGCGACGGCTGAAATTGTCGCTGTGACTCGTGTCGCCGTGGCCCACAGGTCTTCGCGTTCGTCATGGTGTTCTGCTGGACCGCTGCGGATGCGGGTCACGGCGAGCCTTGGACGCGTTGAGCGGTGTAGGTGACCGTTAGGCGCGGGTCTGCGACCTGGCCGCCGAGCTCGTCGACGAGCGAACCGAGGCGAGTGAGGAACTCTTCGCGGTCGGGCGTGGAGAGTTCCGCGATGTTCGGGAACGTGGACCACTGATCCCGTGCGGTCTGCGCGGTCAGGATCTGCTCCCATTCGATGATCTCGACGGAGACGTTGTCGAAGTAGCCGCCCGTGGTCAACTGGCTGCGCCACCGGTCGGTGTCGAGGACGTGCGAGCGGCTGTCCCGGTAGCCGGTCTCGGCGGGCAGCAGGTCACGGTAGACCTCGTCGAGCCGGTCGCGGAAGAGCGTCGGCCGCTTGACGTCGCCGAAGTCGTTCCACCACGCCGCCAGCCAGCCGCCCGGACGCACCAACCGGGCGATCTTCGCGGTTGACGTGGCCGGGTCGAGCCAATGCAGCGCTGTCGCCGCCGCCGCGAGGTCGAACCCGCCTGGCAGGTCTACAGCCTCGAAGTCACTGACGAGGACCTCCAGCCGGTCACACGCGTGATCGGCGACGAGGATCGCGGCCAGGCTTTCGCCGGGCTCGACCGCGACCACGTGCGCGCCGGCCGCCAGCAGCGGCTCGGTGGCCAGGCCCGTACCGGCACCGATCTCGAGCACCCGCGCACCGGGCCGCAGCCCGCAGCGCTCTGCCAACAGGTCGAAGACCGCGTCCGGGTAGCGTGGTCTGCCTCGTTTATAGGTCAGCGCATCAGCGTTGAACGACATCCGGCGAGCTGCGCGCGTCGTGTTGTCGGCGTACTAGCTCATCTGCAGAGCGAAGTACGGGCTCAAATGCAGAGGTG
>NZ_JBHYJI010000098.1:0-19131 GCF_042740435.1 Streptomyces sp. NPDC059002 | reverse complement strand
CCACACTCGCGATCCCAGCATCCCGGCATGCCCGAGCAACGCGGACAGCGATTTCACCGCGGTTGGCGATGAGCACCTTGCGCACAGAAAACTCCTGTTGAACTGTTCTGGGAGACGGCGCTCAAGAGCAGCCGTGCAGTGGTACGTGAATCTCGACGCGGGTGCTCGCGCTCGGTGCGCTGTCGATGCGGAGGCGTCCGCCGATTCCTTCGATGCGCTCGTTCATCGCGCGCAGGCCGTAGGACTCGGACGCGCGGTGCTCCATGCGGTCCGTCGAGAAGCCGATGCCGTCGTCCGACACCCGCGCGTGGAACCAACGGCGGGTGGTGCGCAGGCTGATGGTCACGCGGTCGGCGCCGCTGTGGGTGAGGGCGTTGCGCAGACACTCCCGCAGCACCAGGAAGATCTCGTGCCGGTGGGCTTCGGGAATGATGAACTCGTCACCCGTCGACGAGATGTCGACGTCGATATCCGTCCGTGCCGCTTTTGCCACGAAGGTACTCAGCCCCTCGCCCAATGGAGGGGTGGCCGCCCGGGTACGGATGTCCCCGATCAGCTGCCGGGTGTGCCTCATGGCTTCCTGGACCGAGGACTTGGCTGCCTTCAGGTGCCGTGAGTCCTTCGCCTCGGCCTCGTGGAGCTCGATGCGGCGCAGCGCCACGGCCAGTTCGCTGCCGAGCTGGTCGTGCAGATCACGGGCGAGGCTGCGGCGTACTTCCCAGATACTGTCCTCAAGCCTGGCCGTATGGTCTTTCAGGCTGTGCTTGATCGCCGAGTTGAGGGCGCGCAGGACACCGTGGGCCCGGTTCAGGGTCGCCTCGTCCGTGCCACCGCCCTCGCCGACGATCTGCAGCAGCGCGCATTCCTTGAGCAGTGCACAGGCCGTGGCGACCTGGTCCGCGGAGAGGCCGGCCCACAGCACGGAGGCCGGAATCCGCTCGCCGACGTCGCCGACACCGCTCGTCACCTGCACGTCTGAGAGAAGCCGTTGGGCACCTTCGACGAGTGCGGACTTGAGCTCGGACGACCGGCGCTCCTCGGCGTCCAGTTCACGGGGCAGCCCGAAGCGGAAGCGGCGCAGTATGAGTTCGGCCTCGCTCGGAAGGAGCGCGACGGACGGACGTGGCGTGACGGCGACGGACGGCACGGCCGCCATGGGTCTCACGGGCCCGCCACGTCCCGTGGGCGTGTGTGTGGCGGACGACGGAGCAGTGGTTACCCGTGCCAGGCCTTCCTGCAAGGCCGCGGCAAAGTCTCTCCCCAGTACAGCAGTTTCGGACACCTTTCCCCCATTAAGTAAACCTCTGCCGAACGTTGCCGTTCCTTGATCGCCAAAGTGGCCTACTGGCCGAAAGGTAACATACCTTCGGGAAGGTATGTGTTTCGCAGGAAGGTTTCGAAAGAAGGGGCGAACACCTCGATCACCAGGCAGAAGCTCGTCCGCCGGGTTCGCTCTCCGTGGCGAAGCGCCCGTACTCGCCCTTCGTGGCGACGTGCCCGTAGAGGGCCTCCTGGCTCGTTATTGCCTCGCCTGCTTCGATCGCTCCTTCATATGGCTTCGCTCCTTCATATGGCTTCGATCGCTCCTTCATATAGATTTCATCCGCCGCCCGGAGCGTCCCTCAGGAAGGTATTTCCTGTACGACGGATCGGTCACTCACGGCATCGGTGTGCGAAGCCTCTTTCCTCGCTCCCTCACACCGTGTCCAGAGGGCCCACGAGGGCCGGGAGCAGGCGCCAGCCGGGGCGCCGTGCATGCTCCACGAGAACCGGGTCGGCGCCCACGGCGACGGGGTGGCCCACCACGCGCAGCATCGGCAGATCGCTGGAGTGGTCGCCGTAGGCAAAGCAGGACGCGGGGTCGACCGACCAGTCGGCGAGGGCCGTGGCGACGGCCGCGACCTTGGCTTCGCCGATGACCGGCCGCAGCACTTCGCCGGTGAGCAGGCCGTCCTGGTCGGTGATCTGACGGGTGCACAGCACGAGGTCGGCGCCCAGGTCCTCGGCGAGGGGCGTCAGACAGGCGGGGAAGGATCCCGACACCAGGGCCACCCGGTCGCCGTTGCGCTGATGCCGGCGGAGCTCCGTCAGGGTGGCGGCGACCGCCGCGTCGGGGCGGGCGCGATATCCGGCGTACCAGGACCGTCCGGCCTCCTCGAGCCGGGCCGCGGCCACCCCGGCGAACAGCCGGTAGTACGCGCGGTTGGCGTCCTCCCTGGATTGTCGGGACACGTCCGGAAGCACCTCGGCGAGGTCGCACCGCGCCGGGGGGTCCGCCGCGGTGCGCGCCCAGTGGGTCCAGAAGTCCCACATGCTCTTGGCGCTGATCAGTGTCTCGTCGACGTCGAAGAAGGCGACCCGGCCGGTCATGCCGGTCCCCCCGCCGTCAGCACCGCTGCCGCGTAGTGCGCGGCGGCCGCCTCGAACCTCAGCGCGCCGTGCGCCGCGGCGGAATGGACATCCCGCCACCTGCGCTGCAGCGGATCACCTTCGGTCTGCGCCCGGGCCCCGGCGGCCTCCAGCAGACGGCCG
The DNA here is from genome assembly GCF_042740435.1 of Streptomyces sp. NPDC059002. Taxonomy (NCBI): domain Bacteria; kingdom Bacillati; phylum Actinomycetota; class Actinomycetes; order Kitasatosporales; family Streptomycetaceae; genus Streptomyces; species Streptomyces sp. NPDC059002. The sequence continues at coordinate 16,599 of NZ_JBHYJI010000098.1, read as the reverse complement.
ACGGCGGTGCCGCACTGCCGTACGGCCACGGAGGCGTCGCGCATGTTCTCCGCCACGGTCACGGAGGTCACCGGCGACGTGTCCGCCCGAAGCGCTGCGGCCTCCAGCATCAGGCCCGCCGCGTGGATCTCGGCGGACACCTGGGCGAGGGTCTGCCGGGCCTCGGCAGTGGGCGGGACGGGCCCGCCGTCGGGGCCACGCCGGGCCGCCAGGCCCTCGGTCCAGGTCCGCAGGCTCGCCCGGGCGGCGCCCAGGACGGGCGCCGCGAACTGCAGCCCCGCCACCAGCTGGTACGGAACCGAGTGGCACCGCGCCGCACCCGCCTGTATGCGGTCCAGGTCGGGGAGCGTGAACGTCCGGTGGCCGGGCACGAACGCGCCCTCCACGGTGAGGCTGTGGCTGCCGGTGCCCTTGAGCCCGGAGTTGCGCCAGGTGTCGAGGACCCTGACGTCCGCGCGCGGCAGGGCGAAGACGCGGACCACCCGAGCGTCCGCGGTGCCGGTCGGGCTCGACAGGAGTACCCAGTGGGCGTGGTCCACCCCGCTCGCGTACGACCAGCGTCCGGTGAGCCGCCAGCCGCCCTCCGTCTCGGTGGCCCGGCCCGCCGGAGGGACCACAGCAGCGGCGATGCGGACGTCGGGGGACCCGCCCCACAGTTCGCGCTGCGCGGTCTCCGGAAGAAAGGAAGCCAGGCGGCCGTGTGCGGCATAGAGGGAAGCGCACCAGGCCGTGGAGGTGCAGGACTCGCCCACGGCGGACACTGCGCGGAGCGCGGAGGTGAACGTTCCGGCGGTGCCGCCCCACCGGCGGGGGACGAAGTGCCGGGCGAAACCCGCGTCCGTCATGGCCTCGGCGAGTTCGGGAACGAGCCGGTTCAGCTGCTCGACGTGTGTGGCCGTGCGGTTGGCCAGCGCCACCAGCGGTTGCAGGGAGTCCGGTGCGCCGAGGTCCTTCGCAGAGGTGGCCGCGGTCAGCACGCGCCGCTCCGCAGCGTCGCCCGGGCCAGTAGCCGACCGTGCTGGACTGCGGTGAGTTCCAGGGTCTCTTCGCCGGCATCCGCATCCGCCCCCGCGCCGTCCGGCCGTCTCGCCGAGATGATCACCGGGAGGCCCGGTTCGCCGAAGGACGTGTAGTGCACCGACGCCTGGTGCGGGTTCCGTGCGACGTGGTGCGAGCCGAGGAGACCCGCCTGCCGGAATGCCTCGAGCAGCGCCAGGCCGGGTACGTGGTCACAGCCGTGGTCGAAGATCACCGGATGGCCGGTGTCGAGCCTCAGCAGCCAGTCCCCGTCGGCCTGCGGGGCCAGGACGACGTCCCGCGCGTGGGGGCGGCCCACCGACTCCGGGGAGATCGATGCGGCGGGGGCACCGGCTTCGACGGACCCGGCTTCGGCGGACCCGGGTGCGAAGCCCGTGGGCAGGTGGTCCAGGGGCTGGGTGCCGCGCCAGCGCAGCCTGGCATAGCGCTCCGGGCTGACCGCCTGCCAGCGCAGGCCCACCCGGGCGCTGCGCTGGTCGTCCACGCTGACCACGGCCTCCATCGCCATGTCGGCCCGGCCCGGCCGCTTCGCCTCATGGCTGCAGGTAACCTCGACGACGGCCGCGGGCGGCTCCGTGCCCGTGGCCGGCAGGGCTGCGGGGCCGTCGATGTCGTAGTCCAGCTCGGTGAGCACGAACGCGTGGCCTGCCGGTACGTCGTAGAATAGATGCGATATACAGATACCGGCCTGCCGCACCGTCTCCACGAGGAGGAGAGGGTCCAGCGGACTCCGTGCGCCGGGGCGGAACATCACGTGATCACGGGGCCATTGCGCGGCCACGAGGAAACGGTCGGCGCTCCGTCGGACCACATCCGTGAGAAAGACTTCGGAAACAGCGCTCTTGTGCACCAGTGCCCGGGACAGCGGCCTGTCGAACGACAGGTTCGCCGAGTGGTCTGTCATATCGCGCTGATAAACATCAGGCAGTTTTCGAGCAGTGATGGACACCGCACCCCCTATGTTGCTTGGAACAGAGCATGGTCGACCGCGCGGTCGAGCCTTTCGGTACGGCCCCTTCGGGCCGGAGAGAAATGTACCTGCGCAAATATTTCTCTCTCGGGCCGCCTTCTTTGATGGCAAGCGCCCACACCGGGACGCCCTCGGGCGCGCATCGACTGAAAGGAAGTACATGTGACGCGGCCACCAGCCGACTGGACCGTTCGGCGCTCCGCGGCGGATCAGCGCCCAAGCCCTTCCCAGGACCGGGGGGTGCAGTCCCGGGCCGCGATTCTCCGTGCCGCGGCCAAGCTCTTCTCGGAACAGGGCTTCGCGGGAACGTCCCTCAAGGACGTGGCCGAGGAACTCGGTATGACCAAGGGGGCCGTGTACCACCACTTCACCAACAAGGAGAGCATCGCTGTCGCCGTGGTCGAGGAGCACTACGCGCGCTGGCCGGTAGTCCTCGCGGAGGTACAGGCGCTGGGCCTGCCACCGCTGGAGACCTGCCGTGAGCTGCTCGACCGCGTCGCCGCCACGTTCCGCGACGACGACATGGTCCGGGCGGGCGCCCGCCTGCAGATCGAGCGGACCGTCCACAAGGTCCGGCTGCCGGAGCCCTATGTCGGGTGGGTGGAGCTGCTGACCAGGCTCCTCAGCGAAGCCAGGGACGCCGGCCAGCTCCGCGCCGGCTTGGTGCCGGAGGTGGCGGCCAGTGCCATCGTCGCGGGCTTCTTCGGCGTCCAGCACGTGTCGGAGTCCCTGCACGAGCGGTCCGATCTGCAGCAGCGCTGGCGGGACATGGCCGACCTGCTGTTCCGCTCCCTCCGTACCGACTGAGGTGCTGGGGGTGGTGCGGGCGGTTCAGACGGCCTTGAGCACTCCTCCATCGACCCGGTAGTCGGCCCCGGTCACGCTCCCTGCCAGCGGTGACGCGAGGAACGCGACCACCGCCGCGACCTCGGAGGGCTCGGCGAGCCGCCCGGTGCTGATGCCCATGGTCGCGGGGAGCCGTGCCATGAACTCGTCGTACTCGAGCCCGGCCGCCTTCGCCAGGTCCCCGGCGTAGCCCTCGGGGTCCTTCCAGTTCTGGGTCAGCGTGGGGCCGGGTGTCACGGTGTTGACCCGCACTCCCCGGGGGCCGAACTCCTCGGACAGCGCCTTGCTCAGATTGGTCAGCCCGGCCTTGGCGACGCCGTAATCGACGGGCTGGTAGGAGGCACGGGCGCCGATGGAGGAGATGTTCACGATCGAGCCGCGCCGCTCGACGATGCTGGGCAGGGCGGCCCGGGTCACCCGCACCGCGCTGAGCAGGTTGAGGTTCAAGGAGCGCAGCCAGGTCTCCTCGTCGAGCGACAGGAAGCCGTCGGCGAGGTCGGCTCCCTCGACGCCGCCGCCCACGTTGTTGACCAACACGTCGATGCCGCCGAGCTGTTCGAGCGCGTCGTCCACGAGACGCTCGCCGCCGTCGGAGTGACTGAGGTCCACGGACAGGGCGGGGATGCCGAGCGCGGCCAGTTCGGGTGTCACGGTGCGGGAGGCGGCGTACACGCGCATCCCCTCGGCGATGAAGCGTTCCGCGATGGCGAAACCGATGCCGCGGCTCGCTCCGGTCACGACGGCTGTTTTTCCTGCCAGTTGAAGATCCATGGCTCCTATTCTCCCGGAGCTCAGCCGAATGTATGCGCCATGAGCTGCTCACAAAGTGACATTGAATTGAGGGAGATTGAGGGCTTGGAAAGGGCACGGTCCACGGCACGTCAAAGCTGCATCGCAGCAGCCTCAACTCCGGTCGCCCATAAGGCTCGTGCCATTTTCCGCAACGTGGCCAAGGGTTAGGGTGTCCGTCGCGATTCCGCTTCCGCAGCCCCGCAGACCACTGCCCCCAAGGAGGGCCCATGTCCACGGCCGTCCTGTTCACCTCATCCGTGCGGGGGCGGGCCACCTGCGCTCTGATACGGACCGGTGACGCAGCGGACGCGCCGCCGCTGCACCCGGCCGAGGAGGAGCTGAAGTACGCCATGGCGCCGGGCCGTTGGGGTGACTTCACCGCGGGCCGCTTGGCGGCCGCGCAGGCGCTGTCGGCCATCGGCGCCTCTGGGCCGGTACTGCGCAAGGGCCGGAGCCCGATGTTCCCGCCCGGCGTGAAGGGCGCCATCAGCCACAGCGCGGGACACGTCGGCGCGAGTCTGGTCAGCCGCTGCCGAGAAGTGGTCAGCGTCGGCGTGGACGTCGAACGCACCGACCGGCTGAGCCGGGAGGCCGAGCGGATCGTGTGCACCCCGTGGGAGCGCGCATGGGTCGCCGGCGCCGGGCGGCCGCAGAGCAGGCTGTCCGTGCTCTTCTCCGTCAAAGAGGCTGTCTACAAAGCGATTTCAGCCCTCAGGCCGGACCGCCGCCCCACTTTTCACGACGCCGAAGTACGTTTCGGCCGGACAGACCTGCGCGTCAGTCTTGTTCCCGGCCTGTTGCCCTACGGATTCCGGCTGACCGGAGAAGTCAGGCTGGTGAAGGACAGCTATGCGGTGGCGTCCGTCCTCGTGCTTGCGCCGGGGGCCCGGCTCCACTGATTCACGGCTGCCCGGCACGCCGCCGATATTCCTTTCGACGCAGTGCTGTTCCTGCGGTGGCAGTGCCTTCCCTTCCTTCGTGCCGATCCGTTGTCCGGCCGTCCGGGGCTTTTGTATCGTCCCAGCGTCGGCCACGGCGTCGGCACGAAGCGAGGAGTTCACCGCGTGCTTTCTTTCAGAGTCCTTGGCCCCCTGGAAATCTCCCTGGACGGCCGAAACCTGCCCGCACCCCGCGGTCCGAAGGTGCGTCAGGTCCTTTCCCTGCTGCTCCTGGAGCCGAGCGGGCACGTCAACAACTCAGCCATCCTTGAGGAGTTGTGGGGCCAGGACGTTCCGCGCACGGCGATCTCGACGATCCGTACGCACATCTATCACCTGCGCCGGACGCTCGATCAGAACGCGACCGGCCTGACCCCGCCCGGCACGGTCCCGGACGATCTGATCGTGACGCGCCAGTCGGGATACAGCCTGTGCCCGGACGGCGTGCATCTGGACAGCGCGCGTTTCCTCACGCAGGTGCGGGAGGGGGACCGGCTGCTGAAGGCCGGTGAGTTCGCCGCGGCGTCCGACCGGCTGCGGGAGGCCCTGGACATGTGCCGCGGTGTCACGCTGACAGACGTCACATGCGGCCCGGTGCTGCTGCAGCACGTAAGGCACCTGGAGGAGGTCCGCACCAGGGCTTTGGAACAGCGGATCGAAGCCGATATGCACCTCGGCCTGCACCGCGAACTCGTCCCCGAGCTCCGCAGCGTGGTGGCCGTCCACCCGCTGAACGAGTGGATGCACGCCCAGTTCATCACCGCCCTGCACCGGAGCGGCCGACGCGGCGACGCCCTGCACGCCTACCAGAACGTACGGAAGATCCTCGGCGACGAGCTGGGCCTGGAGCCCTCGCCCGTACTGCAGCGCCTGCAGCGACAGGTGCTCACCGCCGCTGCCGCGAGCTGACCCCACCGCACAAGCACCGGTTGCCCGGTACGTGTGGCGTACCGGGCAACCGGGTCGAGGGCGAGTGCGCCGGGGGATTACGCACTCACCCGGTCCTAGGCGTCGGCCGTGATCTTGTCGGCTTCCTGGATCTCTCCGGCCTCTCCGGCGGCGGCCTGACCGGCGTCCTTGCGGTCCTTGAGCACGGCGAAGAGGATCACCGCGGTGACGGCGCAGATGGCCGCGGCGCCCCAGAGCACCGCGCGCAGTCCGTCGGTGTGGCCCTGGGAGAGGAAGTCCAGGAACTCGGTACGGCTGCCCGCAGTCACCTTCTCGGCGGCGTCGGTGGAGTTGCCGCTGGTCACGCTGTCGGCGACGGCGTGGGCGTCCGGGGCACCGGCGAACCGGTCAAGGCCGTCGGAGACCTTGGACTGCACGAGGGAGACCATCGCGGCCACCATGCCGGCCACCGCAACGGCCTCGCTGGCCAGGCGGATCGTGTTGAACATGCCCGTGGCCATGCCGACGCGGGTGGCGGGAACGGTGCTGACGGCGGCGCCGTCCATCAGGCCGAAGATCAGGCCGATGCCGATGCCGATGACCACCAAGGGGCCGAGGAGCCCCAGCGAGCCGATACCCGGGTGGATGACGGTCAGCCAGCCGCAGCCGATGGCGACCAGCAGCAGGGCGCCGGAGAGCACGTTGCGCAGCGCGACGCCCGCCGCCACCAGCTTGCCCGCGATCAGCGGGAAGACGAAGACCGGAGCAGTCATCATCAGCAGGGTCAGCCCCGCCTTGTTGTCCGAGGCGCCGTTGGAGCCCACCAGGTAGGACGGCAGCAGAACCATCAGGCCGACGAAGCCGAAGGAGACCGCGGTCGCCAGCAGGTTGACGCCGACGAACCGGGCGTCCCGGAAGAGGGAGAGGTCGAACATCGGCTGTGCGGCCCGGCGTTCGACCACGATGAACGCGGCCAGCATGACCACGCAGCCGAGGAACAGACCCAGCGTCGCGCCGGAGCCCCAGCCCCACTGCGGGCCCTGGATGATGGCGAGGGTGAAGAGGAACAGCGCCAGGCTGAAGGTGACGGTGCCCGGCCGGTCGACGCCGGTGGCTTCGGGGTTGCGGGAGTCCTCGACGAGGCCGAAGCCGAGGAGTGCCACGACCGTGATCGCGACCTGCAGCAGGAAGACCGAGCGCCAGCCGAGGCTGCTCACCAGCATGCCGGACAGGGTCGGGCCGAGGGCCAGACCGGCGCCGATGGTGACGCCGACGAACGTGAACGCCTTGGCGCGGGCGGCGCCCTGGAACATGTTCGCCATCACGGAGGCGCCGGCCGTCATGACCGCGCCCGCCGCCACACCGGCCAGGCCACGGGCGATGTCGACCAGGACGATGTTCTGGGCGAGGGCAGCGCCCAGCGAGGACAGGCCGTAGAGCGCGATGCCGAAGCCGAAGACCTTCTTGCGGCCGATCTGGTCGGCTATGGCGCCGGCGGCCATCATGCTGCTGGCCGCCATGACGTTGTAGGCGTTCACGACCCACTGCAGCGGCACCACGCCGGCGTGCAGGTCCTGGCCGATGGCGGGCAGCGCCACGGGCGAACCGCTGAGGCCGAGGGGGACGATGAGCAGGGCAAGGCAGATGATGAAGATCGTCAACCCCGCACGTGGGGGCGACTCGGGTGCGGCGGTGTCGGACGTCATCCGAGTACTCCAGTTCTGAACGGTTCCGTGCGGGACGGACGGATGGACGGAAGGTAAGGAAGGCGGGCGAAGCGGAAGGGACCGTCCGGCCGCCGCAGGGGGGCGGCGGCCGGACGGAGGGGGTCAGCCGCGGGGGGCGCGGGCCGACAGGTTCCCGAGGAAGCCGGAGAGCGTCTGCAGGAAGCGGTTGTCCTCCCACTGCGCGTACACGACGTCCTGGTGGGCCAGGGCGAAGTCCGAGTGGACGGAGACCTCGGGGATGCGCGAGCCGGCGGCGACCGTGGCGGCGGCCTGGCCGACCGTGCCTCCGGCCATGCCGGACTGGAAGGCGTACAGCGGTACGTCGATGTCCTTGCCGTGGGTCAGGCGCAGGCCGAGGTGGCGGGCGACATCGGTCTCGGACAGGTCCATGGCGGCGACGTAGTCGAGCATGACGCGGTTGAGGGTGTACCAGAGCCAGCTGCTGCGCTCCGGGCCCGCGAACGCCTCGGCGACGGTGGCCAGGCGGGTCGGACCGCCGTCGACCCAGGCGCCGCTGTCGTCCAGGTGGCCCGCGTGCACGGCGTACGGGGGGATGCGGCGCTCGGCGTCGAACAGCCAGCCCAGCAGACCCGCGTTGGTGACCTTGCGGTCGGGGCGCAGGGCCTCCGGGAGGCGGTCGGCGAGCGGAGAGACGCCCTCCGGGTCCTCGACGGCGTAGCGGGCGGCGAGCTGGAACCAGACGCCCGCGGACTCCGGGCGCTCGCCCAGGCCGATGGCGGTGCTGGTGAAGTTCTCGAAGATGGCGTCGCCCTGGATCTGTGACTGCCAGCCCTTCGCGGCCTCCAGCGGGAGGTCGAACTCCATGCCGGCGCCGGCGAAGGCGTTGTGCACACCGCCGTCGATCACGGCGAGGCCGGACAGCTCCGAGTAGCCGGGCGTGCCGTCGAAGTCCCAGGCGGCGTAGGCCAGGACGGCGGTGGCGCCGACGGAGACACCGCCGAGGACGACCTCGCGTTCGCCACCTGCCGCGGCCTGGCGGACGACCTCGCGCACGTCGTTGACCAGGACGGAGAGGCCCCACTCGGCCGCGTACGGCGCGTCGGTGCCGGTCACGGCCTGGTAGTGGCCGTCGAGGTAGTACTCCGTGGCGTGCTCCAGGCCGCCGGTGAAGGTGGCGAGGTCGGCCAGGTTCTGCTCGCGGCGGTCGATGGCCCAGACCTGCAGGTCGGCGGAGGCCTTGGCGAGGCTGCGGGCCGTGTGCAGGAAGAGGTTGGAACCGCCTTCACGGCCGCCCAGGAGCACCAGCACCCGGCGGGCAGCGGCGTTGCCGACCTTGAGCACACCCACCTTCTGGACCTCGGCCGGACCGGTGGCCGGGGCGCCGGCGATGTGCTCGTACGTCTCGATCCACGCCTTGTCAGTCTGGGCGCTCATTGCTCAATCCACTCCTTGGTAGCTGCGGATTTCCCCGCTGTTGCGACAGAACTGTATCCAAAGAACTCAGAAATGCAACATCCATGTAGCGCAAACCGATGCCCATGCTACTTTGGTGTAGTGCTCATGGTGGCTGGAGCCGCTGGCCGCCGCCCAGAGGAAAGGCGGGGACCTACCGTGTCGAAGTCAGAGCAGGACCGGCCGCTGCGCGCAGACGCCGAACGAACCGTGCGGACGATCCTGGAGGTGGCCGAGCGGGTGCTCAGCGAGGATCCGACCGCGAGCCTCGGCCAGATCGCCACTGCGGCGGGCGTGGCGCGCACGACCATCCACCGGCGGTTCTCCTCCCGGGACGCGCTGATCGACGCAATGGCGGGATTCGCCTACCGGCAGGTCGCCGATGCCATCGAGGCGGGCAGGCCGCAGACCGCCCCGCCCCTGGTCGCTCTGCACCAGATCACCGCGAACGTGGTTCAGATCAAGAGCGCGTGGCGGTTCACCATCGGGGACCAGGTGCCCGACGACCCCGAGGCCGCGGCCGTCCGCGAAGGCATCTTCGACGCCTGCCTGAAGCTCCTCGACCGCGCCCAGCAGGCCGGCGTGCTACGTGCGGACGTCGACCTGATCTGGGCCCGCCGCGTCTACCACCTGCTCCTCGAACAGGCGGCGGAGGAACTCGCGATCCGCGGCGGTGACCCGGACGCCTTCGCGGAGACCGTGGTCAACACGCTGCTGCACGGGCTGGGACAGCCCTCCTGACGTCCCTGCGCACGACCTGACATCCCTGCGTACGGCAGCCCACCGGCGTTCTCGTGCCGGTGGGCTGCCGTACGCACGCGGGCCTGTCGGGGAAGACCCGTACGGGAAAACACGTACGACGGTGGGGGCGCGGAACCTCACGGTCTCCGCGCCCCCACCGTCGTACGTGCCGGGCCGAGGCTGTGGCCTTACGCGGCCGCCTCCGGGGCACCGACCTTGGGGCGGTCCCAGATGCCCAGCTGGCGCGCCAGCTCGATGTCGTCGCGTACCGCCCAGTGCTCGTGGACCTTGCCGTCGGCGATCCGGTAGATGTGGATGTGCTGCACCTCGACCCGCTTGTTGGTCGGCGCGATGCCCATGAACTCGCCCACGTGGGTCCCGGAGAAGACCACCCGCAGCGTCGCCTTGTCGCCGCTGGCGAAGGCGTCGACGATCTCCCAGCGGGCGTCCTTCCACACGCCGCGCATCCAGCGGGCGGTGTTGGCGTACGCGTCCGGTCCGGTCGGGGCGCCCTCGGGGGCCTCGTAGTCGACAAAGCCCTCGGCCACCAGGCGCTGGGCCGTGCCTTCGTTGCCGTCGTTGAAGATCTCGCCCATGGCGACTGCGATCTCGAGAACTTCCTCATTGGTCATGACGAACTCCTTCAGGGGAGAGGGGAACAGAGAAGACGGACGTGACGTCCGGAGTACGGGGTGGTGCTACTGCCCCATGGCGAGGCCACCGCTGACGGGCAGCGCGGCGCCCGTGATGTAGGCGGCCGCGTCGCTGGCGAGGAAGCGCACGGCGTCGGCGACCTCCTCGGCCGTGCCGGTGCGGCGCAGCGGCGTCTGGTCCAGCAGCCCCTTGCGGCGCTTGTCGGAGACCTCTTTGATCATGTCGGTCTCGATGAGGCCGGGGGTGACGAGGTTGACCGTGATGTTGCGCTTGCCGAACTCCCAGGCGAGGGAGCGGGCCAGGCCGAGCATGCCGGACTTGGAGGCCGCGTAGTTGGTCTGCCCGGGAGAGCCCATGAAGCCCATCACCGAGGAGACGAAGACGATGCGGCCGCGCTTGGCGCTGATCATTCCCGGAGCCACCAGGCGGGCCGCCCGGAAGGCGCCCACCAGGTTGGTGTCGATCACCTCCGTGAAGTCCTCCTCGCGCATCATCGGGGAGAGCCCGTCGCGGGTGATACCCGCATTGGCCACCAGCACCTCGACGGGACCGAAACGCTCCGCGACCTCCTCCACGCCGCGCTCCAGCGACGCGGAGTCGGTGACGTCGCAGCGCACCCCCGCGAGCCCCTCCGGGGGCTCGCCCGAGCGGTGGGTGACGACTACCTTGTCGCCGTGCTCGGCGAACGAGCGGGCGATGGACAGCCCGATCCCGCGGTTGCCGCCGGTGATCAGGACAGTTCGGGACATGTGTGTTACTCCAGGGGTCGTGAGTGGCGTCCGGCCTGGCGGACGGTTCAGGCCAGCAGTTGATCGAGACGCGCGATGGCGGCCGCGGTGTCGGTGAAGTGGATGGCCTGCCAGCCGACCGCCTCGGCGCCGGTGCAGTTGACCGCGGTGTCGTCGATCAGCACGCACTCGTGCGGGGCCGCGTCCGCGAGCTTCTCCGCCCTCGCGTATATCTCGGCATCGGGCTTGCGGAGTCCGGCCTGGAAGGAGAGCAGCAGCTCGTCGAAGAGGCCCTCCGGCGCGATCATGGTGCGCCAGTGCCGGTCCCACTCGGGGGGCATGTTGGAGATCAGGCCGACGAACACACCGGCGTCATGGGCTCGGCGGATCCGCTCCAGCCATGCCTCGTTGATCTCCCGGTGCTCGAACCACTTGACACCGAAATCGCTGAGGTCGGCCTCCACTCCGTACCGCGCGACCAGTGCGGCCTCGACCTGCTTGGCCCACTCCGCCTCGCTCACCAGCGGAATGTCCAGCGGGGCCATCATGTCCTGGCCGTAGGTGTCGCCGACCGCGCGCATGGCGCCGGTCAGTTGCTCCAGAGTCAGCCCGAGACGGCGGCTGAAGGCGTCCATGGTGTCGCGCAGTGGCGGGGTCAGGACGCCACGGAAGTCGGTCCAGATCGCCCGGACGCGAGGCGCCCCGGTACTGCTGGTCATGCTTGCTCTCCTCGGAGGGTGAAGTCGATCTCGGCGATCGTCAGGTCGCCCTGGACGAAGGTCACCGGGAGTGTGTGCGGGCCCTGGCCGGAGCCGGTCGCGACGGGGGCGGTGACCTCGATCGGGGCGTCGAGCTCGGCGTAGCGGGTGAAGCGCGCCTCCAGGCCCGTGACCACGGGACCGTCGGCCGGGGCGCCGTCGCCGACGGCCGCCGTCAGGAAGGAGAGCTGCCGCGCGGCCTCCGTGAGCACCATCGCCGGATAGTGGTCGTAGACGTGGTCGAACAGGCTCCGGTTGTCGAAGCGAGGAGTGAGGGCGGCGGTGACCGACCCGTCCCGCACGGTGGGCTCGCCGAGGACCACGTTGGCCGGGTTGAGCCGGCCGACCCGCGCCGCGTCGACCGGGGCGCCGCCGGGACGGCCGGACTGCTGCGAGGTGAGCGGCGGAGCGGACCGGCGCTGCATGAAGCGCAGCTTCTCGTAGTCCTCGGACGTCGTGACACCGACCTCGATGTGCGCACGGCCTACCGTCCGGCCCTGCACGGCCAGTTCCATGTCGAAGCGCAGCGCCCGCAGTCGGCCGCCGCGCCCCACGGTGCGGGTGACGGTCTCGGCCAGCTCCAGTTCGCCGGGGCGCTCCCCGATGAGCAGGGCGTCCGGGTCGTCGAGCCGCAGCGACCAGGCGTTGACCAGGAACGTGCTGTTGAGCGGCAGGTCCAGGTGCCGGTGGGCGCCGCAGGTGGACGCCTGCCGGGTGGCTTCGAGGAGCAGCAGCACATCGAACCGGGCCGGCGTCTGCAGGTGGTCCTGGTAGTAGCCGTGGGACAGCGGCAGTTGGGCGGCCGCCCGGAACTGATCCTGGCCGTCCGGCTGTGAGTCGGTGACGAATACCTCGGCCACGGAAGCACGGTGGACGAAGTGCCGTTCAACGGTGCGCTCGAAAAGCAGCCCGGGGCGGGAAACCGCCTCGGGGCCGGATTCGGTAGTTAGGGTCATCCCTGCTTCCAGATTCCGTCGCATAAACGACATGTGGCGGTCTTTCAGAAAGCGACTCTGCCTGGGCGGCATAAAAGTGCCGTGACGGCCCGCTAAAAAGAACCCTGGAATACGGACTCCCATCCGCCCCTGCCAGCGTCGCGTACCACCCCTTGGGTACACGCCATGTCACTTTCGGAACCCTGCCCCGTATCGATGGTCACTCTTGCGGAAACCGGGCCTCGGACACTTCGATCGAACCCATCGAATCGACTTGATTTCTCGGACGACTGGGTTCGGAGCACGGTGCTTTACCGGTCGGCGTTGAAAGGAACACGTAATTGGCTGAGAACACCACGCGCGTCGTGGTCACGGGCCTCGGCGCCGTCAGTAGCCTGGGCATCGGCGCCGCGGCCTTCACGGACGCCATCAAGTCTGCGAGCAGCGGCATTTCACCGATCCAGGCCTTTGACACCGATGGCTTCGAGCACACCCTCGCCGGTGAGGTGCGGGACTTCCGCCCGGAACTGCTGCTGGAGCGGGTGGCGACCGAACGCTGGGGCCGCAGCGCGCAGTTCGCCGCCGCCGCGTCCCGGCTCGCCATGGAGGACGCCGGCCTGACCGCCGAGCAGCTCTCGGCGGCGCGTACGGGCAGCAGCATGGGTACGACCAACGGCGAGTCCCAGGCATTCCAGCAGCTGACGGAGCAGTGGCTCGGCGAAGGGCTGGCCGGCCTGGACCCGTCCCTGGTCGGGCAGGCGGCGACCAACCGCATCGCCACAGCGGTCAACACCGAACTGGGCCTGACCGGCGAGGCCCAGACGATCGGCACGGCCTGCTCGGCGAGCAACTACGCCATCGGCTACGGCTACGACATGGTGCGCAGCGGTGCCGCCGACTACATGCTCTGCGGCGGTGCCGACGCCGTGAACCGGGCCACCCACGCGGGCTTCCACCGCCTCGGCGCCATCGCCGACGACATGTGCCGCCCCTTCGACGAGCACCGCAGCGGCATCGTGACCGCCGAGGGCGGCGTCGCCCTGCTGCTCGAACCGCTGGAGCGGGCCCTGGAGCGCGGCGCGCGGATCTACGCCGAGGTCCTCGGCTACGGCATCACCTGCGACGCCAAGCACCCCACTCAGCCGGACCGGGACGGAATCGCCGAGTGCATCCGCCGGGCCCACCGCAACGCCGGCGTGCAGCCGGAGGACGTCGACTACGTGTGCGCCCACGGCACCGGCACCCGCGCCAATGACACGACCGAAGTAGCGGCGGCACGCGACGTCTTCGGCGACAGGGTTCCGCCCATCAGCTCCATCAAGTCGATGCTCGGCCACACCATGGGGGCCGCCAGCGGCTTCGGCGCGCTGATCTCCTGCATGGCCGTGTACGAAGGATTCCTGCCGCCCACCGCCACCGTCCGCGACGTCGACCCGGAGCTCGGCCCGGACCTCGACTGCGTGCCGCACGTGCCGCGGCCCGCACGGGTGCGGGTGGCCCAGAACCACGGTTTCGCCTTCGGCGGCAACAACGCGATAGTCATGCTCGGGGAGGCAGCGTGATGGACAACTCGGTTTCTTCCGCCTTTTCCGCTTCCGTGTCCACGGACATCGTCAGCTACGGCGTGCTCAGCCCGGCGGGGGCCGGACCCAAGGCACTGATCGAGGCCGTCCGCGGCGGACGGGCCGTCCCCGAGGCGAGCCCCGAGGATTTCACCGACGCGGGCTTCGAGGACCTCGATGACACGACGCTCCCGCTGGGGCTGCGCCCCGTTCCCGGGTTCCACCCGGAGGAGTACCTGGGGCGCAAGGGCCTGCGCAACCACAGCCGCACCGCCAAGCTCGGCATGGCCGCCTGCGAAATGGCCCTGGACGGCCTCATGGAAAGCATCCCGGACGAGCGCCGGGGCCTGACCGGCGTGGTGCTCGGCTCGAGTACGGGCAGCGCCCGCGCCTTTGGCGAGTTCTTCCGCGACACCTACGAGCAGGAGCGCCCCTACCTGGTCAGCCCCGCGCTGTTCCCCGGGATCCTGATGAACTGCGCCGCCAGCGCATTCGCCATGCGGCACTCTTTCACCGGGGTGAACGCCAGCCTCGCGGGCGGCCAGCTCTCCAGCCTCACCGCGCTGCGCTTCGCCCGCAACTCCCTGGTCAACGGGCACAGCGAGCGGCTGCTGGTGGGAGGCGTCGAGGAGCTGAGCCCACACACCGCGTGGGCCTGGCAGCGCGGCGGGGTGCTCGGCGCCGACGGAGTGGTCGGCGAGGGCAGCGCGGTCTTCATGCTGGAGCGTTCCGACGCGGCCTTGTCCCGCACGGCACGCACACTGGCGAGCGTGGCCGCCTGCGAGATCGGCTTCCGTGACCCGGAGCAGGGCCCGCTGGTGATCGCTGCCGGCCTGTCCCGGTGTGTCCAGGACGCCCTGAAGGCGGCCGGTGCCACGGCGGACGAGGTCCGGGTCGTGTCAGCAGGCTCGACCGGTCGGGGCGGCTGGCGGGCCGTCGAGACACGGGGGCGTACCCAGGCGCTGGGTGCGGACTCGGACGCCGAAGTGCTGCGGGTGCAGGACGCGCTCGGCGAGACGTACAGCGCGAGCGGCGCGATGCAGCTTGCGGCGCTCCTCGCACACTGGGAGACCACCGATGGCGAGGCCGGTGAGGTGGGGCTCGTGACGTCAGTGGGTCACGACGGCACGGTCGGCTGCCTCGTGGTGCGGCGCGGGTCGCGCTGACGCGGAGTCCCGGCCCGTTGTAGCCGCCGGGGGTGGTGCTGCGCACGGTGACCGGGCAGGGACCCGCTGGCCCGGCTTGGGGGCGTGACCCTCGCCGTGACCGTGGTGCGCGGGCCGTACGGACGGCGGCGCGCGGCGGGCCCTGCCGGCTGAGCGTCGCCTTCGCCGCCGTGGCGCTGGTGATGGCGAGGGTGACGCTCACCGTGCCGCCCTGGGGCACGTCGCCGGTCCAGGACGGGGCAGATCGGAGCACGCCCCGAGCCGCGGCCGGCGACGGGATCGTCATCCACTGGCCGCTGCCCGGCACGGACTTCGGGGCGGGCGAGAAGGTCTTCGAGCGGATCGCCATGGAGGCGCCGGCCCGGCTGATCAGCGGCACCGCTGGGGCCTGATGGCACTCAGATGTGCGCCCCCGCGCACGGCCGTGCGCGCATATGCGGGACAATCCATGGCGTGACCTCAGCTACCCCACGGCCCCAGACCCCGGCCTCCACCGCCCCGGACGCCGTCGCTCCGTCCGGGCCGCGGCCACGGCCACGGATGATCGCCACGGACCTGGACGGCACGCTGCTGCGTGACGACAAGTCGGTCTCCGACCGCACGGTCGCCGCGCTCGCCGCGGCCGAGGAGGCCGGGATCGAGGTCTTCTTCGTGACCGGCCGCCCGGCCCGCTGGATGAACGTGGTCAGCGACCACGTGCACGGTCACGGCCTCGCCATCTGCGGGAACGGCGCCGCGGTGGTCGACCTGCACGGCGGCCCCGGCGGGCACCTCTTCGTCAAAGTGCGCGAGCTGGAGCGGGAGATCGCCCTCGACGTCGTCCGCAGACTGCGCGCCGCGGCGCCGGGCACGTCCTTCGCGATCGAGCGGACCGGGGGACTGCACCACGAGGAGACGTACCCCCCGCTGCACATGGAGCCCGGCGAGAGCGTCGCCCCCGCCGAGAAGCTGCTCGCGCCCCACCCCGGGGACTCCGCCGCGGACCAGCCCGTCCTGAAGGTCCTCGCGTACCACCCGGAACTCGCGCCCGACGACTTCCTGGTCATCGCCCGCGCCGCCATCCGCGACCGGGCCACGGTCACCCGCTCGAGCCCGAGCGCCCTCCTGGAGATCAGCGGTCCCGGCGTCTCCAAGGCCAGCACCCTGGAGCTGTGCTGCGCCGAACGCGGCATCACGCCCGAGGAAGTCGTCGCCTTCGGAGACATGCCCAACGACATCGAGATGCTCACCTGGGCGGGCACGTCGTACGCGATGGGCAACGCGCACCCGGACGTCATCGCCGCCGCCTCCGGGCGCACGGTCGCCAACAACGAGGACGGCGTCGCGGTCGTCATCGAGCAGATCCTGGCGGGCTAGGGCCTGTCGGGTCTGTTCGGCGGATCACAGCGCTAGGGAGCGTCTTGTCGATCATGTGGTGAGCCAGATGAGGGTGCTGGCCAGGGT
>NZ_JBHYJI010000097.1:0-19892 GCF_042740435.1 Streptomyces sp. NPDC059002 | reverse complement strand
CCCGAAAAGGCTGAGGCCCGGTTCCCCACAGCAGGTGGGGAACCGGGCCTCAGTCACCGTTCAGGCGAGCGCAGCGGTCAGTGCGAGTGACCGTGCCCGTGGCCGTGACCGGCCTCGGCCTCTTCCTCGGCCGGCTTCTCGACGACCAGGGTCTCGGTCGTGAGCAGCAGCGACGCGATGGACGCGGCGTTCTCCAGGGCGGAGCGGGTGACCTTGACCGGGTCGAGGAGACCGGCCTTCACCAGGTCGCCGTACTCGCCGGTCGCGGCGTTGAAGCCGAAGCCCTTGTCGAGCTCGGCGACCTTCGAGGTGATGACGTAGCCCTCGAGGCCGGCGTTCTCGGCGATCCAGCGCAGCGGCTCGACGGCGGCGCGGCGGACGACGGCGACACCGGTGGCCTCGTCGCCCTCCTTGCCGAGGTTGCCCTCGAGGACCTTGACGGCGTGGACCAGGGCGGAGCCACCACCGGAGACGATGCCCTCCTCGACCGCGGCGCGGGTCGCGGAGATGGCGTCCTCCAGACGGTGCTTCTTCTCCTTCAGCTCCACCTCGGTGGCGGCGCCGACCTTGATGACGCACACGCCGCCGGCCAGCTTCGCGAGGCGCTCCTGGAGCTTCTCGCGGTCCCAGTCGGAGTCCGTGGCCTCGATCTCGGCCTTGATCTGGGCGACGCGGCCCTCGACGTCACCGGCGTTGCCGCCGCCGTCGACGATGGTCGTGTCGTCCTTGGTGATGGTGACGCGGCGGGCGGTGCCGAGCACGTCGAGACCGACCTGGTCGATCTTGAGGCCGACCTCTTCGGCGATGACGGTGCCGCCGGTGAGGGTGGCGATGTCACCGAGCATGGCCTTGCGGCGGTCGCCGAAGCCGGGGGCCTTCACCGCGACGGCGTTGAAGGTGCCACGGATCTTGTTCACGACCAGGGTCGAGAGGGCCTCGCCCTCGACGTCCTCGGCGATGATCAGGAGCGGCTTCGAGGCGTTGGCCTGGATGACCTTCTCGAGCAGCGGCAGGAGGTCCTGGATGGAGGAGATCTTGCCCTGGTGGATCAGGATGTACGGGTCGTCGAGGACGGCCTCCATACGCTCCTGGTCGGACACCATGTACGGGGACAGGTAGCCCTTGTCGAAGGCCATGCCCTCGGTGAAGTCGAGCTCCAGGCCGAAGGTGTTGGACTCCTCGACGGTGATGACACCGTCCTTGCCGACCTTGTCCATCGCCTCGGCGATGAGCTCGCCGACCTGCGGGTCCTGGGCCGACAGACCGGCGACGGCCGCGATGTCGGCCTTGTCGTCGATCGGACGGGCGGTGGCGAGGAGCTCCTCGGAGACGGCCGCGACGGCGGCGTCGATGCCCTTCTTCAGGGCGGCCGGGGAAGCACCGGCGGCGACGTTGCGCAGGCCTTCCTTGACCAGGGCCTGGGCGAGCACGGTGGCGGTGGTGGTGCCGTCACCAGCGATGTCGTTGGTCTTGGTCGCCACCTCCTTCACCAGCTGGGCGCCGAGGTTCTCGTACGGGTCCTCGACCTCGACCTCACGGGCGATGGTGACGCCGTCGTTGGTGATGGTCGGGGCGCCGAACTTCTTGTCGATGACGACGTTGCGGCCGCGGGGGCCGATCGTCACCTTGACCGTGTCGGCAAGCTTGTTGACGCCGCGCTCAAGGGCGCGACGGGCGTCCTCGTCGAACTTCAGGATCTTCGCCATAGGAGCGATTCAGCCCTCTCGAAAACTCGGGATTAAACGAACTGCGCCCCTCGCCGCCCGGCAATCAGCGGGGTGACCAGGGGCGCAGCTCAAAGCATGCTTCTGCTTCGGGGTGAACTACTTCTCGACGATCGCGAGCACGTCGCGAGCCGAGAGGACGAGGTACTCGTCGCCGTTGTACTTCACCTCGGTGCCGCCGTACTTGCTGTACAGCACGACGTCGCCGACCTTGACGTCGAGCGGAAGGCGCTCGCCGTTCTCGAAGCGGCCCGGGCCCACGGCGAGGACAGCACCCTCCTGGGGCTTCTCCTTCGCGGTGTCCGGAATGACCAGGCCAGAGGCCGTGGTCTGCTCGGCGTCGAGCGGCTGGACCACAATGCGGTCCTCGAGCGGCTTGATGGCAACCTTGGAGCTTGCGGTCGTCACGATCCGGTCTCCCCCTTCGGAGATCTACGGGGTTAACAGTCTGGGGTGGCGACCAGGTGGATCCGTCGTCGCGGGTGCCGGACCTGCCCGTCGCTGTTGGCACTCTCCAGTGGGGAGTGCCAGAAGCGAGACTAGGACGGGGATTAGCACTCGGTCAAGCGGAGTGCCAATCGACTGCGTCGGGCTTCAGCGGGTGGGGGTGCCCCGTGCCGGGGCCGGGCTTGGGGTGGTCCTGTCGGGGCAACGGTTCTTGTGGGGCGGGGGTTCCTTGTCCGTGCCGTGTGGGCGCCTCGGTTCCTGGCGCTCGGCACAGTGGTCCTTCCCCTGTGGGCCCGCCTCTCCCTTGCGCTTCGGCATCTTCTGGGCCGCCTTTCTGCCCAGCCGTTCGATCGGGTCCACCGATTCCGCGCATGCCGTGAGCAGTGCGGACGCGAGCACGCCGCACAGGAGGACCGCGGCGAGGAGGCGGCGGTGCGCTCGCGCCCGGGGGGTCACAGGTAGTCCTCCAGCCTGGCCACCGCGTACCCCTTGTCCGTGACCGTCTTCATGACCCTGCGGACCATGTCGGGCATGGTGCCCTTCCAGTCCTCACGGCCCCTGAAGTGCGTGAGGATGATGTCGCCGGGGTGCAGGTCGCGGTCCCATTCGCGCCACTCCATGTGGTCGGCGAACGCCTCCGACGCCCACAGCGGGACCGCCTTGACGCCGCAGGACCTGGCGGCGCGCAGAGTGTCCTGGTTGTAGTTGCCGTAGGGCGGGCGGAAGAGCTCGGGGCGTTTGCCGTAGCGCTTCTGGATGGTGTCCTGCATGCCGCAGATCTCGCGGCGCTGCCCCTCGTACGAAAGTCCGGGCAGGTAGCGGTGGTTGAGGGTGTGGTTGTTCAGGGTGACGCCGCGGGACTGCATCTTCTTGAAGTACGCGTAGTCCTCCTTGACCAGGTAGTCGCTGAGGAACGCGGTGTACGGGAGCTTCAGGTCGCTCATCATCTTCAGCAGCGCCGGGTCCTTCTCGGCGCCGTCGTCGATGGTCAGGAAGACGACCTTCTCCTTGGTGGGGATCGTGGTGAAGACCGGGGGCAGGTGCGCCTGGCCCTTCACCTCGAAGCCCTTGCGGGTGGTGATGTGCGGCTTGGCCGCAGGGGCCGGGGGCGCCGCGAGCGGGGTCTTCGCCAGGCCCCAGCGCTTGGCCGCGGCGGCCCGCACGGCCTGGGCCGCGCCGAGTTTCCGGGCGTAGGAGTCGAGTGCGCGGGCGGGCGGGGCCTGGAGGGGCTGCTGGCCGTGGGCGGGTTCGACGGCGTCGGGTTCGCCCCCGGAGGCGCAGCCCGAGGCGATCGCGGCGGCCGTGATCGCCGCGGCCATGGCTCTCGCCCGATTCTTCCGTCTTCTGGTGGATTCTTCGTTTTGTCGTACTAGTTGCATGGCGCCGGATCCTTGCAGCTCAACGCCCTGCCGAGGGGCCGACACCGCCGCCGGGCCGCGCACCGTCCACCGACTGGCCCACAATGGGGCAGGTGAACGACCGCGACGCCACCCCCGACGCCGAGGCCCGCCTGGCCGATCCCCTCGCCGCCTTCGCCGCCCTCCTCACCGACGAGGGCCGGGCCCTGCTCGACGAGGTGCGGGACGTGGCACCCGCGCAGGAACTCGCCGCCGCCACCCGGCTGCGCCGGGAGCACCCCGCCGCCCTGGTCTCCGCGGCCATCGCGCAGGCGCGCCTGCGACAGCGGGCGGCGGCGAAGTTCGGCGCCGATGACGCGGCCCGGATGTTCTTCACGCCGAACGGCGTCGAGCAGTCCACGCGCGCCTCCGTCGCCGCGCACCGCGCCGAGAGCTTCAAGGCGCTGGGCGTACGCACCCTCGCCGATCTGTGCTGCGGCATCGGCGGCGACGCGATCGCCCTCGCGCGGGCCGGGATCTCCGTGCTCGCCGTCGACCGCGACCCGCTGACCTGCGCGGTCGCCCGCGCCAACGCGGAGGCGCTGGGGCTCGCCGAACTGATCGAGGTCCGCGAGGCGGATGTCACCGAGGTCGACACGTCCTCGTACGACGCGGTGTTCGTGGACCCGGCACGCCGGGGCGGACGCGGGAGGATCTTCGACCCCGAGGCGTACTCGCCGCCGCTGTCCTGGGCGGTCGAGGCGGCGCTGAAGGCTCCGCGCGCCGCGCTGAAGATCGCCCCCGGCATCCCGCACGAGGCGATTCCCGCGCAGGCCGCGGCCGAGTGGATCTCGGACGGCGGCGATGTGAAGGAGGCCGTGCTGTGGTTCGGCACGGACACGCCCGCCTCGCACCGCGCGACGCTGCTCCCCCGGAACGCGTCCCTGTGGACCTCGCTCGACGCGATGCTCCCCGACCCGCCCGTCCGCCCCGTCGGGCGCTATCTGTACGAGCCGGATGGCGCCGTCATCCGCGCGCACCTGGTCGCGGAGGTCGCCGCACGAGTGGAGGGCGGGCTGATCGACGAGACCATCGCGTATGTCACGTCGGACGCGCTGCACGACACCCCGTACGCCACCGCGTACGAGATCACCGATCAACTCCCCTTCGGCGTGAAGAAGTTGAAGGCGCTGCTGCGGGAGCGGGAGGTCGGGATCCTGACGGTGAAGAAGCGGGGTTCGGCGGTGGAGCCGGAGGAACTGCGGCGGAAGGTGAAGCCGCAGGGGAAGAATGCGGCGACGGTGTTCCTGACACGGGTGGCGGGTGCACCAACGATGCTGATCGGCCACCCGGCCCCGTAGGGGCGCGGGGAACTGCGCGACCAGCCACAGCGGCCCCGCAGACTCAACACTCGGCCGCCCGCGCCAGCAACAGCTCACGCTCCCGCACGTTGCGGGTCAGCGACGCCGCCCGCTCGAACTCCGCCCGCGCCTCGGCCGACCGGCCGAGTCGGGCGAGCAGGTCCCCCCGCACGCTGGGCAGCAAGTGGTAGCCCTTCAGGGCCGGTTCGTCGGCCAGCGCGTCGACCAGGGCCAGTCCCACGTCAGGCCCCTCGGCCCGGGAGACCGCGACCGCGCGGTTCAGCTCGACGACCGGTGACGGGGTGCGGGCGGCGAGCAGGTCGTAGAGGGCGGCGATCTGCCGCCAGTCCGTCTCCTCGTACGTATGGGCGTGGGCGTGGCACGCGGCGATGGCGGCCTGCAGGGCGTACGGGCCGAGGGTGCCCGTGGACACCGACTGGGCCCGCGCCAGGGCCGCGTATCCGCGCCGGATCAGCATCTGGTTCCAGCGGGTCCGGTTCTGGTCCGTCAGCAGCACCGGCTCGCCCGACGGACCCGTGCGCGCCGCCGAGCGCGACGCCTGGAGTTCCAGGAGAGCCGCGAGACCGTGCACTTCGGACTCCTTGGGCATCAGGCCCGCGAGCACCCGCGCGAGGCGGAGCGCGTCCTCGCACAGGGCGGGGCGCAGCCAGTCGTCGCCCGCCGTGGCGGCGTACCCCTCGTTGAAGATGAGGTAGATGACTTCGAGGACGGACCCGAGGCGGGCCTCCCTGTCGGGGCCGTACGGCACCTCGAAGGCGACGCCCTTCGTGGCGAGGGTCCGCTTCGCCCGCACGATCCGCTGTGCCACCGTCGGCTCCGGCGTGAGCATCGCGCGGGCGATCTCCGGGGTGGTCAGGCCGCCGAGCAGGCGCAGGGTGAGCGCCACGCGGGCCTCGGCGGAGAGCACCGGGTGGCAGGCGGTGAAGACGAGGCGCAGGAGGTCGTCGTCGATGTCGTCGGGGTCGGTGGGCTCGTCGATGTGCGGCGGTGCGGTCTCCAGGTCGCGGCCGACCTCGGCCAGCTTGCGGGCGTAGCGCTCGCGGCGGCGCACCAGGTCGATGGCGCGGTGCTTGGCCGCGGCCATGAGCCAGGCGCCCGGGTTGTCGGGGACGCCCTGCTCGGGCCACTGTTCGAGGGCCGCCACCAGGGCGTCCTGGGCGAGCTCCTCGGCGATGCCGACGTCCCGCACGATGCGTGCGACACCCGCGATGATGCGCGGCGACTCGATGCGGAAGACGGTCTCGATGGCCTGGCGGGGGTGCTCCGGGGGATGGCTCACGGCCATCCATCAGAGCACCCCGGCACAGCCGCCGCAAAGGCTCAGCCCTCGATCTCCCGCACCTCCGCGGTGATCGTCCAGTAGTCCTCGTGGGTCGCGAGGAACCGCTTGGTCCACTCGATCGCCTCGGCCTTGTCCTTGGCCTGCACGATCGAGTAGCCCCCGACGACCTCCTTGGTCTCGGTGAACGGGCCGTCGGTGGTGGACAGTTCACCCTTGTCCCAGGTGACGCGGGTGCCCTCGGAGGTCGGTCGCAGGCCCGCGGTGTCGAGCATCACCCCGGCCTTGGTGATCTCTTCGAGCAGCGCGCCCATGCGCTCCTGGAGCTCGGGGCTCGGGCCGTCCGCGGGCGCGTTGTTCTCGTCGATACGGATCATCGTCAGGTAGCGCGGCATGGTGGTCTCCCATCGGGTGGCGGCGGGGCTTCTCCCCGCCTCTCACCCCTGCGTCGAACGGGAGACGCCCGTTTCGACATCGTCGCCGAGATTTTTTGAACTTTCTTCCCGGGCGTACGTTTCCGCAGGTCGCGGCGGTACCGGGGCGGGCGTGCGGCGGCCGTGCAGCACCGCAGTCGCCAGGGCGGCCGCCACCAGGAGCCCGGCGGACACCGCGAAGGCCGCCGCGTGGCCCTCGGCGAGTGCGGCCTTGCCGGTCCCCGTCCCCGTGGCGCTCGCCGCGACCGTGACCAGGACGGCGAGGCCGAGCGAGCCGCCGAGCTGGCGCGAGCTGTTGAGCAGCCCGGACGCCATGCCGGTCTCTTCGGGGGCGACGCCGCCGGTCGCCGCCGTGCCCAGCGGCACGAAGCACATGCCGATGCCGACGCTGGCGACCAGGGAGGGGCCGAGGATGGAGCTCAGGAAGGTGCCGCCCGCCTCGACGGTCAGCGCGAACCACCCGAATCCCGCGGCGCCGAGCAGCGCGCCCGTCACGAGGAGCGCCTTCTCGCCGACCCTGCCGACGGTCCGGGTCGCGACCGTCGACCCGGCGACGACGCCCGCGCAGAACGGCAGGAACGCGGCGCCGGCCGCCGTCGGCCCGTACCCCATGACCTGCTGGAGGTAGAGCGAGGTGAAGTAGAAGGCGGCGAACTGCCCGGACGACATCAGCAGCGAGAAGACGTTCGCGGAGAGCACGGGCCGGTGCGCCGTGCTGAGCAGGCCGAGCCGGAGCAGCGGCTCCCGCTTGCGGGTCTCGACGACGGCGAAGGCCACGAGCAGCGCGGCCGCCGCGGCGATCGTGCCCAGCGTGGTGCCGGATCCCCAGCCGTACGTCTCCGTGCGCACCAGGCCGAGTACGAGCACCGTCATGCCGGCCGTGACGAGCAGGGCGCCCGTGACGTCGAGGCGGGGCGCGGGTCCCGTACGGCGGTCGGCGGGCACTCCGCGCCGCGCCGCGAGGAGCGCGGCGATCACCACGGGGACGTTGACGAGCATCACGGAGCGCCAGCCGACCCAGTCCGTGAGCAGGCCGCCCGCCATGATCCCGACCGCGCCGCCGAGCGCGCCCGCGATGCCCCACAGGCCGAGGGCCCGTGAACGCGCGGGTCCCGCCGCGTAGTTGACGGTGATCAGGGCGAGCGCGACGGGCGCGAGTGCCGCGGCGCCCGCGCCCTGCACGGCGCGGGCCGCGATGAGCTGCCCCGGTGCGAGGGCGAGTCCGCCCGCGAGGCTGGCCACGCCGAAGACGGCGAAGCCCCAGACGAGGGTGCGCCGCCGTCCGATCAGGTCGGCGAGCCGCCCGCCGAGCATGAGCAGGCCGCCGAAGGCGAGCGCGTAGGCGTTGACGACCCAGAGCAGCGAGTCGGCGGCGAAGCCGAGGTCGCTGCCTATGTCGGGCAGGGCGATGTTGACGACGGACATGTCGAGGGAGACGAGGAACTGCACGGTGAGCAGCACCGGCAGCAGCCAACGCCCTTGCTGAGCGTTCGAGTTCACCATGCGACGCACATTACTATACGCGTATAGAAACTCTGCAAGCCCGAATCCCGCACCACCCGCCGCCGCCTGCCACGCCCCCGCGGGCAGGCGCGACAATGAACCGGTGGCAGACGAACCGGCGGCACAGGAACCAGTGGCAGACGCACCCGCGGAGACCGCGCCCGCGGCGGACGCAACCGCAGCGGACGCAACCGCAGCGGACGCACCCCCGTCAGGCGCGAAGAAGAAGCGCGGCGTCGGCCGCCCCCGCCGCATCCAGACGGAGACGATCGTCGCGGCGGCCCGCCGGATCCTGGCGGAGGAGGGCGTCGCGGCCCTCAGCATGCGCCGCGTCGCCAAGGAGGTCGGCACGACGCCGATGGCGCTCTACCACCACGTGCGCGACAAGGACGACCTCCTGATGCTCACGCTCTCCGGCACGGCCGCCACACTCCCCCGCCCCGAGCTGCCCGCCGACCCGCGCGACCGCCTGCTCGCCGTCTCCGTGCACATGCACGGCACGCTGGCGCGGATGCCCTGGGTGGTCGAGGTGCTCAGCCTCGGCGACCTCACCGACAAGGGCGCGCTGTGGATGGTCGAGGAGATCGTCGGCGCGGGCATCGACTGCGGGCTCACCCCCGCCGACGCCGTCCGCGCCTACCGCACCATCTGGCACTTCGTCAGCGGGGAGCTGATCTTCCGCCACGCGATGGAGCGCCGCGCCAAGGACCCGGACCGCAAGCGGTACTTCCCCGACATGCTCACGGACGCGGACGCCACCGAGCTGCCCCGCCTCGCGGCGCTCGCCGGACGCTGGGACGAGCTGACCGAGGACTACGACACGGCCCGGCAACTGGGCGCGATCATCGACGGCCTGCTGGGCCCGGCGGACCGCCGGGCCTGAACCAACCCCACGCGTCCGGCCCCCGTGCCAGGCTCCCCCATGCCCTTCGACCACAACGACCACTACCACGGCCTGCTCCTGCGGAACCTGCCACCGCGTGGCCGCACCGCCCTCGACGTCGGCTGCGGCACGGGCCGCTTCGCCCGGCTCCTCGCGGCGCGCGGCTACGAGGTCGACGCGCTCGACCCGTCCGCGGAGGTCATCGCCGAGGCCGAGGCCACCGGCGGAGGCCCCCGCTTCCGGCAGGCGGACGTGACCGCGGAGCAACTGCCCGGTGGCCACTACGACGCCATCACCTGCCTGGCGAGCCTGCACCACATGCCGTTCGACACGGTCACCCGCCTGCGCGACGCGCTCGCGCCGGGCGGCACCCTGCTCGTCCTCGGCTGCTACGCCGGGATGACCTGGTGGGACCCGGTGGCGTCCCCGGTCAACGCGGTGGCCCGGGTGACGGTGTACGCACGCGAGCGCCTGCGCGGCGAGCACACGCCCCCGCTCAAGGCACCCGTGCACCAGCCGGACATGCGCCTCCCCGGGATCCGCACCGAGGCGGCCCGCCTCCTGCCCGGCAGCAGCGTGCGCCAACTGCTGTTCTGGCGCTATCTGTTGACGTACCGCCGCCCCCTCGGGAACTGACGCCCCGCCGCGACGTGTCCCTGCCGGCAGAGACGTCAGGATCGGGGGACACGCATGGCGGCACTCGGCCACGGCACGCACGAGGACCTGAACCGCGCGGCACCGGAGCACTCCGCGGCGTATCTGCGCATGGGCCTGCTCACCGGCCTGTACGCGATCGCCGCTGCCGCCTGGATCGGCTATGAACTGGAGGACCGCGGCGCGGGCGCCGACGACTTCCTCACCGCGCTGTACGACGCGCGGGCCCCGCTCACCCCGTGGGCGCAGACCCCGCAGGACTGGGCGCTGATCGTCGCCGCGCTCGTCTTCGGCGGGATCGCGCTGGCCCGGCGGCGGGTGGCGCGCGGCGCGCTGATGCTGCTCGCGGTGGTGCTGATCGGCCTGTCCCTGCGGGAGCTGGTGGGCCTCACGGTCTCCGAGGACTACCGGACCGTCCTCGAACGCTCCGAGTACGGCCAACTCCTCATCACCTTCCGGGTGATCGGGCTGATCGTCGGCGTCGCGATACTGATCGAGCTGGCCCGTGCGGGCCGCAGGACCACCGCCATGCCGTACGTCCCGTACGACGCCACGCCATCCCCGTACG
Source organism: Streptomyces sp. NPDC059002 (assembly GCF_042740435.1). Classification (NCBI taxonomy): domain Bacteria; kingdom Bacillati; phylum Actinomycetota; class Actinomycetes; order Kitasatosporales; family Streptomycetaceae; genus Streptomyces; species Streptomyces sp. NPDC059002. Next base: position 9,681 of record NZ_JBHYJI010000097.1, on the reverse strand, counting down.
CCCCGTACGGCCCGTACACCCCGCCGCACCCCTCGTACGGACCGCCGCCCGCCTTCCGCCCGGCAGGGGTGCGCCCGCAGCTCGCCGCCGCGGGCGTCTGCCTGCTCCTGTCCGGCGCAGTGGCGGTGGCCTGGCTGGTCTACCGTCTGACGCGCCCGCAGGTGTACCTGGTCGGCGGCTCGCCCGACGCCGGGGTCGGCGGCTTCTTCCGTGACGTGGTCGACGCCTCGTACTCCACGTCGATCCCGTACTCCTTCCACACCGCGGCCTTCGCGCTCGCGCCCCTGCTCGTCGCTCTGCTGCTGTTCAGGGGGCGCCAGGCGGGCCGCGGCGCGGGCCTCGCGCTGGCGTTCGTCCTGCTGTACCTGGACGCGCGCACCCTCTACGCGTACGCCGCCGACGGCGAGATCGACCAGTACTTCGACAGCACGCTCGGCACCCTGGCGGTGCTCTCCACGGCGTTCACGACGGTCCTGTCGCTCGTCACCGCGACGGTCCTGCTGGCGGCCCGGGAGGAGTAGAGGCTGGGGCTAGAGCGGCCGGGTCTCGACCGACTCGAACCGCCACCTGTGCACCGCCCGCGTCACCAACTCCGGCCCCGGCTCGGGCAGTTCCGGCAGGTCCGCGTCGAGCGCGGCGTCCCACCAGGTGATGACGAGGACCCGGTCCTGCGGCGCCCGGAAGGTCTCGCGCCGCAGCGGGCCGCCCGTGCCGTCGAGCCGCTGCGCCCGCGCCCAGGCCAGCAGCTCCTCGCCGCGCCCCTCGACGGCGCGGGCCTCCCACATCAGCGCGACGCTCACGAGTACAGGTTCTCCTTGCTGACCTCGTGCACATGGTCGTGGTCGTGCGTGTGCCCCGGCACATGCGGCTCCGTCACCGGCAGCGACGAGTCCGCCGACAGGTCCCAGGACGAGGCCGCCCTGTTCCGCGCCACCATCTCGGCGCCGAGGGCCGCGACCATCGCGCCGTTGTCCGTGCACAGCTTGGGGCGCGGCACGCGAAGCCGGATCCCGGCCTTCTCGCAGCGCTCCTGTGCGAGCGCCCGAAGCCGCGAGTTGGCGGCCACGCCGCCGCCGATCATCAGGTGGTCGACGCCCTCGTCCTTGCAGGCCCGCACGGCCTTGCGGGTCAGCACGTCGACGACCGCCTCCTGGAAGGACGCCGACACGTCCCGCACCGGCACGTCCTCGCCCGCGGCCCGCTTCGCCTCGATCCAGCGGGCGACGGACGTCTTCAGACCGGAGAAGGAGAAGTCGTACGCGGGGTCGCGGGGCCCGGTGAGTCCGCGCGGGAACGCGATCGCCTCCGGGTCGCCCTCGCGCGCGTACCGGTCGATGACGGGCCCGCCGGGGAAGCCGAGGTTGAGCACCCGGGCGATCTTGTCGAAGGCCTCGCCCGCCGCGTCGTCGATGGTCGCGCCGAGGGGGCGTACGTCCGAGGTGATGTCCTCGGAGAGCAGCAGCGAGGAGTGCCCGCCGGACACAAGCAGCGCCATGGTCGGCTCGGGCAGCGGCCCGTGCTCCAGCTGGTCGACGCAGATGTGCGAGGCGAGGTGGTTGACGCCGTACAGCGGCTTGCCGAGCGCGTACGCGTACGCCTTGGCGGCCGAGACCCCGACGAGCAGCGCGCCCGCGAGTCCGGGGCCCGCGGTCACCGAGATGCCGTCGAGGTCCTTCGCGCTCACGCCCGCTTCCTTCAGGGCGCGGTCGATGGTCGGCACCATCGCCTCCAGGTGCGCACGCGATGCGACCTCGGGGACGACGCCGCCGAAGCGGGCGTGCTCGTCGACGCTGGAGGCGACGGCGTCGGCGAGCAGCGTGGTGCCGCGGACGATGCCGACGCCGGTCTCGTCGCAGGAGGTCTCGATGCCGAGGACGAGCGGTTCGTCGCGCGAGTCAGCCATGAATCTCGGTTCCTTGTACGCCAGATACGGAGGTGGAGGGGTCGGTGCGGCGCATGACCAGCGCGTCGACGTTGCCGGGCTGGTAGTAGCCGCGCCTGAAGCCGATGGGCTCGAAGCCGAAGCGCTCGTACAGCTTCTGCGCCCGGGTGTTGTCGACCCGCACTTCCAGCATCACCTCGGCGCACTCGAAGGCGGTCGCGGCCCGCAGCAGATCGGTGAGCAGCCGGGCGCCGAGGCCGGTGCCCCAGTGGTCGCGGGCCACGGCGATGGTCTGGACGTCGGCGAGGTCTCCGGAGGCGGCGAGCCCCGCGTACCCGACGAGGCGGTCGCCGTCCATGGCCACCACATAGCGGCGGGTGGCGAGCGGCCCGCGCGCGTGGGCGAGCTCGGACCAGAACATCCCGCGCGACCACGCGTCGTCCGGGAACAGCTCCTTCTCGAGCGTGAACACCGCGTCGATGTCCCACCAGCGCATCTCGCGCAGCACGGCGGCCGCAGTCACCTGGGTCACTTGGGGGTGACCACCTTGTAGTTCTTGGGCACCTGCGCGTCGGGCCTGCGCAGGTACAGCGGCCGGGGCTCCATCAGTTCCTCGCCCGCGGCCAGCTTCTCGGCGGCCAGCGAGGCGAGCGCGGCCGCGGAGACATGCTCGGGGGCGCGGGCGTCGGGGAACGTGTCGGGGTAGAGCAGCGCACCCGCGCCGACGGCGGGCAGCCCCTCGACCTCGGCGGCGATGTCCGCGGGCCGGTCGACCGCGGGGTCACTCACCCGCGTGCGGACGTCGTCGTAGCGCGCCCAGTAGACCTCCTTGCGCCGGGCATCGGTGGCCACCACGAAGGGGCCGTTCTCGATGCCGGAGGCGTACGCGAGGCCGTCCAGCGTGCACACGCCGTGCACGGGGACGCCGAGCGCGAGGCCGAACGTGTCGGCGGTCATCAGGCCGACGCGCAGGCCGGTGTAGGGGCCGGGGCCCACGCCGACGACGATGCCGGTGACGGCGTCGAGTCTCAGGCCGGCGTCGGCGAGCACGCGGTCGACGGCCGGAAGCAGCAGTTCCCCGTGACGGCGGGCGTCCACCTGGCTCGACTCCGCGATGACGGAGGAGCCGTCGTGGAGGGCGACGGTGACGGCGGGCGTTGCGGTATCCAGAGCGAGCAAGAGCACGCGAACAGCCTACGGCTCCGGCGCCCGGCGCACGCCCGCACCGGTGCGGGCGTGCGGCTGCCCGGGCAAGGGGCGCGGTGGCTGCTACCGTCACCCCGTAGCCGTACGCAGTACGAAGAGGATGGGTGGCGCAAGGTGTCAAGGAGCAGCTCGGGATTCGTGGCCGGGCTCACCGCTGCCGCGCTCGCCGCGGTCGGCTTCCTCGCCTATCAGGCCTCGGCCAGCGCGCCGGACAGCTTCGGGAAGCCCGACAAGTCGCCCGCAGCGTCCGCCTCGCGCTCCCCCAAGGACAAGAAGAACCCCACGGCGGTGCCCGCGCAGTCCGGCAGCGGCGAGCGGGTCGTCTACTCCCTGGGCGACGACCGCGTCTGGCTCGTCGAGTCGTCCGGCAAGGCCAAGCTCACCTTCGAGGTCACGCCGGGCACGGTGGACCCGGCCCCCGGCACGTACACCGTCACCTCACGGACCGGCTCGATCACCGGTACGGACGGCGTGCCGATCGAGCACGTCGTGGTCTTCACGACCAGCGACGGGGTCGCGATCGGCTTCAGCGCGGCCGTCGACGGCTCGACGCCCAAGCCCGACCCGGCGAAGAAGACGGGCGGCATCCGCGAGTCGCGCGAGCACGGCGACGCGATGTGGCAGTTCGCGGGCGTTACCCAGAAGGTCGTCGTCGTTCCCTAGCCCCGTCACCCGTGGGGGCGGGGTCCCTGGGCGGCGTGGAGACCGCGCTCGCCGCGGCGCACGACGCCAGCAGGGCGCTCATCGACAGCGGCGAAGGATCAGGAACACCCGAGGGCCCCGGCACCGGACGGCCGTGCGGCCGCGGCTGTGCGTCACGTGGTGAAGCCGACATGGATGCCTCCTGGGCTCCCGGGGCAGACGTGGTTAGGTAGACCTAACCAGGACCGGTATCCATGTGACCACGCCCGACGCACGCCGCGCAACATCTTGCCGACGCCTTGTCGGAACGTTCGGCGGAACGTACGAGACCCGGGTCGTCGACCGGCGTACCAAGGCCGGTCCCGGGAAGGACGGCGCGGTGGCTCAGGCCGCGAGCAGCGTCAGGTCGGCGTCCGCCCAGCGCGCGCCGAGACCGGTCAGCGTCACCTCGCGCACCTCGTCCGTCGTGTCGCCGACGGCCCGGTCGATGACCACATGGAGGCGGTCGTCCGAGAGCTCCTCGACCTTGCCGTCGCCCCACTCGACGACGATCACCGATTCGGGGAGCGAGACGTCGAGGTCGAGGTCCTCCATCTCGTCGAGCCCGCCGCCCAGGCGGTACGCGTCGACGTGCACGAGCGCGGGACCCGTGCCGAGCGGGGGGTGCACGCGGGCGATCACGAAGGTCGGGGACGTGACGGCGCCGCGCACCCCGAGGCCCTCGCCGAGACCGCGGGTCAGCGTCGTCTTCCCCGCGCCGAGCTCGCCGGTGAGCATGACGAGATCGCCGGGGCGCAGGAGTTTGGCCAGGCGGCGGCCCAACTCGCCCATCTGCTCGGGGGAGTTGACGGTGATCTTGAGGGTGGTGGCGGGGGCCTGGTGGTGCGGTGCTTCCATGAGGCCCACGTTAGCCGCTGGACGCCGCCGCCCGGTGCGGCGCCGACCCGCCGTGCGACGTCAGCCGCCGACCCGCCCCGCCTCGTCGGCCACCGGGACGGCGCCCGCCCGCGCCAGCAGATCCACGAGCCGGTCCGTGACCACCTCGGGGTGCTCCAGCATGACCATGTGCCCCGCGTCGGGCACCAGGACGAGCTCGGCGTCCGGCAGCCGCTCCGCGATGGCCTCGCTGTGCCCGCTCGGCGTCACCATGTCGTGCTCGCCCGCGAGGACGAGGACGGGCAGGTCGGCGAAGTGCTTCAGGGCATCCGCCTTGTCGTGCTCGGTGAACGCCGGGTAGAACTCCGCGACCACGTCGATCGGCGTCGACTCGATCATGCGCTCGGCGAACCGCGCGATCGCCGGGTCCACGTCCTTCGACGAGAACGAGTAGCGCTTGATGACCCCGGCGAAGAGATCGGCCGTGGCCCGCCGCCCCCGCTCCACCAGCTCCGCCTGCGAGCCGAGCGCCCGCAGCACCCCGGGCAGCACCCGCCGGACCGCGTTCATCCCGGCCACCGGGAGCCCGAAGTTCACCTGTCCGAGCTGCCCCGACGACGTACCCACCAGGGCGACGCCGACGACGCGCTCGCGGATCAGCTCGGGGAACTGGTCGGCGAGGGCCATCGTCGTCATGCCGCCCATGGAGTGCCCGACCAGGACGAGGGGCCCCTCGGGCGCCGCCGCGTCGATGACGGCCTTCAGGTCGCGCCCCAGGTCGTCGATGGAGACCGGCACGCCGCGCTCCAGCTGGTCGACGCCGCGCCCCGAGCGGGCGTGGCTGCGCTGGTCCCAGTAGACCGCGCGGACGACGCCGCGCAGGGCGGCCCGCTGGAAGTGCCAGGAGTCCTGGCTCAGGCAGTAGCCGTGGCTGAAGACGACGGTGACGGGCGCGGGCACCCGGCGTCCGAAGAGTCTGCGCAGCCGCGGGGCCTGGTCGCTGTCCGCCTCGACCTCGTCGACCTCGTAGGAGAGCTCCGTGCCGTCGTCGGCGTACGCCGTGCCCGGCATGCCGCGCAGCGAGCCGTACGGACCCGACGCGTCGAGCGCGAGCCGTGCCTTCTTGCGCATGCCGCGGCCGACGGTGAGCCGCTCGATGGCGACACCCGCCGCGGCACCCGCGGCGATGACTCCTATCGCGGCACCGGCCACACCGGCCCTGCGCCAGTTCCCGGTCGCGGCGGCGGCCTCCGTCACCGCTTCCACCGCGGCCGCCCCCGTGCTGCTCTCGCTCACGTGCCGCTCCTCGTCAGTCGTCCGTCTGCTCGTCCGCTCCGGGCCGCTCGTTCACATAGACGCGCGGGACACGCGATCCGATGCGCGTGACGATCTCGTACGCGATGGTGCCCGCGGCCTGCGCCCAGTCCTCCGCGGTCGGCTCGCCGCGGTCGCCGGGGCCGAAGAGCACCGCTTCCGAGCCCACTTCGGGCTCGTCCCCGCCGAGGTCGACCACGAACTGGTCCATCGCGATGCGCCCCGCGGCCGTCCGCCACTTGCCCCCGATCAGGACAGGGCCCGCGCCGGACGCGTGGCGCGGGATCCCGTCCCCGTACCCGGCGGGCACGAGGCCGAGGGTGGTGTCCCCGGGGGTGGTGTAGTGATGCCCGTAACTGACGCCGTGACCCCCCGGGGCGTGCTTCACATGAGCGAGCGAGGCGGTGAGCGTCATCACGGGGCGCAGCCCGAAGTCCTGCGAAGTGCCCACCTCTGGGCTGGGCGAGACGCCGTACATCGCGATGCCCGGACGTACGAGATCGAAGTGCGTCTCCGGAAGCGTCAGGGTCGCCGGGGAGTTGGCGATGTGCCGCACCTCGGGGCGGATCCCGCGCTCCTCCGCGTACGCCACCATCTCGCGGAAGACCGTGAGCTGCGCGGCGATCGAGGGGTGGCCCGGCTCGTCGGCGCAGGCGAAGTGCGACCAGAGGCCGGTGACCGTGACGAGTCCTTCGGCCTCGGCGCGCAGCGACTCGGCGATCAGCTCGGGCCAGTCGGCGGGCAGGCAGCCGTTCCGCCCGAGTCCGGTGTCGGCCTTGAGCTGGATGCGGGCGGTGCGGCCCGCGGCGCGGGCGGCGTCCGTCACCTCGCGCAGCGCCCACCGCGCGCTCACCGACATGTCCAGGTCGGCCTCGACGCCTTCGCGCCAGGGGCCGCCCGGCGTCCACAGCCAGCACATGATCCGGCCGGGCAGACCCGCGGCGCGCAGGGCGAGGGCCTCCTGGGGAGTGGCGGTGCCCACCCAGGCGGCACCCGCGTCGACGGCGGCCCTGGCGCAGGGCACCATCCCGTGCCCGTACCCGTCCGCCTTCACGACGGCCATGAACGCGGCACCCCGCGCGCGGGCGCGCAGGGTGCGCACATTGGCGCGGAGGGCGGCGAGGTCGATCTCGGCGCGGACTCGGAAGGGGGCTGTCTCGTTCATCGCGGACAAGTCTCTCAGAGGCCACCGACAGCCCCCGCTCCCCTGGTCACGAACGCCCCGGCTCAGGTCCCCGGCTTGCGGCCCCACACATAGACCTTGTCGCCCTTGAGGAGCGTCTTCCACAGCGCCCGGGCGTCGGTGACCCGCATGTTCACGCAGCCGCGCGAGCCCGGCGGGCTGTACACGTTGCCGTAGATGGCGTGGAACGCCTGCCCGCCGCTGAAGAACTGGCTGTACGGCATGGGGGTGTTGTACAGCGACGACCAGTGGTTCTTGTGCTTCCAGTAGACCTTGTGCCAGCCGGTGCGGGTCCCGTAACCGGCGCGCCCGGTGCGGATCGGCACGGGGCCGAACAGCACCTTCCCGTCCTTCTGCACCCACATCAGCTGCCGTGACAGATCCACGCAGGCGAGGCGGTACGCGCGCGTGGGGCACTTCTTCGCCGCGTTGGGGTTCTTGCGCGCGGAGATCCACCGCATCCGGGCCCAGGTCACCGGGCCCGCGAACCCGATGGCGGGCCTGATGCCCTGCTTGCGCTGGAATGCCCTGATGGCCCGGCAGTCCACCGCCGACTGCCGGCCGTCCACCGGGCGCCCGAGCCAGCGCTCGGCCTGCCGCTGATAGGGCCCGGTGTGCCTGCTGCACGCGGGGGCCGCGGCCTTGGTGACGACCTCGCTCGGCGGCACGTACTCGATGAGGGCGTCGACACCGGCCGGCGCGTCCATGGGCTCGACCGCGTCCTCGGCGGCGCTCGGCCGGTACACGTGCGGCAGCAGGGCCTGGTCGGGGGTGTCCAACTGCCATGGGTGGAGCGGCGAGAGCGGGATGCCCGGGACCAGCGCGGCGGTCGCGGGGGACGCGGGCCGCGGCGGCACGGGCCCCGCGGACGCGGGGGCGGCGGGCAGCGCGGCGGCCAGGGCGAGCAGCACGGTCAGGCCGCGCTGGGCTGTCTTACTGATCATTCGATGAGCGAACCCCGGACCGGTGCCGTGCGGCCGTCAGCCGCGCTCAGGAGTCACTCGAAGGGCCCGCCCGGAAAACCCATTACCTAGGACCCCTAGGTTTCGCTCTATGATCCCTAGGAAACCTCTGCCCACCCCCTCCCCTGGAAGGAAGGCCCCATGGCCCGAGCAGGCCTCACGGCCGACCGCGTGGTGACGGCGGCCGCCGACCTCGCGGACGAGATCGGCCTGGAGAACGTCACGCTCTCCGCCCTCGCCCGCGGCTTCGGCGTCAAGGACGCGAGCCTGTACTCGCACGTCAGGAACGTCGCCGACCTGCGCGCACGCATCGCGCTGCGGGCCACGGGCGAGTTCGCGGACCTGATCGGCCCTGCCGTCGCGGGCCGCTCGGGCAAGGACGCGCTGGCCGCCTTCGCGGACGCGTACCGCCGCTTCGCCCTCGCCCACCCGGGCCGGTACGCGGCGACCAACCTCCAGCTGGATCCGGCGCTCGCCGCCGAGGCCCAGGGGCCGCGCCGCATCGCCGAGTACACCTACGCCCTGCTGCGCGGCTACGACCTGGCCGAGCCCGACCTGACGGACGCCGTACGCCTGCTGCGCAGCACCTTCCACGGCTACGTGAGCCTCGAACTCTCCGAAGGCTTCGGCCACCCCCGCGACATACAGACCTCGTGGCACCGCTCCGTCGACGCCCTGCACGTCCTCCTGGAGCACTGGCCCACCCCCGAAAGGACCACCCCCGCATGACCACCGTCACCCCCAGGGCCGCCACGCTCGAGGTGCCCGGCGCGACCCTCCACCACGAGATACGGGGCACGGGCCCGCTGCTCCTGATGCTCCCCGGCGGAGGCGGCGACGCCGCGGTCTTCGACGGCATGGCGGACCTCCTGGCCGCCGAGTACACCGTCGTCACGGTCGATCCGCGCGGCTACTCGCGCAGCACGCTGGACGGACCGCGCGAGGAACACCGCGTACAGACCCAGTCGGACGACGCGTACCGCCTCCTCCAGGCGCTCTCCCCCGACGCACCCGCACGCGTCTTCGCCAGCAGCGCGGGAGCGGTGGTCGCCCTCGACCTCCTCGCCCGCCACCCCGAGCGCCTGCACCGCGTGGTCGCGCACGAACCGCCGAGCTTCGCGCTGCTGCCCGACGCGGCGGAGCAGCGCGCCTTCACCGAAGAGGTCCGCGAACTGCTGCGCACCAAGGGCCACGGGCCCGCGGTCACCCGCTACCTCCAGGGCCTCGGCGGCACGCTCGGCCCGCTGCCCGACCCGGCCGAACTCCCGCCGCGCACCGCGGACATGATGGCCCGCCTGATGGCGAACAACCCCCTGTTCATGGAGTACGAACTGGTGCCCTTCACCTCGTACGTCCCCGACCTGGCGGCCCTGCGCGAGGCGGCACCCCGCCTCGTCCTCGCGGCGGGCCTCGGGTCGCGCGGCCGGCTGCCGTACCGCCCCGCCGCACTCATGGCGGAGCGACTCGGCCTGGAACTGCGGGAGTTCCCCGGCGGCCACTCCGGCTACACGGACGAACCGGAGGCGTTCGGGGAGCTGCTGCTGCGGACCCTGCGTACGGACTAAGCGCTCCGCGGGAAGTACGGTCCACATCTGCGGGTGCGTCGTGGCTGGTCG
>NZ_JBHYJI010000096.1:0-19998 GCF_042740435.1 Streptomyces sp. NPDC059002 | reverse complement strand
TACCAACCCCAAACCGCCCCAGCCCCTTGACCGAAGTCATAGGGGCACCCCCCCAGAGCAAGCCAAAGGGGCCGACCCCAAAGGCCCGGCCCCTCCAACTCACTTACGCCTTACGCCCCACGCCTCACAACGCGGCACGACGCAACACGACACAGAACGAGACAACGCCCCGCGCCACGACGGCGGCTACTTCTTACGCCGCCGCCCACCCTTCTGGGCCTTGCGCCGCTCCGCCCGAGTCATCCCGTCCGCCTCGGACCGAACGCTCTCCGCGTCCGTGGCGAAGTCACCCTCGTCGACCCCGCCCTCGGCGTTCGGCGCCTGGAAGTGCAGCCGGTCGGGCCGCTGGGGAGCCTCCAGCCCCTTGGCGTGGATCTCGGGCCGCGCCCCCGCACCCGCAGGAACCGCGTCCTGCGCGCCGTCCTTGGACAGCGAGGTCGCCGCGTCCTCGACGGGCACCTCCTCGACCTGCTGCTCGACCTGGACCTCCAGGTTGAACAGGTAGCCGACGGACTCCTCCTTGATGCCGTCCATCATGGCGTTGAACATGTCGAAGCCCTCGCGCTGGTACTCGACCAGCGGGTCCTTCTGCGCCATGGCACGGAGGCCGATGCCCTCCTGGAGGTAGTCCATCTCGTAGAGGTGCTCACGCCACTTGCGGTCGAGCACCGAGAGCACGACCCGCCGCTCCAGCTCACGCATGATGTCGGAGCCGAGCTGCTCCTCACGCGCCTCGTACTGCTGGTGGATGTCGTCCTTGATGGACTCGGAGATGAACTCGGCGGTGAGGCCCGCGCGGTCGCCCGCCGCGTCCTCCAGCTCCTCGACGGTGACCTTCACCGGGTAGAGCTGCTTGAAGGCGCCCCACAGCCGGTCCAGGTCCCACTCCTCGGCGAAGCCCTCGGCGGTCTCGGCGGCGATGTACGCGTCGATGGTGTCGGCCATGAAGTGCGTGATCTGCTCCTGCAGATCCTCGCCCTCCAGGACACGCCGACGCTCTCCGTAGATGACCTCGCGCTGCCGGTTGAGGACCTCGTCGTACTTGAGGACGTTCTTCCGGGTCTCGAAGTTCTGCTGCTCGACCTGCGACTGGGCGGAGGCGATGGCACGGGTGACCATCTTGTTCTCGATCGGCACGTCGTCCGGGACGTTCGCCATGGACATCACGCGCTCGACCATCTGCGCCTTGAACAGACGCATCAGGTCGTCGCCGAGGGACAGGTAGAACCGCGACTCACCGGGGTCGCCCTGACGTCCGGAACGACCGCGCAGCTGGTTGTCGATGCGCCGCGACTCGTGCCGCTCGGTACCGAGGACGTAGAGCCCGCCGAGGTCCTTGACCTCCTCGAACTCCGCCTTGACGGCCCGCTCGGCCTTCTCCATGGCGGCAGGCAGCGCCGCGGCCCACTCCTCGACGTGCTCGACCGGGTCGAGGCCGCGCTGGCGCAGCTCCGCCTCGGCGAGGTCGTCCGGGTTGCCACCGAGCTTGATGTCGGTGCCTCGTCCGGCCATGTTCGTGGCGACGGTGACGGCGCCCTTGCGGCCGGCCTGGGCGACGATGGTCGCCTCACGGTCGTGCTGCTTGGCGTTCAGCACTTCGTGCTGGACGCCCCGCTTCGACAGCTGCTGCGACAGGTACTCGGACTTCTCCACGGAAGTGGTACCGACCAGGATCGGCTGCCCCTTCTCGTGCTTCTCCGCGATGTCGTCCACGACGGCCGCGAACTTGGCGACCTCGGTGCGGTAGATCAGGTCGGACTGGTCGGCGCGCACCATGGGCCGGTTCGTCGGGATCGGCACGACGCCCAGCTTGTAGATCTGGTGGAACTCGGCGGCCTCGGTCATGGCCGTACCGGTCATGCCGGACAGGCCGCTGTCGTAGCCCTCGCGCTTGTAGAGGCGGAAGAAGTTCTGAAGGGTGATGGTCGCAAGGGTCTGGTTCTCGTCCTTGATGTCCACCCCTTCCTTCGCCTCGATCGCCTGGTGCATGCCCTCGTTGTAGCGGCGGCCGGCGAGGATACGACCGGTGTGCTCGTCGACGATCATGACTTCGCCGTCGATGACGACGTAGTCCTTGTCCTTCTTGAAGAGTTCCTTGGCCTTGATGGCGTTGTTCAGGTAGCCGACCAGGGGCGTGTTCACCGACTCGTAGAGATTGTCGATGCCCAGCCAGTCCTCGACCTTGCTCACGCCGGACTCGTGGATGGCGACGGTGCGCTTCTTCTCGTCGACCTCGTAGTCGCCGGTCTCTTCGATGCCCTTGAGCTGGTTGCCGGGCTCGCCCTTGGTGAGGCGGGTGACCAGCTTGGCGAAGTCGCCGTACCACTTGGTGGCCTGGTCGGCGGGGCCGGAGATGATCAGCGGCGTACGGGCCTCGTCGACGAGGATCGAGTCGACCTCGTCGACGATCGCGAAGTTGTGGCCGCGCTGGACCAGCTCGTCCTGCGACCACGCCATGTTGTCGCGGAGGTAGTCGAAGCCGAATTCGTTGTTCGTGCCGTACGTGATGTCGCAGTTGTACTGCTCACGGCGCTGGGCCGGCGTCATGTTGGCCAGGATGCAGCCGACCTTCAGACCCAGGAACTTGTGGACGCGACCCATCATTTCGGAGTCGCGCTCGGCCAGGTAGTCATTGACCGTGATGAGGTGGACGCCCTTGCCGGAGAGGGCGTTCAGATACGCGGGCAGCGTGCCGACGAGGGTCTTGCCCTCACCGGTCTTCATCTCGGCGACGTAGCCCATGTGCAGTGCGGCGCCGCCCATCATCTGGACGTCGTAGTGACGCTGGCCCAGGACGCGCTTGGCGGCCTCACGGACCGTCGCGAAGGCCTCGGGCAGGAGGTCGTCGAGCGTCTCGCCGTCGGCGTACCGCTCCTTGTATTCCTCGGTCAGCGCGCGCAGCTCGGCGTCGGAGAGGCTGACGAAGTCCTCTTCGATGGAGTTGACCTGGTCCGCGATGCGGTGCAGCTTGCGCAGGATCTTGCCTTCGCCTGCACGCATGATCTTCGAGAGGACGGACACGGGGGTTGGTCTCCTTGCCGGTCGGGCCTGGCATGGTCGGTTTTACTCGTTGGGCAACGGCCATCGTATGCGAGGACCCGGCTGCGCCGGGAGGTCTGCCATGAGGTCAACGGGCGAGGAGCTCCGAAGGTGCCGGGTTGTGCCCCTGAGTGACCCCTGAGTTGCGACCACGACCGCACGGACGGTGATCACGATCACCGTCGAAAAAGGCTGGCCCCAGGGACGGCGCCCCCGGAGAATCGCTTGATGGAGCCCGTCACCCTGACCACCGAACGCCTGAGCCTGCGCACCTTCACGCCCGCGGACACGGACGAGACCTACGCGGCCTGCCAGGACCCCGACATCCAGCGCTGGACCACGATCCCCTCGCCGTACTCCCGAGCGGACGCCGAGAGCTTCATCAACCGCATGGTCACGGACGGCTGGCAGCACGACACCGAGTACACCTTCGCCATACGTCCCCTGGCGGGCGGCCCGCTGCTCGCCGCCGCCAGCCTGCACCACCCGCGCTCGGGCACCTGGGAGGTCGGCTTCTGGACGGCCAAGGAGCACCGGGGCCACGGCTATATGACGGAGACCGTGCTCGGCCTGGCCCGCTGGGCCTTCACCGATCTGCGCTGCACCCGCCTGGAGTGGCGCGCGGAGGTCGGCAACACCGGCTCGCGCGCGGTCGTGGAGAAGGCGGGCTTCACGATCGAGGGCACGCTGCGCGGCGGCCTCCTGAACAAGGGCACGCTCCGCGACAGCTGGATCGGCGCCCTGCTCCCCTCGGACCTCGGCCTGCCCTCGCACCAGCCGTACCTGCCCGCCAAGGCCTGACTGCCCCGCCCGGTCCGCGGGTTCACGATCTCCCGGCCGAATGTCAGTGCCGCCCCCTATCGTTCGGACCATGACGAGCCTGCCGCGCCCCGCCACCGAACTCTCCGCCGACGAGGCCCGCCGCATCGCCCTGCGCGCCCAGGGCTTCCTGGGCGCACCGGACCGGAAGTCCGGCGTGCGGGGCGTGCTGCGCCACCTCGGAGCGGTCCAGCTCGACACGATCTCCGTCCTTGCCCGCTCCCACGAACTCATTCCGTACGCACGCCTGGGCGCCGTGGGCCGCGACACCGTCGAGTCGGCCTACTGGGGCGGCCCCTCCCAGGCCCGCCCGCACGCCTTCGAGTACTGGTCGCACGCCGCGTGCGTCCTGCCCATCGAGGAGTGGCCGCACTTCGCCTTCCGCCGCCGCGCCTACCGCGCCCGCCCGCACTGGCACCACGACCTGCCCGACGGTGCGTACGACCAGGTGATCAAGCAGCTCCGCGCCGAAGGCCCGCTCACCGCCACGGAGTTGGGCGGCGCGAAGAACAAGGGCGAGTGGTGGGACTGGTCGGATTCGAAGGTCGCCGTCGAGCGCGCGCTGATGTACGGCGAGGTGGTGTGCACCGACCGCCGCTCCTGGAAGCGGGTGTACGACCTCGCGGAGCGCGCCATCCCCGACCCGCTGCTCCATGACGACCTGGACGACGCGGAGTGCCTGCGCCGCCTGGTCCGCCTGGCCGGTGAGGCGCTGGGTGTCGGCACGCGCGCGGACATCGCCGACTACCACCGCCTCAAGGGCGAGCAGTTCGACGCGGTGGTCGCGGACTCCGGCCTGGTGCCGGTGACGGTCCAGGGCTGGGACAAGCCGGCCTGGGCGGACCCGCAGGCCCTGGCGACGGCGCCCCGCGGCCGGCACCGCACGACGCTCCTCTCGCCCTTCGACTCGCTGATCTGGGAGCGGGCGCGCACGGAGCGGATCTTCGGCTTCACCCACCGCCTGGAGGCGTACGTCCCCAAGCCCAAGCGGATCCACGGCTATTTCGCGATGCCGCTGCTCGCGGGCGGCAAGCTGCTCGGCCGGGTCGATCCCGCGCGCGAGGGCAAGGTCCTGGTCGCCAAGCAGGTCTCGCTCGACTCCCCGAAGGCCGTCGCGCCGATGGCCCAGGCACTGCGCGAGGCGGCGTCCTGGGTCGGCTGCGACTCCGTGGCCGTGGGTCGGGTGAACCGCCCGGAGCTCGCGGCGGAGCTGACCCGCGCCCTCGGCTGACCCGCCCAGCTAGCGGATCTCGAGGATCTTCTCCCGCATCGCGTAGACGACGGCCTCCATCCTGGAGTGCAGCTGCAGCTTCTCCAGGATGTTGCGCACATGGTTCTTCACGGTGTTCTCGGAGATGAACAACTCCTTGGCGATGTCCCGGTTGTTCATCCCCGTGGCGACCAGCTTCAGCACTTCCAGCTCACGGTCGGTGAGGCGCGGCGCGGGCACCAGTCTGCGCTCGTCGGTGCGCTGGATCATCGACTTGAACTCGGTGAGCAGTTTCGACGCCATCGACGGGCTGATCTGCGACTGCCCGTCGGCCACCGCGCGAATCGCCGTGGCGACCTCGTCCGTGGAGATCTCCTTGAGGAGATAGCCGGTGGCGCCCGCCTTGATCGCGTCGTAGAGGTCGGCCTCCTCGTCGCTGATCGTCAGCATGATGATCTTGGCGCTGGGCGCCACCTCCTTGATGGAGGTGCATGCCTCGATGCCACCGCGCTTCGGCATGCGTACGTCCATGAGCACGATGTCGGGCAGCAGATCCGCGGCCTTGTCCACCGCCTCCGCGCCGTCGCCCGCCTCTCCGACGACCTGGATGTCCTCCTCGGCGGCGAGGACGATCTCCAGGCCCCGGCGGAAGAGGGCGTGGTCATCCACCACAAGGACCCTGATGGGCTCCTTGCGCGGGGCGCCCGCATCCGTGCCGATGCCGATGCCGTCGTCGGCATCCTGGTCACGCATCGGTCCGAAGCTGTCCGCCATCGTTCCTCCCCCAAGAAGGCCGTGGCCTGGTTGTACCTCTGCTGCGCCAACCCGAGGCGCCAGCACACCGGTTGGCCGGCCCGCCCATGATTTCATGCCCGGCGCCGGTGCGGTGCGCGCACTGGTCGCACGATGATGCCCCTGGGGGCGCACGCGCGCTCCAGGGGCACCACCCAGGCGGTCACGGGGCAGGGTCAGCCGCCGAGGGCTCCGCCGCCACCGGCCGTATCGGGCCTGGTGACCATGGGGTCGGTGTTGAGGCGGATCACGCCGTAGTCATAGGCGTGCCGCCGGTAGACGACGCTGGGTTCCTTGGACTCGGAGTCGACGAACAAGTAGAAGTCGTGTCCGACCAGTTCCATCTCGTAGAGGGCCTGGTCGAGCGACATGGGGGCCGCGACGTGGGTCTTCTCGCGGACCACCAGGGGGCCGTCCCCCTGGACCTCCAGCGAACCGATCTTCTTGACCGGCACGCCGTCCGGCTCTTCGTCGCGCGCGACGGAGCCGTCTCCGTTGAGGTACGCCGCGTCCGGGACGCGCTCGGCGACTTCGGCGGCGGAGAGCCTGCCGTTGCCCCGCCGGTTGTGGCGCTTTTCGTGCTGCTTGCGCAGCCGGGCGTCGAGCTTGGCCGTGGCCAGGTCGAGCGCCGCGTAAGGATCGGCTGCCGAGGCCTCCGCGCGAATCACGGGTCCACGCCCGCGGACGGTGATCTCCACGCGGTCGGAACGGTCGGCCTGACGCGGGTTGGTTTCCTTGGACACCTCGACGTCGAGGCTGATCACCTTGCCGTCGAGCTTCTGGATCTTGTCCAGCTTCAGCTTCTCGGCCACGTGCTTGCGGAACCGCTCGGGCACCTCGGTCTTGCGGCCCTTGACGACGATGTCCACGCAGAACTCCGTTCCCGGATCGCTCCGCTCCTGTGGCGGAGCATCTCCCTTTTGCACCAGACTCCGGTGACTCCCGGAGCCTCGGACTCGGTGACTTCCACCTCCTCCTCCCCCGTGGACAAGATCTCCACCCCACCGGTGCGGGTGATTGCAGAAAACCCGGCAACCGGCATTCCGATATACGAGGCACGGCGTCCGCCATTCCTCACAACCGAACATATCTCGCCCGGACGGATGTCGTCACCCTCTACCGCCGCGTACCTCCATTCAGGTGTATCGGCCCTCTCACCACCTGCAACGATGCAAGTTCTCAATCAGTTCCGGTTTATTTCGAAGGATTCCGGCGAAGCAGCGACAACGGCCGCACTGATCCTGTTCTCCACGCTCATTACCGGGCTTCGCGCGGCCCCCGTAACCGGTTCCCGCACGGCGTGCGCCCGCGCGTTTCCTTGCGTGCACACTTCACGTATTACGCGCGCGGCCTCCGCCAATGAGGCACCGGTGGTCATCAGGTCGTCCACGAGCACGACCCGGCCGCCGCCCGCCAGCAGCCCACCGCCCCCGGCGGTCACCTCCAGGGCACCCGCCAGATTGGCCTGCCGCTGCCGGGACCCGAGCCCCGACTGGTCGGCCACCGCACGCCGCTGCCGCAACACCGCGAGCACCCGCGCCGGGATCCCCGCACGCCGCAGCTCACCCGCGGCGGCGAGCGCGATCCGCCGCGCCGGGTCGTGCCCGCGGGCCCGCACCGCGGCACGCGCCGACGGCACAGGAACGAGCGACAACGGCACCGCACACCCCTGTGAGCCGTCTTCTGTGCCGACTACCCATGATTCCGCCCCGGTATCACCCGCCACCCCCGATTCGCCCCGCAGAGCGCCGCACACCGCCTCGGCGAGCGCCGCCCCCAGAGGTCCCGCGAGCCCCAGGGCACCACGCTCCTTGTGCGCGAGCAGCACCGCCCGCACCGCGTCCTCGTACGGCGCGGCGGCGTGCACCACGGGCAGCCCCGGCGGCTCCGGCGCGGGCCGCACCCGACGCGGCACGGACCCGCACAGGGCGGCACGGCACTCGACGCAGAGCGCCGCACGCGGCCGCCCGCAGCCTGCGCACTCCGTCGGCAGCACCAGGTCGGTGAGGTCCTGCCACCACCCCCGCATGCCCACCACTGTGCCAACCGGCAGGCCGCGCGGCCACCCCTGTGGATAACCCCCTGTGGACAACTCGCCACCGACGTCAGGGCGTTGCCCCTACCGACAGGTCACATCGCCCGAACTGCCCCGAGGCGGACCGAACTTCACCCGGAAGGGACCCCCGCCCGCACCCGCACCGAAGCCCCACGGCCCGCCCGAGACCCGGCATACCCGAGCCACGGCACGACCGAGACACGACCCGCCCGAGACACGGCGCAAGCAAGTCACCGCGGCGCCGAGCCGCCGAGTCGCAAGTCACCCCGGATAGACCGGAGCCGCCCCTTCCTTCACCACCGTCTGCCACTGCGCCCCCGTCGGCAGCCGCACGATCCCGTCGTCCGAGTGCGCCACCAGCGGCTGCCTCTCGTCCTCCGACGCGGCGATCTCCTTCACGCCCGTCAGACCGGGCAGCGCGGTGCCCGCGAGCACCGAGCCGTCACACTGGACGTACCGCATCTGCTGCACACCGCCGGACTCGCGCCCGACCACCACGAGCCGGCTGCCGCCCGCCCACGACATGGCCGTGACCTCCTCCATCTGCGGTGCGGCCTGCGTGGGTTCGAGCACCGAGATCTCCGGCTTCTCGCCCTCGCCGCCGCCGGCCCGCTCGACCCGGCCGATCCACAGGGACGTCTTGCCGTCCTTCTTCACCAGCAGGGCGATGCGTACGCCGTCGGCGGAGACCCGCACCGCCTCGATGGTCCCGTCGAGCCCGGAGACGTCGACCTGGTGCGGCTCACCCGCGCCCTGGTCGAACCAGAGCAGCCGCGGCCGCTTCGGATCGCGGTCGGCCACCCACAGATCGCCCCTGCCGTCCCAACTCGGTGTGGACAGCCGGTGCTCCTCCAACTTGGCCTTGCTGCGCACATCCGCCTTGTGCAGCTCGCCATTCGCGTCCAACGAACCTACGTACAGCGAGCGCCCGTCGTACGACACCCCTGCCGCGCGCTTCTCGTCACGCGAGACCGCGGCCGAGCGCAACGGCTGCTCGCCGCTGCCGATGACCCCGAGGACCGGCTCCGGCTCGGCGCTGCTTCCCGCGGCGGCGGGCATCCGTACGAGCCGCTTCTTGTCGTCGATGAAGTACTGGAAGTCGGGGCGGTCCGCCGTGCGGTGCGCCGCGATCGACTCGGCGCGCTCCTCGCTCAGCACACAGAGCATCGAGCCGTTCGACCGCTGCAACTGCACCTCCTCGACTCCGGACGACGTCAAGTCCTGGAGCGTGAAGAGCAGTTGGGCCGCCATCTCGCTGCACCGCCGCTGCCCCGTGCGGTCGGCCCGCGAGTTCAGCTGTACGGTCAGCTTGTTCTGGTCGTCGGGCGTCAGCGGCTTCTCGGGGTCCTTGAGCCGCGTACCGCTGCGGAAGCTCGAATCCGCCACCTGGTCCAGCCAGTTGGTGGGTCCTTCCAGCAACGACTTCACCGTCTCGGTCATCGGATCGATGCGCTGCCGTATGTAGATGGGGTCGGCGACGAGCCCCCGCTGCTGCCCGCTCACGCCCATCCCCGACGCGGGCGTGGCGTAGTAGTACTTGTTGACGGACCGGTAGATGCGCTGGAAGTCGGACTCGCCGAGCACCACGCCCGGCGGCAGCCTGTCGATGCGCCAGGGCCCGCCGGGGCCACCCTGCTGACTGAGATGGACGGTCTGCTCGTACTGCCTCTTCTGGGGCCGGTACGCGTGCTGCTCGTCCACCGTCGCGACCTCGCGGCCGGTCAGCGAGAACGTACGGCCGTCGCTGTCGTTGTCCGCGTTGCCCGCGGCACCGGTGTTCGGGCCGTCGGCGAGCACCGTGGTGGACCGCTCGGGGCGCCAGTTCCGCGACGCCTCCTCGGTCAGGTACTTGCGTGCCATCGCGAACTTCGGATCGTCACTGGTCAGCGCCTCCAGGAAGCCCTGCACGATCTCCACGGCCCGGGCACCCTCGCGCGGCGGCATCGCGTAGACCCTGACCTGCGACTGGGAGTCGGGGCGCTGCGAGGCGTCGACGGACTTCAGGTTCCCGCTGTCGGGCATCGAGGCACAGCCGGCCAGAAGCGACACACAGCCGCCCAGCAGCAGCCCCGTACGCAGCGGACGCCGCCCGCGGCCCGTCCTGCGGCCGCTCCGATGGGGGTCAGCGCCCACGACTGCTCTCCTCTTCCCTGTCCGAACCCGCCTCTGACCGCGGCGTCTGCTCCCGCTGCTGCGCCCCGGCGTCCGTACCCGGCGCCCTCGCGGCCCCAGCCGCACGCACGTCGCCGTCCAGCTCCGGATCGCCCAGGTCCGCGTCATCCAGCTCCGGGTCACCGAGCCCAGGCCCATCCAGCTCCGGATCGCCCAACCCCGGGCCGTCCAACTCCGGATCGCCCAATGCCCCGTCGTCCAACGCCCCGTCGTCCACCGGCCGACGTGACACGACCCGCGCACCACTGCCCGGCAACGCCGTCGGATCCACGGCCGCGGCCTGCACCAGCCGCGGCGGTATCGGCCCCTTCGCCGGTACGGGCGGCGGCACCCGCTCGGACGTGGTCGACGTCTGCGCGGGCACCGTGGCGAGCTTGCTCACTCCGCCCAACGGCAGACCCGCGTCGTTCAGCCCGCGGTGGCGCCGCGAATCGTCGGGCTCCAGCGGTATCGGCGAACCACGCAGCGGCTCGTCCGCCGTACGCGGCAGCGTGAGCCTGAACTGCGAACCGCCACCCGGCTCACCCCACGCCTGCAGCCAGCCACCGTGCAGCCGCGCGTCCTCAAGCGCGATGGACAGACCGAGCCCCGTACCACCGGTGGTACGCGCGCGTGCCGGATCCGCCCGCCAGAAGCGGCTGAACACCCGCGTCGCCTCGCCCGGCTTGAGCCCCACTCCGTAGTCCCGCACCGCGACCCCGACCGCACCGCCCGCGGCGGCGAGCCGCACCACGACGTCCTTGCCCTCGCCGTGCTCCACGGCGTTGACCACGAGATTGCGCAGCACCCGCTCCACCCGCCGGGCATCCGCCTCGGCGACCACGGGCTGCTGATCCCCGACGATCCGTATGTGCGTGCCCTTGCGCTCGGCGAGCATCTCCGCGCCGCCGACCACCCTTCGTACGACCTCCCGAAGGTCTATCGGCTCGGCCTCCAGCGCCGCCGCACCGGCGTCGAACCGGCTGATCTCCAGCAGATCGGCGAGCAGCGACTCGAACCGGTCGAGCTGATCGGCAAGCAACTCCGCCGACCGCGCGGTCACCGGATCGAAGTCCACCCGCGCCTCATGGATGACGTCCGCGGCCATCCGCACGGTCGTCAACGGCGTCCGCAGCTCGTGCGAGACATCGGACACGAACCGCCGCTGCATCCGCGACAGCTCCTCCAACTGCTGGATCTTCAGCTGGAGATTCTGCGCCATCTTGTTGAAGGCCTCGCCGAGCCGCGCGATGTCGTCCTCACCGGTGACCTTCATCCGTTCCTGAAGGCGCCCCGCGGACAGCCGCTCGGCGATGCCCGCCGCCATCCGGACGGGCGTGACGACCTGGCGCACCACCAGCCAGGCGATGGCGCCGAGCAGCACCACGACAAAGAGCCCGGCGGTCGCCAGGGTCGTCCTGACGAGGTTGAGCGACTCCTCCTCCTGCGTCAGCGGGAAGAGGTAGTAGAGCTGGTACGGGTCGTCATTGAGGTCGTAGAGACGCTTGCCGATCACCAGACCCGACTGCGCCTCACGGCCGTCGTCGAAGACGATGCGCGTATTGGCCTGGTAGACGCCGGTGCCCTTGTCGACCTGGCGGCGCAGCTCCTCGGGCACGCTCAGGATCGGCTCCACACCGCCCGAGGCCCGCGAACCCCGCACACCGGCATCGCCCGCCGACGTCAGCGTGACCACGGCGAAGGCGTTCTGACCACCGCTGGAGAGCTGCTCGACGAGGTCGGAGAGCCACACGGCGGCATTGCGGCCATCGGCCGTACTGCCGTCCTGCCCCTGCCCTTGTCCGGCACCCTGCCGCGCGGCATTGACGCTGTCCTGCGCAGCCCTGAAACCACCGTCGGCCTGGCTCTGCGAGGCCTTCACCTTGGCCTTGAGCAGGCCGTTGTTCACCGAACTCATGACGGCGAAACCGAGCATCAGGACGACACCCAGCGACATCAGCAGGGTCGTGACGACGACCTTCAGCTGAATGTTGCGCCGCCACAGCCGCACAGCGGGCAGCAGCGGGCGGCGCACCCAGCGCGTGAAGAGCCGCAGCACGGGGCTGCCCTGCACACCGCCCTGCAGCAGCAGCCCGCTGTCGACGATCCGCCGGAACCTGGACTCGCGCCGCGCCGGTCCAGTCCGCCCCGCGCGCGCCCCCGGATCCCCGGGCGTCGAGGAGGAACTGTCCCGGGACATGTCAGCTCGGTCCGGCCTTGTAACCGACGCCACGGACGGTCACCACGATCTCCGGCCGCTCCGGATCCCGCTCGACCTTCGAGCGCAGCCGCTGGACGTGCACGTTGACCAGACGGGTGTCCGCCGCGTGCCGGTAGCCCCAGACCTGCTCGAGCAGCACCTCACGCGTGAACACCTGCCACGGCTTGCGGGCCAGCGCGACCAGCAGGTCGAACTCCAGCGGCGTCAGCGCGATCGACTGCCCGTCCCGCTTCACGGAGTGCCCCGCCACGTCGATGACCAGGTCACCGATGGCCAGCTGCTCCGGCGCGGGCTCCTCCGACCTCCGCAGCCGCGCCCGGATCCGGGCCACGAGCTCCTTCGGCTTGAACGGCTTGACGATGTAGTCGTCGGCCCCCGACTCCAGACCGACCACCACATCCACGGTGTCGCTCTTGGCGGTGAGCATGACGATCGGCACCCCGGACTCCGCCCTGATCAGGCGGCACACCTCAATGCCGTCCCGACCGGGAAGCATCAGGTCGAGCAGCACAAGATCCGGCTTGGCCTCCCGGAAAGCGGCCAGCGCCTTGTCGCCATCAGCTACGAACGACGGCTCAAAACCTTCACCACGCAGCACAATCCCGAGCATCTCGGCCAGTGCGGTGTCGTCGTCGACGACAAGGACTCGTCCCTTCATGCCTGACATCATCCCATTAGCTAATCGTTACCTGGCGTGACCTGGCACACAGCTCGACAAGGCCCTCTGCTGTCACAGGTGACAGAACGCCCTCTTCCGTGACGATCGCCGTGACCAACTCCGGCGGCGTCACATCGAACGCGGGGTTGTACGCCTGGGTCCCCAGCGGTGCCACCGGTATACCGCCTCCCGCGTCCCTTCCGGCCACCGGCACCTGGGGCGCCGTGACCTCCGTCACTTCCTGACCGGCCCGCTGCTCCACCTCGATGGACGCCCCGTCCGGGGTCTCCGGGTCCACGGTCGTCACCGGCGCCACCACGATGAACGGCACATGGTGATACCGAGCGAGCACCGCGAGCGGATAGCTCCCCACCTTGTTCGCCACCGAACCGTCGGCCGCGATGCGGTCGGCACCGATCAGCACGGCATCCACCTCACCCGCCGCGAACAGCGAACCCGCCGCGTTGTCCGTGAGCAAGGTGTACGCCATTCCGTTCCGCGCCGCCTCATATGCGGTGAGCCGGGCCCCCTGCAGCAGCGGCCGCGTCTCGTCCACCCACAGCTTGCGCAGGCTCCCTTCCCGATGCGCCTTGAGCGCGACCGCGAACGCCGTGCCCTCACCGCCGGAGACCAACGCCCCCGTATTGCAGTGCGTGAGAATACGGTGCCCGCCGCCGGGCAACAGCTCGTCGAGCAGCGCCAGACCGTGCGCCGCCATCCTGGCACTGGCCTCGGCATCCTCGGCGTGCAACGCCCGAGCCGCCGACAGCGCGGCACCGGCCGCCCCACGGAAATCGGCGCCCCCCGCGACCGCTGCACGATGCGCCGCCTGAGCCCGTCGCACTCCGTACGCGAGGTTGACCGCGGTGGGCCGCGCCCCCGCCAGCGCGTCCGCCGCCTCGTCCACGTCGAACCCGCGGGCGGCGGCCAGCGCGACGCCGTACGCCCCCGCGATGCCAAGCAGCGGCGCTCCGCGCACCGCGAGGGTCCTGATCGCCTCCACCAGGGCCGGTGCGTCGGTGCACACCAGCTCGCTCTCCTCGCCCGGCAGCCTGGTCTGGTCGAGCAGGACCAGTACGGGCCCTTCAGGGGGTTCGTCCCAGCGGATCGAGGGGATCGCCGGGAGCTCGGTCGGCCGTGTGTGCTCGCTGGATTGCGCGTACTGATCAGCCATCCGCCCAGTCTGCCCCGTACCCAGCGGACAATTGAAGGTGTACAGCCCCTACTGCGCCTGGTCCCCTGACCGGTGCACCGTGGCACGATGGCTGGCAACCGGCCGCCGCAACCGCGGACGGGCACCTTGAAGGAGCGACGATGAACGACACTCCGGGCTGGGCATCGCCCGGATCTGCCCCCTCCGACGGACAGGACTCCGGCAAGCCGGACCCCGCCGAGCCCGCGGACGCCGGCCAGCAGAGCGGCCCGTCCTCGAAGTGGTCCAAGGAGCAGCCGCCGCCCGCCCAGTGGTCCCCGCCCAGCACACCGGGCCCGGGCCAGACCCCGCCTCCACCGCCACCGCCGCCTGCCCAGGGCGGCGGCTGGGGCGGCGGCCAGCACCACGGCGGCCCGGACGGTCCCGGCCGACCCGGCGGCCCTGGCGGCCCCGGCGGCTACCGCGGCTGGGGCGCCTGGCAGGGCCCGCCGCCCGCCGCCAAGCCCGGCGTCATCCCGCTCCGCCCGCTCGGTGTCGGCGAGATCCTGGACGGCGCGGTGTCCACCATGCGCGCCCACTGGCGCACGGTCCTCGGCATCTCGCTGACGGTGGCCGTCCTCACGGAGGTCGTCGTCGTCCTCCTGCAGGGCCTCGTCCTGAACGACAACGTCGACACGGACGCCCTGAACGACCCGAGCGCAACCGTCAGCGAACTGACCCGCGCCATGGGCGACACGATGCTCAGCTCCGGAGTGGTCCTCGTGATCACCCTGCTCGGCACGATCGTCGCGACGGCCCTGCTCACGATGGTCACCAGCCGCGCGGTGCTCGGTAAGTCGGTCACCACCGCGGAGGCCTGGCAGGACTCCCGCCCCCAGCTCGCGAAGCTGTTCGGCCTGACCCTGCTCATCCCGCTCATCGGCGTGGCCATCGTCGCCGTCGGCATCCTGCCCGGCGTACTGATCGCCGTGGCGGGCGCCTCCGACGCCGGGGCCAGCCTCGCCGTCGTCGGCGGCCTGGGCGCGACCATCGCCGCCCTCTGGATCGTGGTCCGCTTCTCGCTCGCCTCGCCCGCACTGATGCTGGAGAAGCAGGGCGTCAAGAAGTCCCTGGCCCGCTCGGTCAAGCTGGTCAACGGCTCCTGGTGGCGGGTCTTCGGCATCCAGCTGCTCGCCGCGATCATCGCGAACGTCGTGGCGTCGATCATCGTCATCCCGTTCACGTTCATCGCGGGCGCGCTCAGCGGCGAAGGCGTCACCGGCTTCCTCGACAACGCGGGCGAACTGGGCTGGACCTTCCTGATCGTCAGCGGCGTCGGCTCGGTGATCGGCTCCATGCTCACCTTCCCGATCACGGCCGGCGTCACCGTCCTCCTCTACATCGACCAGCGGATCCGCCGCGAGGCCCTCGACCTCGAACTCGCCCGCGCCGCAGGCGTCCCCGGCCACGGTCCCACCGCGCCCGGCACCCCGGGGAGCTGATGCGGTGAGCGCGGCGGGGGCAGTTCTCACGGGGCTCGGAGCGTCACCGCTCCTGCCGCGCACCGGCGACGACCCGCCGGTGACGATCCCGCGCGACCCCGCGCGGGAAGCGGCCGAGCGGGAACTGTCCAAGCCGATGTACCACGAGAACGACCCCAGCCTCTTCCAGCGGGCCCTGAACCGCTTCTGGGGCTGGGTCGAGGACCTGTTCTCCGCCGCCTCGGGGGCCACCCCGGGCGGCGGGTTCGGCCTCCTGGTCATCGTCCTCGCCGTCGTACTCCTGCTCGTGGCCCTGTGGTGGCGCCTCGGCACCCCCCACCGCACCCCCACCTCCGCACCGCCCCTCTTCGACGACCGCCCGCGCAGCGCCGCCGAACACCGCGCGGCCTCCGAGGCACACGCGGCCCAGGCCCACTGGAACCAAGCCGTACAGGAGCGGATGCGCGCCGTCGTGCGCTCCTTGGAGGAACGCGCACTGCTCGACCCCCGCCCCGGCCGCACCGCCGACGAAGCGGCGGCGGAGGCGGGCCGCACGCTCCCCTCCCACACCGGCCGACTGCGCACCGCCGCCCGGGAGTTCGACGACGTGACGTACGGCGGCCGCACCACCGACGAACCGGCGTACCTCCGCCTGGCCGAGCTCGACCGCGACCTCGAACACACCAAACCGGTCCTGGCCAACACCGCCACCACCGCAGCGAGCAGCGGCTCCCAGGGAGCCGCCGAATGACCGGCTCCACCAGCTCCACCGAGCCGCCCGCGCCCACCACCACGCAGCAGCCCGGCACCCCGCCCCGCCCGGCCTCGACATCCACCTCGGCCACTCCCCGCCAGCTCTGGACCCGCACCCGCGGCATCGTCCTGGCCCTGGTCGTCCTCCTGGCAGCCGCCGTCGCCATCGCCGCGGTCCGCTCCGGCGCCCAGCACGGTCGCCTCGACCCGCGCGCCGCCGACCCCTACGGCAGCCGAGCCGTCGCCGAACTCCTCGCCGACCGGGGCGTGTCCACCCGCGTGGTCACCACCGCCGAAGAAGCCCGCTCCGCGGCCGGAGCCGACACCACCCTCCTCGTGGCCAATCCGGACGTACTCACCGACCGCCAGCAGTCCCTCCTGCGCAAGGCCACCAAGGACTCCGAAGGCCGCACCGTCCTCGTCGCCCCCGGCGCCCCGTCGATCGGCACCCTCGCCCCCGGAGTCACCGCGGACGGCATCCCCAGCACCGACTCCACGCTCTCCCCCGGCTGCTCCCTGCCCGCGGCCCGCCGCGCGGGCACCGCCGACATGGGCGGCATCCGCTACGACACCCTCGTCCCGGACGCCGAGGCCTGCTACCCCAGCGACAGTCTGCCCAGCCTCCTGCAACTCCCCACCCCCCGTGGACAGGGCGACACCGTCCTCCTCGGCGCCCCCGACATCCTCTACAACGACCGCCTGGACCAGCACGGCAACGCCTCGCTCGCCCTCCAACTCCTGGGCTCACGCCCCCACTTGGTCTGGTACCTCCCTTCCCTCGCCGACGACTCCGCGGCCACCGACGACGAACGCCGCGGCTTCTTCGACCTGATCCCGTCCGGCTGGGCCTGGGGCACCCTGCAACTCACCGTCGCCGCCGTGCTCGCCGCCCTGTGGCGCGCACGCCGCCTCGGCCGCCTCGTCCCCGAACGCCTCCCCGTGGCCATCCGCGCCTCCGAAACCGTCGAAGGCCGCGCCCGCCTCTACCGCAAGGCGAACGCCCGCGACCGCGCGGCCACGGCCCTGCGCACCGCCACCCGCACCCGTATCGCCCCGCTCGTCGGCGTATCCCCCACCCAGGCACACGCTCCCGAGACCCTGCTCCCCGCGCTCTCCACCCGATTCCCCTCCCCCGACCGAGACCTGCTCCCTCTCCTCTTCGGGCCGCCCCCGGGCAACGACGCAGCACTCATCGCCCTCGCCGACCAACTCGACGCCCTCGAAAGAGAGGTACGCCACTCATGATGGCCCCGACCACTGACAACGCCGGGCCCACCGGAGATCCCCGCAGCTCACACGCTTCCCTCGAAGCCCTGCGCGCCGAGATCTCCAAGGCCGTGGTCGGCCAGGACCCCGCCGTCACCGGCTTGGTCGTCGCCCTTCTGTGCCGCGGCCATGTCCTACTAGAAGGAGTCCCTGGGGTAGCCAAAACGTTGCTCGTCCGCGCACTCGCCTCGAGCCTCGACATCGACACCAAGCGCGTCCAGTTCACCCCCGACCTGATGCCGAGCGACATCACCGGCTCCCTCGTCTACGACGCCCGCACCACCGAGTTCTCCTTCCAGCCCGGCCCGGTCTTCACCAACCTCCTGCTGGCCGACGAGATCAACCGCACCCCGCCCAAGACCCAGTCCTCGCTCCTCGAAGCAATGGAAGAACGCCAGGTCACGGTCGACGGCACCCCCCGCC
The DNA here is from genome assembly GCF_042740435.1 of Streptomyces sp. NPDC059002. Taxonomy (NCBI): domain Bacteria; kingdom Bacillati; phylum Actinomycetota; class Actinomycetes; order Kitasatosporales; family Streptomycetaceae; genus Streptomyces; species Streptomyces sp. NPDC059002. Next base: position 1,997 of record NZ_JBHYJI010000096.1, on the reverse strand, counting down.
CCCTCCCCGAGCCGTTCCTCGTCGCGGCCACCCAGAACCCGGTCGAGTACGAAGGCACGTACCCCCTCCCCGAAGCCCAACTGGACCGCTTCCTCCTCAAACTGACCGTCCCTCTCCCCTCCCGCCAGGACGAGATCGACGTCCTCACCCGCCACGCGGAGGGCTTCAACCCCCGCGACCTGCGCGCCGCAGGCGTACGCCCCGTGGCAGGCCCCGCCGACCTGGAAGCCGCCCGAGCCGCCGTCGCGAAGACCACCATCTCCCCGGAGATCACCGCCTACGTGGTCGACATCTGCCGAGCCACCCGCGAATCCCCCTCCCTCACCCTCGGCGTCTCCCCCCGCGGCGCGACGGCCCTGCTCTCCACGGCCCGCGCCTGGGCCTGGCTCACCGGTCGCGACTACGTCATCCCCGACGACGTGAAGGCCCTGGCCCTCCCCACGCTCCGGCACCGGATCCAACTCCGCCCGGAAGCCGAAATGGAGGGCGTCACCGCCGACTCCGTCATCAACGCGATCCTCGCCCACGTCCCGGTCCCCCGCTGATGGCCCTCACCGGACGCACCGCCCTCCTGGCGGCCCTCGGCAGCCTCCCGGTAGGCATCTGGGCCCCCAGCTGGACCGGCCTCCTCGCCGTCAACGCCCCGCTGGCCCTGGCCTGCGCCTGCGACTTCGCCCTGGCCGCTCCCGTACGCCGCCTCGGCCTGACCCGCTCCGGCGACACCTCCGCACGCCTCGGCGAGACCGCCGACGTCGACCTCACCGTCACGAACCCCTCCGGCCGCCCCCTGCGCGCCGAACTCCGCGACGCCTGGCCCCCCAGCAGCTGGCAGCCCGGCACCGAAGTCACCGCGTCCCGCCACCGGCCGACGATCCCGCCCGGCGAACGCCGCCGCCTCACCACCCGCCTGCGCCCCACGCGCCGTGGTGACCACCAAGCCGACCGCGTCACCATTCGTTCGTACGGTCCCCTGGGCCTTCTCACCCGCCAGGGCAGCCACCAGGTCCCCTGGACCGTCCGCGTACTGCCCCCGTTCGCCAGCCGGAAGCACCTGCCTTCCAAACTCGCCCGCCTACGTGAACTCGACGGCCGCACAAGCGTGTTGACCCGCGGCCAAGGCACCGAGTTCGACAGCCTCCGCGACTACGTCCCCGGCGACGACACCCGCTCCATCGACTGGCGTGCCACCGCCCGCCAGTCCACTGTCGCGGTCCGCACCTGGCGCCCGGAACGCGACCGGCACATCCTCCTCGTCCTCGACACCGGCCGCACCTCGGCCGGCCGCGTCGGAGATGCACCACGTCTCGACGCCTCCATGGACGCCGCACTCCTCCTCGCCGCCCTGGCCTCCCGCGCCGGCGACCGCGTGGACCTTCTCGCATACGACCGACGGGCACGCGCCCTGGTACAGGGCCGAGCAGCCGGTGAGCTGCTCCCCTCCCTGGTCAATGCCCTGGCCACACTCGAACCGGAACTCATCGAGACAGACGCCCGAGGCCTGACGTCGACGGCTCTCCGCACAGCCCCCCGCAGTTCCCTGATCGTGCTGCTCACCAGCCTCGACACCGCCCCCATCGAAGAGGGCCTGCTTCCCGTACTCTCTCGCCTCACCAAGCGCCACAAGGTCCTGGTCGCCTCGGTGGCCGATCCTCATATCGAGCAGATGGCCACCGCCCGCGGAAGCACAGAAGCGGTCTACGACGCGGCGGCAGCCGCCCAGGCCAAGTCAGAACGCCACCGCACGGCAGAACAACTCACACGCCGTGGCGTCACCGTCGTAGACGCGACCCCTGACAACCTGGCATCCGCCCTGGCAGACGCATACCTTTCCCTGAAAGCAGCTGGCCGCCTCTGATGAAGGTGGCCTCCGGGCCCTTTCAGACCTTTCCAGGCAAACGCAAAAAAGCCTCAGTCCCCGGACAATGTCCGGGGACTGAGGCTTTATCAAAAGGAGTTCGGCGGCGTCCTACTCTCCCACAGGGTCCCCCCTGCAGTAC
>NZ_JBHYJI010000095.1:0-20170 GCF_042740435.1 Streptomyces sp. NPDC059002 | reverse complement strand
CCGATTCGGTGGGGCCCCTTCGCGTCACGTCACACCACTTGGTGCAGCCACCGCACCGGCGCGCCCTCGCCCGCGTACCTGAACGGCTCCAGCTCGTCGTCCCAGGGCTTGCCGAGCAGCTTGGCCAGCTCGGCCTCCAGGACGCTCTCGCCCCGCTGGGAGCGGGCCAGGGCGGCCCGCAGCCGGTCCTCGGGGATCAGGATGTCGCCGTGGATGCCGGTGACCGCGTGGAAGATGCCCAGCTCGGGGGTGGCGCTGTAGCGCTCGCCCTCCGCGCTCGCGCAGGGTTCCGCCGTGACCTCGAAGCGCAGCAGATCCCAGCCGCGCAGGGCGGAGGCGAGCTTGGAGGCGGTGCCCACCGAGCCCTGCCAGGAGAATTCGGATCTCCAGGTGCCCGGCGCCGCGGGCTGCCTGATCCAGTCGAGGCTCACACGCGCGCCGAGCACGCCCGCGACAGCCCACTCGACGTGTGGGCACAGCGCGCGCGGAGCGGAGTGCACGTACAGAACTCCACGTGTCGTCACCGGGACCTCCAGTGTGGGTCGAGGTTCGCCTTCCCCAGCGGCCTCGCGCCCGTGCCGAGCAATTTTCCCAAAGACTAGAGAAAACTAGAAAAAGGGGACAGATCTGACGTGATGTAATTTAGCGGAACCAATGCGGCAGTGTGCCACCGGGTGGATCACCCGCCCTGTCGCCGCCGTGACAGCAGTGGCCGGGCAGCTACGGGCCGAGGCTACCGTGCGGCGGCGCAAGGAGTGTGACGTACCGTCGGTCCGAAGGCCAGGAAACTCCGACCTTTCACCCGGCGGGGCGCAACCCCGGGCATGCGCACGACGTCACGTTGAACGACAGAGGGGACCAGGGGATGCGGAACCGCAGGCACCGCTCGCGTGCCGTCGTCGCCGTCGCGACGGCGGCCCTTCTCGGCACCACGGCTCTCACGGCGTGCGACGCACAGGGCGGCAACTCCTCGGCCCCGGGCGGCCCGTCGGCACATGACAAGCCCTCTCCGAAACCCACCCCGGCCTGGGACACCTCGCCCCGCTCGATGGCCGCGGTCGGCGACTCCATCACCCGGGGCTTCGACGCCTGCTCGGTGCTCTCCGACTGCCCCGAGGTGTCCTGGGCGACCGGCACGGACGGCGAGGTGCGCAGCCTGGCGACGCGGCTCCTGGGGAAGCAGCGCGCCGCCTCGCACAGCTGGAACCACGCGAAGACCGGTGCCCGCATGGCGGACCTGCCGGGGCAGATGGAACAGGCCGCGGCGGAGCGGCCCGAGCTGGTGACGGTGATGGCGGGCGCCAATGACGCCTGCCGTTCGTCGGCCGCCGCGATGACGCCGGTCGCCGAGTTCCGCGCGGGCTTCGAGGAGGCCATGCGCACGCTGCGCCGCTCGCTGCCGAAGACCCAGGTGTACGTCGCGTCCGTGCCCGATCTGAAGCGGCTCTGGTCCCAGGGGCGCAGCAATCCGCTGGGCAAGCAGGTGTGGAAGCTGGGCATCTGCTCCTCGATGCTGGCCGACCCGGACGACGTGGACACCAGGGCGACGCAGCGGCGCGACGAGGTGCGGGACCGGGTGGTCGCGTACAACGAAGTGCTGAAGGACGTGTGCGAGAAGGACGAGCGCTGCCGGTACGACGGCGGGGCGGTCTTCGACTACCGCTTCGACGGCGACCAGTTGAGCCACTGGGACTGGTTCCACCCCAGCAAGAACGGTCAGTCGCGCCTTGCCGAGCTGGCCTATCGGCAGGTGACCGCGCGCAAGCCGGTGGCCTAGTGTCGCGGGTACGTGTCCTGACGTACGGCGGGATCGTGCAGTCGGCGGAAGTTCCCGATCGCGGGCGGTTCCTTCGCTCTCGACGGGTGGACGCACCGCCTCGCGCGCACCAACGGCCCCAACGCGCTGCACGGCGGCGGGCGCGGCTTCGACCAGCACGTCTGGGAAGCGGAATCCGACGGCGGGCACCGCGTGCGGCTCTCGCGGGTCTCCCCCGACGGCGAGGAGGGCCATCCCGGGCGGCTCGCGGTCGCGGTGACGTACGCGCTCGACGCGGGCGGGCACGGGCAGCGCGCTCGGGCACGAGCCGGGGCTCCAGCTCTGCACGGCGGACCACTTCGCGGAGACGCAGCACTTCCCTGCCCCCCAACCGGCCGGGGTTTCGGAGACCGTCTATGCGTTTCCGGCCGGGTGAGCAATCTGCGGGCCGCATGTGGCTGGGCGCGCAGTTCCCCGCGCCCCTCAAGGGGCGCCCCGCTCAGGCGATCAGTGTCTCGCTGAGGCGGCGGTCCTCGACGGAGCGGCCCGCTGACACCTCGTACGAACCTCCTTGGTACGCCCAGGTGTTGAGGCCCTCGTCCCAGATCTCGAAGGCGCGATAGGGGAGTTCGACGGTGGCCTCGACGCTCTCGCCCGGTGCCGCCTCGACGCTCGCGAAGCCCGCGAGCCAGCGGGCCGGGCGCTCGTCGTCGGTCTCGGCGGGGGCCAGGTAGACCTGGACGACCTCGCGGCCCGTGCGCTCACCGGAGTTGCGGACGCGGATCGTGGCCGTGGTGCCTTCGAGCATGAGTGACTCGTACGTCCAGTCGGTGTAGCCGAGGCCGTGCCCGAAGGCGTACGAGGGGGTGGCCGATGCCCGCTGCCAGGCGCGGTAGCCGATGAACACGCCCTCGTCGTAGGGGAGTTCGCCGTCGGTGGGGGTGACCTCGGTGACGGGGGCGTCGGCGTGGGCGCCCCAGGTGGTGGGGAGTCGGCCGCCGGGCTCGTCCACGCCGAGGAGGACGTCGGCGAGCGCGGCGCCGCCCTCCTGTCCCGGGAACCAGCTCAGCAGGACCGCGGCGACGTCGTGGCGCCACGGAAGTTCCACCGGGGAACCGGAGTTGACGACGACCACGGTGTTCGGGTTGACGGCGGCGACGGCGCGGACGAGGTCGTCCTGGCGGCCGGGGAGCGCGAGGTCCTTGCGGTCGAAGCCCTCGGACTCGACGCGTTCGGTGGTGGCGACGACCACGACGGCGGTGTCGGCGTTCCGTGCCGCCTCGACGGCCTCGGCGATCAGTTCGTCGTCGTCGCGGCGCGGCCCGAGGTGGACGAGGGAGAAGACGACGCCGGGCAGCGGGGCCTCGTACGTCGTGCTGAGCGGGTGCTGGAGGGAGATCTCGACGGGCTCGCCCGCGGTGAGCGAGATCCTGGCGCGCTCGACCGGCGAGCCGAAGAACGCCTCGAAGGGGTCGGATTCGGCGCCCATCTCCTGGACGCCGTCATAGAGGAGACGGCCGTCGACGGTGAGCGTGAAGGCGCCGAGGCCGCGCGTGCCGAAGGAGTGCTCGCCGCTGTCACGCGGGGTGAAGGTGCCGGTCACCTCGATGCTCGCCATGGTCTCGTGGGTGACGCCCGCGGGCAGGTCGGCGCCGATCCACTGGACCTGGCCCGACGGCAGGTTGCCGGTGCCGAGCACCTTGCCGGCGGCGTCGCGGCAGATGGCGCGCAGCTCGAACCCCTGGTCGGCGGCGGCGAGTTCATCGCTGGGGTCGGCCCCGACGGCGTATGTCAGGGAGCCCTCGGGGAGTGCCGCGGTCAGGCCGTCGAGCGGGGAGACGACGTGGGCGGGGAAGACGGTGGCCGAACCGCCGCCGAGGACGCGGGCGTCGCGGGCGGCGGCGCCGATGAGGGCGACGGTGCCGGTGCCGGTCAGCGGCAGGGTCCGGTTCTCGTTGCGTACGAGGACGAAGGAGCGCCGGGCGATCTCGCGGGCCAGCGCCTCGCCGTCGACCTCGGCCGGTGTTTCGGTGACGACCGGTTCGGCGCCGTCCAGGATGCCCACGCGGGCGGCGAGGCGCAGGACGTTGCGCACGGCCTCGTCGACCGTCTCCTGCGCCACGTCGCCGGACCGGACGGCGGCGGCGAGCGCCGCGCCGTACACGGTCCCCGGTCCCGGCATGGCGACGTCGAGGCCGCCCTCGATGGCGCCGGTGGTGGAGCGGGCGGCCATCCAGTCGGAGACGTTGTAGCCGTCGAAGCCCCATTCGCCGCGCAGCACTTCGTTGACCAGATAGCGGTGCTCGGTCATCGTCACGCCGTTGACCTGGTTGTACGCGGTCATGATGCCCCAGGGGTGGGCGTTGGTGACGATCGCCTCGAAGGGGGCGAGATAGAGCTCGCGCAGGGCGCGCGCGCCGACCACGTTGTCGACCGTGAAGCGGTCGGTCTCGGCGTCGTTCGCGACGAAGTGCTTGACGGTCGTGCCGACGCCGCCGGACTGCACGCCCTGGACATAGCCGGTGCCGATGACGCCGGTCAGATACGGGTCCTCGCTGTACGCCTCGAAGTGGCGGCCGCCGAGCGGCGAGCGGTGCAGATTGACGGTGGGCGCGAGCAGGACGTGGACGCCCTTGCGGCGGGCCTCCTGGGCGAGCAGGACGCCCGCGCGGCGCGCCAGGTCCTGGTCCCAGGTGGCGGCGAGCGCGGTCGGGGAGGGCAGCGCGAACGACGGGTCGTCGGCGGTCCAGCGGATGCCGCGCACGCCGATCGGGCCGTCGGACATCACGAGGGAGTCCAGGCCGATCTCCGGCAGGGCGTGCAGCGACCACATGTCCTTGCCGCCGAGCAGCCGGGCCTTGGCGTCGAGATCGAGCTTGCCGACGGCGGCCTCGACGGCCGCTTCGCGTGCCCGGTCCGCCGGTGTGGCCTGCGTGGGCTCGTGTCCCGCCATGGCGGTGCCTCCTCGTTGAAGTCCGTTCCGTCTCCCCATCGTGCATCGGTTACCTGTAGAGCGGTAGTTTTCGTTATCTTGCTGTTATCTAGAGATGTCGTACGGTCCTCCGTGCAGGTGCAGGGACACGCGGGCCCGACTGCCGGAAGGGCCCGCCTACGGGGAAGGGGCACGCGCCATGGCGGCCAGGGCCAGGAGCGAGGAACGGCGTGCGGAGATCCTCCGCGCCGCCGTGGAGGTGATCGCCGAGCGCGGCTACCGGGGCGCGAGCCTCGGGGCGGTCGCCGAGCGGGTCGGACTCACCCAGCAGGGCCTGCTGCACTACTTCCCGACCAAGGAGGCCCTGCTGGTCTCCGTCCTCGAGGCCCGCGACCAGTGGGACGCGGTGCCGCGCGGCGAATGGCGGCTCGATCTGCTCGGCTCGCTCGTGGAGTACAACACGATGCGCCCCGGCATCGTGCAGACCTTCTCCGCGCTGCTCGGCGAGAGCGTCACGGACGGGCACCCGGCGCGGGAGTTCTTCACCACGCGGTACGGCGCGGTGCGCGAGAACTTCGCGGCGGTGCTGCGCGCCGAGTACGGGGAGCGGCTGCCCGGCGGACTCACCCCGGAGGCCGCCGCCCCGCTCCTCGTGGCGGTGATGGACGGACTGCAGTACCAGTGGCTGCTCGACCCCGAATCGGTGGACATGCCGGGGGCGTTCAGGAACTTCCTCGGGCTACTGGGCGAGCCCGCCTCCCGGGCGCGCACCGGGCCTCCCGGCGACGGCGGCGACCACGTCGACCTCGATCAGCGCCTCGGGGCGGAATAGGCGGGGCACCTCGACGGTGGTGCTGGTGGGCGGGGTGCCGGTGAGGAACTCCCGTCGTACGGCGGCGTATTCGGCGAGGGTGCCGATGTCCGTCAGGAACGTACGAATGTTGATCACGTCCGCGAGCGTGGCGCCGTGCGCCGTCAGGAGTGCGTCGAGCGTCTCGAAGATCCCGCGGGACTGCGCGGCGACGTCGGCGCCCTCGGCTATCTGGCCCGAGAGGTACAACAGGGCTCCTCCGTCATCGAGTTGGACGCGGGCGACCTGGGAGTAGGGGCCCAGGGGGCGGGGTGCGGCGGCGGGGTCGTCGAGGGTGATCTGCATGGGGGGGTACTCCTTGGGGCTCGGGGTGCGGGGTCGGGGCTCGGGGTGCGGGGTGTGGCCTCGGGGCTTGTGGTCTCGCGGACTCGCGGTCCTCTCAGGTCTCGCGCCCCGCGCGGATGTGCGTGACCGCGCGGGCGATGTCCTCGTGGACGAGGTCCGGGTCTGCGGCGGCCGCCTCGAAGTGGGCCAACACGGCCTCCATGGCGGGCAGTCGGGCCGACTCGGTGGCGAGGGCGAACGTCCTTGACGGCGAGGTCGTTGCCGAAGTGCACGTCGGTCGCGAAGGCCCGGGCGACGGCGCCGCCGAGCGGTCCCCCGGCGAGGGCGTCCTTCGTGGTGCCCTCCGCGAGGCCGAGCGCGTCGGCGAGCTTCATGGCCTCGGCGACCAGGGCCACGCCGCCGAGGACCGCGGTGTTGACGACGAGCTTGAGCGCGGCACCGGAGCCGAGGGCGCCGGTGCGGGTGACGGGGCCGAAGCGGGCGAGGACATGCTCGACGCCCGCCGCTTCGCCGCCCGCGAGGATGCCGAGCCGGCCCGCGGCGGCCTTGTCCGTACTGCCCATGACGGGGGCGTCGACGAGGGTGACCCCGGCCGGGACACGGGCGCCCAACTCCCTCACTGCATCGGGTCCGACGGTCGACATCTCCACCCAGTACGCGCCCGGCCGCAGCGCGGGGAGCACGGCGTCGGCCACCTCGCGCACGGCGGCGGGGCCCGCGAGCATCGTGATGACGACGTCGGCCGCGCGCACGGCGTCGGCGGGGCCCGCGGCGAGCGTGGCGCCCGCCGCGACGAGGGGCTCCGCCTTCGCGGCGGTGCGGTTCCAGATGGTCAACTCATGCCCGGCGGCCAGCAGTTGACGGGCCATCGGCTCACCCATGTGACCGAGGCCGAGGAATGCGATCTTCTCCATGGGTCCGACGCTAGGCCCGGCACAGGGATGCGACAAGCGAATCTCTAGCATATGAGCCATGCCGAACCCGCATGCCGCACACCTGGCGGACACCGCTCCCCCCGACCTGTCGACCGTCTGGCTCCGGACCTTCCTCGAGGTCGCCCGGCACGGGTCGTTCACGGTGGCCGCGCGGGAGCTGGGCTGGACGCAGTCCGCCGTGTCGCGGCAGATCTCCGCGCTGGAGACGGCACTCGGCGGGGCACCGCTCTTCGACCGGCTGCCGCGCGGGGTGCACCCCACCGCACAGGGCCGGGCGCTGCTGCCGCACGCGCAGGAGCTGCTGTCCCGACTGGCTTCCGCCGGGCGGGAGTTGACGGCGCTGCGGGAAGCGGCGGGCGGGCTGCTGCGGGTCGGGGCGTTCGCGACGGCGGACGCGGGTCTGGTGCCGCGGGCGATCGCGGAGTTCCACACCCGCCACCCCGGCGTGGTCCTCACCCGCGAGGAAGGCCTCACCCCCGCGCTCCTGTCCCGCCTCACCGAGGGCGAGCTGGATCTGGCCGTGGTGTCGACGACCGGCGGCGCGCTGCCCACCGACGCGTACGAGCTGCGTCACCTGCTCGACGAGACGCTGTACGTGGCACTGCCCGCGGGACATCCGCTGGCGGGCGAGCCCGAGCTGCGGCTTGCCCAACTCGCCGCCGAGGACTGGATATCGGGCAGCCCCCGGGCCGAGGGCACCCTCCTCGATCCGGCACTCCGCCACGGCTTCCGGCCGCGCGTCGCGCACGTCGTCGCGGAGTGGACGGCGAAACAGGGGTACGTGGCGGCGGGGCTCGGCGTGACGCTGATCCCCGCGCTCGCGGCGGAGGGCGTACGGCCGGACATCGCGCTGGTCCCGGTGCGGGACGAGGGGGCGCCGCCGCGCGCGGTGTACGCGGCGACGGCGCGGGGCCGGGCACCGGCGCCCGCGGTGGGACCGTTCGTGGCGGCGCTTCAGCGGGCCGCGGAACGGGAGACGTGAACGGTGTCGTCCACCCGGACGTGGACGTGGCTGTCGACCGGATGGTCGGGCGAGGGCGGCAGCACGGAGTGCAGCACGAACCCGCACTTCTCGGCGACGCGGCAGGAGCCCTCGTTGGCGGCGTCGTGCAGGACTTCGAGACGGCCGGGCCGCGCGAGCCGCCCCGAGGCGAACGCCCAGCGGGAGACGGCCTCCACGGCGCGCACGGCCACTCCCTTGCCCCGGGCCCCGGGCGCGGTCCAGTAGCCCAGTTCCGAGGAGGCGTCGGGGCGCGCGGCCTCGGGTCGCACCTTGAGCACGACGTGCCCCACGAGGTGGTCGACGGGGTCGCGCTCGGTCTCGCTCCCCGCCTCGACCACGTCGTCGACCGCACCTTCGACGATGCCCTCGACCACGGCGAAGCTGAAGCGGGTGCCCGCGGCCCACGCCTCGTTCTCCGCGTCGATCCACCGGCGCGCGTCCGTCTCGCTCCGCAGATCCGTCACGAACCAGTGGCGCAGCACCGGGTCGTGGTGGACCGCGCACAGGGCGGGGACGTCACGAGGGAGCCAGGGGCGGAGCGTCAACCCGGGGGCGGTGGGCGTGGGCTGGACGGACAGGGTCACGGTCACGTGGCTGCTCCTTCGGCCTGCGGGCGCCGCACCCGCCGCGTTCGCCCCTCCTCCGCCAACCCTACGAGGCCTTCCCCGGCCTGCCGCACCGGGGAATTGGCTTGACCGGCGACCTCCTCGACGGCTTCCATTCGGGGCCGGGCCGAGGATCCGCACCGACGAGGGGGACACGTGAGCACGGGGAAGATGCACGCCGACGAGGCCGACATCGACGAGGAACTCGTACGCCGGTTGGTCGGTGCCCGGTTCCCGGAGTGGGCCGCGCTTCCCGTGGAGCTCGTGGAGTCGGCGGGCACGTCCCACGCCATGTACCGGCTCGGCGCCGACCTGGTGGTGCGGCTGCCGCGCCGCGCGGGGGACGTCGACGAGGTACGGCGGGAGCACCACTGGCTGCTCCGGCTCGCCGCCGCGCTCCCCGTCCCCGTGCCCGCGCCGCTCGGCATGGGCGCACCGGGCGAGGGCTACCCGTACCCGTGGTCCGTCTTCCGGTGGCTCGACGGCGAGACGCCCGCCGTGGGGCGTCCGCTCGCCGAACCCGCCCTGTTCGCCAAGGACATGGCGGAGTTCCTCACCGCCCTGCGCGCGGTCGACACGTCCGGTGCGCCCGTCTCCTACCGCGGCGAACCGCTGGCGTCGCGCGACGCGAACACGCGCGCGGCGATCGCCGGGCTGCGCGGGGACGTCGACGGCGACGCCGTCACCGCGGCGTGGGACGCCGCGCTCGGCGCCGCCGCGTGGCAGGGACCCGGCGTCTGGCTGCACGGGGATCTGCAGCCCGGGAACGTACTGCTGGACGGGGGCAGGCTCAGCGCCGTCATCGACTTCGAGTGCATGGGCACGGGTGACCCCGCCGCCGATCTGATCGCCGCGTGGTACCTCATGGACGCCACGGCCCGCCGCGCCTTCCGCGCCGCGCTGGGCCCGGCCACGGACGACGCCATGTGGGCGCGCGGGCGGGGCTGGGCCCTTTCGATCGCCCTCGACGAACTCGCGTACTACCGGGAGACGAACCCGAGGATGGCCGGCACGGCGCGGCATGTGATCGGCCAACTGACGTCGGGGTGACCGGGGTTGGGCCCGCACACGGGCCGCCCTGACTCGCACACGGGCCACCCCCTCCTTCGCGTCACCCCGCCGACACCAGCAAGTGCACCGCGAGCCCCGCGAGCAGCAGTTGCCAGCTCGCGGACGCGGCGAGCGCGAGGAGCACGAGGGCCGAGGCCCACCGCAGCGGCGTCATGAACGGTTCGGCGACCTGGGTGAGCGAGGCGCCGCCGACCGCGGCGACCAGGGCGTAGAGCCCGTCGGCCGTGGCGATGCCGTAATCGCAAGGCGCCGGAAGGTCCTGAGCGGGATGGTCGAAGTCCGGTGCGGGATCGTGCCCCGCAGGGGCGCGGGGAACTGCGCGACCAGCCCCCACCGGCCCGCGGATGACGCACTCCAGTTCCCGCGGAGCGCAGGCCCTTACGGGGGCGGGCGGTTCAGCGCCGCCGCGCCGTCCCCGCGAGGCGCTCCGCCTGCCGCCGCAGCACCGCCCGCGCCGAATCCGGCGTCACGTGCCCCACGAGGACCTGCGAGGTCAGCCCGTCCGTCAGGGCCAGCAGGGTGCGGGCCTCCGTCGCCGGGTCGAGGTCGGGGCGCAGTTCGCCGGTGTCCTGGCCGTAGCCGATCAGCCAGACGAGGAGTTCGTGGAGTTTGGCGTACGTCTCGCGCAGGACCGCGGCCAGTGGATCGCTCACCGCGGCGTGGGCGATGAAGGCGCCCCAGACCTGTGCCTCCGTCCGGTCCTCCGCGTCGACGAGGGCGAGTGCGGACAGCGTGCGGTCGAGGAGGGTCGCGGCCGACTGCGGGGTGTCCGACGCCTCGATGCGGGCCTTCGCGCGGTCGCCGACCCGCTGCGAGATGTCCTCGAGGGCGAAGAGCAGCATCTCGTCCTTGGTGCGGAAGCAGCGCTGGACCGCGCCCATGGAGACCTGCGCCTCGGCGGCGACGTCGCGCAGGCTGACGGACTCCATTCCGGAGCGGGCGATCAGCAGGCGGACCGCTGTGGCGATGCGGCGGCGCCGGTCCTCGTAGTCGACCTGCTTGGGCACGGGCGGTGGCCTTTCGTCGGGCGCCGGTCGGGGCTTCCGGACCGGCTGCCATGTTCCGATGCGGTTGCATCATATCCCGCCCGCGATGCATGATCTGATGCGACCGCATCGGAACGAGTGGCGCCGCGCACCGGGCGCCGCATTCGGGGAGACACGCATGGCAACGCAGACCAAGAAGAACTCCGGGGGCCTCCTCGCGCTCTTCGGCTTCATCCTGCTCGTGCAGGGCTTCGGCTCGGCGATCACCGAGTCGGGATGGGGCACCAGCTTCGGCGTCTCCGCCGTGCTGCGGGAGGCCGGCGCCCCCGGCTGGACCGACCTGGTGGTCGGCGCGCTCGGCTGCGCGCTGCTCGCGGCCGCCGCACGCGCCCGGCTGCTGCGGAAGACGCCGTGACCTGCCGCCGCACAGGACGCCGTGGCCGGCCGGCGCGCAAAGAGCCGTAGCGCTCGCCTCTGTCTGCCCGCGATACTTCCGCCACCTCATCGGTTACGGAAGGACTCACGTGCTCTCACGACCTCGTGCCCTCTCGCGGTACGGCGCTCTCGGCGCCGCCGCCCTGCTGACCGGGCTCACCGCCGCGGCGTCGCCCGCCGTCGCGGCCCCCGCCGGACCCACGGGATCCGCGGCCACCGTCGAGGAGCAGCGGCTCGACCGCGCCGCTCCGCAGGAGATCCTGCGGCGCAGCGGATTCGACTCCCAGGCGCCGGAGTTGGCGCGGGCCCTTGCGAAGACCCGCTCCTACGCGCAGGCCCGGCGACTCGTCGCGCGCGAGGGCGGGGCGCTGTGGCGGCGGGCCGTGGACCGGGCGCAGGGGCGCGGGCAGGGGGCGGACCTGAGCAGGGACGACGACCGGCCGCTGTACTGGGCGAGGCTCGGGATGACGCGGGAGCTGCGCCGCTGGGAGCCCACCGGGTTCCCGCTCGGCGACGGGCAACGGGCGCGGCTCATAGGCGAGTTGGAGCGGTCGTCGCGCGGGCAGGACTCCGTCGCGTACCCCCGGGGGCACAAGGGCACCAAGCGCATCCTGGTCACCGGTTTCGATCCGTTCACCCTCGACAGGGACGTCCGCATCAGCAATCCGTCCGGTGCCGCCGCGCTGGCCCTGGACGGCACGACGATCCAGACCGCCGACGGGCCCGCACGCATCGAGGCGGTCGTCTTCCCGGTCCGCTGGCAGGACTTCGGCGACGGCGCGGTGGAGCGGGCCCTGCGGCCGCAGCTGCCGCGCGTCGATCTGTTCACGACCATCAGCCAGGGGCGCGTGGGCAAGTTCGACATCGAGCGGACCAACGGGGCCTGGCGGGGCGGGTTCCCGGACAACGAGAACCTCTCGCGCACCGAGACCGTGCCGGTGCGCGATCCCGCGTCGCAGCCCCAGTGGACGTCGACGACCCTGCCGTACAAGGAGATCGTGGCCGCCGACACCGGGCGTTTCCCCGTGTACGACAACACGTCGGTGACCGAGATCCCGGCGGGCGGCACCGGGCCCGTGGTCAGGCCCGACGGGCCCACCGAGGGGTCGACGGCCCGTGAGGGCGGCGGCGGGAACTACCTGTCGAACGAGATCGCCTACCGGGCGACGCTCCTGCGGGACCGCCTCGGGCTGCACGACCGGCTGCCGGGCGGCCATGTGCACACGCCCGTCCTGCAGTTCGGGGCGGGGAACACCGATCCCGCGACGGGCGCCGTCACCGATCCCGAGTTCGTGCGCAACCGGCTCGACATCGTCGCTCAGGTGCGGGGGATCCTCGGGGTCGCCGCCTCGTCGTCCTGACCTCCGGCGGCGGCAGGTGAGCCGTCGTCGTCCGCGCCGTTCTCGCCCAGCAGGTCCCGGGTCATCAGCGTCGCTCCCGCGACCGCGCCCGGCATCAGGAACACCGCGACGAACGGCACGAGGAAGGCGACGGCGAGCGGCGTCCCGAAGCCCCAGGCGAGCTGCTTGCGGCCGCGCAACAGGGCGAGGCGCTCGCGGAGTTGGACACCGCGGCGCTGCATGGCGACCGCGGTGAGCTCCTCGACGAGGAAGAAGCCGGTGACGCAGAAGCCGACGACCGGGACCACGGTCTGGCCGACGACCGGGAGGAAGCCGAGCGCGAAGAGCAGGATGCCCCAGAGCGCCGCGCGCACCACGATGCGCAGGCTGTCGCGCGCGGAGGTCCACAGGTCGCGCCAGAGCGGAAGCCCCGATTCGGGGGCGTGGCCGCACTCGGAGATGTCGACCTGCTCGGACAGCGACTCGTAGAAGGGCTCCCCGATGAGCAGCGTCACCGCGGTGAAGGTGATCACGGAGAGCAGCAGTGCGAGGGCGAAGAGCAGGGCCGTCAGGAAGCCGCGGAAGAGGCCGAGCCAGGGCGAGGACCAGTCGTCGGCGAAGGGCGTGGCCCAGGCGACGAGATCGGTGCCCCACAGGGCGAGCGACACGAGTGCGGCCGCGTAGAGGACGAGCGTGATGAGGCCGGGCAGCAGCCCCCATCCGTACTGCTTGCCGTGCTGGGCGACCCAGCGCTGCCCCTTCATCAAGTAGCCGAAGCCCACACCCAGATCGCGCATGCGGCACACCTTAGCCGCAGGTGACCGGGGGTTTTGGCGGTGCCGCGTGCCAGGACTGTCACAGCTGTGACGCAAGGCCCTCTTGTTGTAAGGGAGTTGAGCCGGTAAGACCTCGCGTAACGATCTCCCGGAGGTACGTATGGGTATATCCCGGCCATCCAGCCCGGTACTGGTCACCACCGCCGCGGCGGGCGCGCTGCTCCTCACCGCGCTCGCCCCGGGCAGCGCGACCGCGGATCCGACGCCGCGCCCGGTCACCCGCGAGGGCTCGCCGCTCGGCGCGGACCGGGCCGCGAAGGCGCCTCGGGCCGCCGCGGACCGGGCACTCGGCGACGCCGGGGCCCCGGAGTCCGGCGGCGGCAAGGGCCGCGGCTATCCCCGGGAGCAGCGGCTCGATCCGCCTCCGGAGAATCCGGCCGACAAGTCGATAAAACTGGGGCTCACGCCGTACCACGGCATAGCCCCGAAGCTGAACGAGCTGCAGCGCGTCGGCGACCGCGTGAGCGTGGAGATCGCGGGCCGCTCGGCAGGCGGGCACCAGCTCTATCTCGTGACCGTCACGGCGCCCGAGTCCGCGCGTGAGACGGCCCGCCAGGAGCGGATGCGCGAGCGGATGGAGAACGCGCCCGCGGCGGCCGCCAAGGACGAGGCGATCAAGTCCTCGTACAAGACACCGGTCTTCATCAACAACAACATCCACGGCAATGAGTGGGAGGGCACCGACGCCGCCCTGAAGCTCATCGAGAAGCTGGCGGGCGCGAAGGACGCGAAGAGCAAGGACCTCCTCGCCCACAACCGCCTCTACTTCAACATCACCACCAACCCCGACGGCCGCATCGCGGGCACCCGCGCCAACGCCAACGGCTTCGACCTCAACCGCGACTTCATCACCGCCTCGCAGCCCGAGGCCCGCGCGGTGCGGCGGATCGCGATCGACAAGCAGCCCGCCGTCATGATCGACCTGCACGGGTATGTGAACGGCACGCTGATCGAGCCGACCACTCCCCCGCACGGCGAGAACTACGAGTACGACCTCTTCCTGAAGAACGCCTACGCCAACGCCCTCGGCATGGAGGCCGCGATCAAGGGCCTCGGCTACACCGAGGAGAAGGACGGCGTGCAGCCGCCCGTCATCCCCTTCCGCGACCAGCAGGAGGGCTGGGACGACTGGCCGCCGATCTTCACCCCGCAGTACATGCCGTTCCACGGCGCGGTGGCCACGCACACCATCGAGTTCCCGATGCAGGTGAACAACGAGGAGTACGACACCCAGCCGGTCGCCGAACTGCGCCGCAGGGCCGCCATCAACGTGGACATCGCGGGCGCCGCCATGCGCGCCACCCTCGACTACACCGACAGACACCGCAGGTCGGTGATCGCCGACCAGATCGAGGTGTTCCGGCGGGGCGCGACGGGCGCCGAGCAGGTGCCGGTGTCGGAGGAGACCGTGCCGGGGGTGCCGGGGATCGGGCCCGAGGACGTGTACACCACCGAGTTCCCGCGTGCTTACGTGATTCCGGCGGACGGCGTCAAGGGCGGCCGCGGTCAGGGGGTCCCCCCGCGCTTTCGGCAGTGGGGGAGGTCGGCCACGGCGGCCGCGCGGCTCGTGGACCATCTGCTCGCCAACGACGTACGCGTGGAGCGGGCGAAGCACTCCTTCCGGATCGGCGGCCGGGCGTATGCGAAGGGCTCGTACGTCGTCGACATGCACCAGCCCAAGCGGGGCCTGGCCAATGTGATGCTCGCGGACGGCCGGGACATCAGCGACAAGGTGTCGACGATGTACGACATCTCGGGGTGGAGCCTCGGGCGGCTGTGGGGCGCCAGCGTGGACTCCGTCAAGGACGGGGACCTGGACGGCGTGCCCACGCGCGAGGTGCGCGCGGCGTCCCGGGTCGGCCATGTGGCGCCGCGCGGGAACCTGCGGCTGCGCCTGGACGACCCGCGTGAGATCGCCGCCCTCAACTCCCTGCTCGCGCAGGGTGTTTCCGCACGCGGGGACCGGGACGGCGGCGCGATCCTGCCGTCGTCCGCACGGCGTGCCGCGACCGCAGCGGCAAAGAAGTACGACGTCGCGTTCGACGTCGCGTCGGCCAAGGGCGGCGCGGCGCTGCACCGCACCCGGGTCGCCGCCGCGGTCACCCCGGGCGAGCTGTTCGCGCTGCGGGAGATGAACTTCGACGTGGTGCCCGTGTCGACGGACGTGCTCAACGCGGGCTTCGACTGGAAGAAGGCGGACGTGCTCTTCGTGTCGGCCGGGCTCGACCGCGGTGAGCTGAACGCGGCGGCGAAGGCCGGGCTCGACCGGTTCCTCGCCAAGGGCGGCGGCCTGGTCGGGCGCGGTGCGACGGGCGCCGCGCTGAACTCCGACGCCGAGCTGATCGCCGCGAAGCCCGTCGAGGGCAACGGCGACGCCAACGGTGTGGTGCGGGTGACCAATTCGGGCGGCCCCGTCACCGGCGGCGCCCCCGGCCACAGCTTCGTCTACGCGCCGACGTGGTTCACGGACCTCGGTCCCGGCGTGCGCGTGGAGCAGAAGTACGGCACCGGGAACCCGCTGCTGTCCGGGCACTGGCGGGCCGCGCCGGACGGCGGCGGAGGTCCCGCGGCCGCCGCGGGCCGCGCCTCGGTCGTCAGCGGGACCGCGGGGCGCACGCATGTGGTCCTCTTCGGCACGGAGCCGCTCTTCCGCGATCACCCCAAGGGGATGTTCCCGCAGGTCGGCAGGGCGCTGCTGAACGTCGGCTGACCTCGGGAATGACGGGCCGGGGTGCGGTGGTTGGTCGGAACACGACCGTTCCACCGCACCCCGGAGGCCCATCCGCATGACCCGTGAGATCAGAGTGCAGGGCACCGTCGCCGAGGGATTCGAGGCGGTGCGCGAGGAGTTCACCGCCGTCCTGGCCGGCGAGGACCCCCATTACGCGGGCCAGCTGGCCGCGTACGTCAAGGGCCGCAAGGTCGTCGACCTGTGGGTGGGACCCGACACCGGGGCCGACACGCTGTACGGGGTGTACTCGTCCAGCAAGGGCGCGGCGCATCTCGTCGTCGCCCTGCTCGTCCAGGACGGCGTGCTCGACCTGGACCGCGAAGTCGCCCACTACTGGCCGGAGTTCGCCGCCGAGGGCAAGGGCGCCGTCACCCTGCGCGAGCTGCTCGCGCACCGCGCGGGGATCGTGGGCGCCACCGCCGGATTCTCCCCCGAGGAACTCGCCGACGACCGGGCGATCGCCGCGCGCCTCGCCGCGCAGCGCCCGTTCTGGCGGCCGGGCACCGCCTTCGGCTACCACGCCCTGTCCATCGGGGCGCTCGCGGGCGAGGTGGTGTTCCGGGCCACCGGGCGGACCTTGCAGGAGCTGTACGAGGAGCGGGTGCGCGCCCCGTTCGGGCTCGAATTCCACCTCGGCCTGCCCGAGGAGCACGAGAACCGCTTCCATCCCGTCCTGCCGATGGAGCCGACACCCGAGCAGCAGGCGCTCCTCTCGGCGGTGCCGACCGGACCGCACAGCCTCCCCTCCATCGCCTTCAACCTCAACGCCCCGCAGCCCACCGACCTGGAGGCGCTGCCCAACTCCCGTCTCATCCGCACCGAGGGGCCCGCGTCGGTCGGCGGCGTGGCGTCCGCGCGCGGCCTCGCCGGGTTCTACGCGGCGGCGGCCACCGGGGCCGAGGGGCGCGAGGCGCTCCTGAAGCCGGACACGCTCGCCGAGTTCGGGCAGATCCAGTCGATCGGGTACGACCTGGTCGCGCGGGCCCAGAAGGTCTTCGCGGTCGGCTTCCAGGCCACGTCCGACGCCTGGTACCCGTTCCTCGGCGCCGGGTCCATCGGGCACAGCGGCGCGGGCGGCTCGCAGGCGTTCGCGGATCCGCGCGCCGGCCTTGCGTACGGGTACACGCGGCGGCGGTTCGCGTTCCCCGGCGGTCCCGCGCCGGAGAACGAGCGGCTCGTGCGGGCGGTGCACGGGGCGGCGCTCGCGGCGGGCTGACACGGGCCCCGGGCACGACGGAGGGCCGCACCCCTGCTTCGGGGTGCGGCCCTCGCGTACGCAGGGGCGGGCCGGGTCAGGCGACCGCGAGCTCGACCTTGATGTTGCCGCGCGTGGCGTTCGAGTAGGGGCACACCTGGTGCGCCTTCTCGATCAGGGACTGCGCGGTGGCCGCGTCCACGTTCGGGATGGAGGCGGTGATCTCGACCTCCAGGCCGAAGCCGCCGGACTCGTTCTGGCCGATGCCGACCTTGGCGGTCACGGTCGAGCCGGAGATGTCGGCGTTCTCCTTGCGGGCGACCACGCCGAGGGCGCCCTGGAAGCAGGCGCTGTAGCCGGCCGCGAAGAGCTGCTCGGGGTTGGTGCCCGCGCCGCTGCCGCCCATCTCCTTCGGGGGGTTCACGACGACGTCGAGCTTGCCGTCGTCGCTGGCCACGCGACCGTCGCGGCCGTTCTCCGCGGTGGCCACGGCGGTGTACTTGACGTCGATCTTCTGGATGGACATAACTGCCGATTCCTCCTGGGACGTGCCGCGGTGCGCGCCCACAACCGCGGCATTGTGGAATTAGGTTATCGGATGCCGGAAGAACGACGTCAGGGCCGCCCCGGACCCCGGCCCCACGCGGCTCAGCCGAGGGAGACGATCATCTTTCCCGTGTTCTCGCCGCGGAGCATGCCGAGGAAGGCGTCCACGCCGTTCTCCACGCCCTCGACGACGGTCTCGCGGTACTTGAGCTCGCCGGAGCGGACCCAGCCCGCGACCTCGCGCACGAACTGCGGCTGCAGCGCCTCGTGGTCCCCGACGAGCATGCCCTGCAGGCGCAGGCGCTTGCCGATGACCATGGCGAGGTTGCGCGGGCCCGGGGTCGGCTCGGTGTCGTTGTAGCCGGCGATCATGCCGCAGATGGTGGCGCGGCCGTGCACGTTCATCCGGCTGATGGCGGCCTCCAGGTGCTCGCCGCCGACGTTGTCGAAGTAGACGTCGATGCCGTCGGGGGCGGCCTCCTTGAGCTGCTCGACGACGGGCTTGGCGTCCTTGTAGTTGAACGCCGCGTCGAAGCCGTACTCCTCGACGAGCAGCTTCACCTTCTCGTCCGAGCCCGCCGAGCCGACGACGCGCGAGGCGCCCTTGAGCCGGGCGATCTGGCCGACCTGGCCGCCCACGGCACCGGCCGCGCCGGAGACGAAGACCGAGTCGCCCTCCTTGAAGGAGGCCACTTCGAGCAGCCCCGCGTACGCGGTCAGGCCCGTCATGCCGAGCACGCCGAGGTACGCGGAGAGCGGCGCGGCCTGCGCGTCGACCTTGGTGGCGCTCTTGGCGGGCACGGCGGCGTACTCGCGCCAGCCCGCGAAGTGCAGGACGTGGTCGCCGACCGCGAAGCCCTCGGCGTTCGACGCGATGACCTCGCCGACCGCGCCGCCCTCCATGGGGTGGTCCAGCCGGAACGGCGGGATGTACGACTTCACGTCGTTCATCCGGCCCCGCATGTACGGGTCCACGGAGAAGTGCAGATTGCGGACCAGGACGCGGCCCTCGGCCGGTGCCGTGACGGGGACCTCGCGCAGCGCGAAGTCCTCGGGGACGGGCCAGCCGTTCGGGCGCCGCACGAGGTGCCACTCGCGGCCTACGGAGGGGAGCTGCTCGGGGGTGACGGACATGGGGGGCGTCCTCCAGGTACGGGCCGGCGTCGGCTCGGGCCGCCGCTCACTGCCTCAGAAATACTTGATGTTCTAAAACAACCATGCGCCTAGATATTTTAGGATGTCAAGTAACTGGGTACCCTTGAAGCCATGGCCACCAGCAGCTCCCCCACCCGCCGCACCGATCCCCTGACCCTCGAAGTGGTCGAGCTCATCGGCACGGTCGTGGCGCGCTACCACGAGGAGTACGAGGAGGCGGCGGCCGGGCACTCGCTCACCGGGGCGCAGGCCCGCGTCCTCGGTCTGCTCTCCATCGAACCGATGCCCATGCGGCGCATCGCCCAGAAGCTGAAGTGCGAGCCGTCGAACATCACCGGCATCGTCGACCGCCTGGAGGCACGGGGACTCGTCGAACGACGCCCCGATCCCGCCGACCGCCGCGTGAAACTGGCGGCGCCGACGGAGGAGGGGGTGCGGGTCGCCCGCAGTCTGCGGGAGTCCCTCAACTTCGCGCGCGAGCCGTTGGCGGAGCTCTCGCGCGAGCAGCGGGTCGTGCTGCGCGGCCTTTTGCGGAGGATGCTCGGGTCCGCCCCGTAAAGGGCCGCGCGCTCGGCGCCGGCTGCGGCTTGTTCGTGGTGGCTCGCGCCCACGCGGCGGAGCCGCACAGGTCACCGCTTACGTGCACCACCACAGGAAACGGTCGCACGTCTCCGACGGGGACGGCTCCGGGGAGTGGGGCGGCTTCGTCGAGGTGGGCGGGGGCGGCGCGGGGCGCGTCGGGTCCGGAGGGTCGAGCTCCGGGGACGACGCGTGCGAGGACTTCGAGGACGAGGGACCGGCGCTGTCGCCGGGCTCGCCGGAGGACTTCGCCCTGGAGGGCTTCGCGCTCTCCCGGGTCGCGGAGGCCGAGGCGGACGCCGACGCGGATCCGGACCCGGACACCGGGGCGTCGACCGCGCTGTCCGCCGGCTCCGGCGTCTCCGCAGGGGCGTCGCTCCCCGGGGCCCCGCCGTCCGGCGCGGACGCCGCCGCGGGTTCCTCCGACGGTCCCTCCGCGCCGAGTTCGGCGAGGCTCAGGCCGCCCGCGGCGAGCGCGAGGCCCGCGGTGGCGAGCAGGATCCTGCGGCGCCTGCGCCGGTGCGCCCTGCGGCCGCGGTCCTTGCGGCGGGCGCGGCCGCGGGTGCGCGGGGACTCCTCGTCGCGGCTGTCGTCGTGGTCCGCGGGCTCCTCCCGCTCGGCGACGGACTGCGCGTACTCCCGGCAGGCTTCGGCGGGGGTTCCGCACCCCGGGCAGGCGAGGGCGCCGTTGAGGTGCCTGCGGCACGGGTGGCAGTAGTCCATGAGGCATGGAGGCTAGGTGCCCCGCCGGTAACAGTGGAAGCGACCCCTGTGAAAGTTGTGTGCGGAATCAAACGGTCCGGCGCGGGGCGCGTACCGCACACCGCACGGTTCGCCAAGGGCCCCGTCAGGGGCGCGGGGAACTGCGCGCTCAGCCCGCGAGGAGCCGCAGTCGCGTCTGCCGGGATC
>NZ_JBHYJI010000094.1:0-21272 GCF_042740435.1 Streptomyces sp. NPDC059002 | reverse complement strand
TGACTGGACGGAAACGGAGCAGGGGGGGCGCCCCGTAAGGGGCGCGGGGAACTGCACGCCCAGCCCCCACCGGGCCCGCAGCGGTGAACCGGCCCCCGGGCGGAGCCCCTAGTGGAACTGCGACGCCTCCGTGGACCCCGCAAGCGCCGTCGTGGACGACGCAGGATTGACCGCAGTGGAGACCAGATCGAAGTACCCGGTCCCGACCTCCCGCTGATGCCGCACGGCAGTGAACCCGTGCCGCTGCGCGGCGAACTCCCGCTCCTGCAGGTCGACATAGGCCGTCATGCCGTGCTCGGCGTAACCGCGGGCGAGGTCGAACATGCCGTGGTTCAGCGAGTGGAAGCCCGCCAGGGTGATGAACTGGAAGCGGTAGCCCATCGCGCCCAGCTCACGCTGGAACTTGGCGATCTGGTCGTCGTCGAGGGCCGCCTTCCAGTTGAAGGACGGCGAGCAGTTGTAGGCGAGCATCTGGTCCGGGTGCTCGGCGTGGATCGCCTCGGCGAACTCGCGGGCCTGCGCGAGGTCGGGGGTGCCCGTCTCCACCCAGATCAGATCGGCGTACGGGGCGTAGGCGAGACCGCGCGCGATGACGGGCGCCATGCCGTTCCGCACCCGGTAGAAACCTTCGGCGGTGCGCTCGCCCGTGACGAACCGGGCGTCGCGCTCGTCGACGTCGCTGGTCAGCAGGTTGGCGGCGAGCGCGTCCGTGCGGGCCACGACGAGGGTGGGCACATCGGCGATGTCGGCCGCGAGGCGCGCCGCGTTGAGGGTGCGGATGTGCTGGGCGGTGGGCACGAGGACCTTGCCGCCGAGGTGCCCGCACTTCTTCTCGGAGGCGAGCTGGTCCTCGTAGTGGATGCCCGCCGCACCGGCCGCGATCATCGCCTTGGTCAGTTCGAAGGCGTTGAGCGGGCCGCCGAAACCGGCCTCCGCGTCGGCGACGATCGGCGCGAGCCAGTCCACCGAGGAGTCGCCCTCGCTCGTGGCGATCTGGTCGGCGCGGAGCAGCGCGTTGTTGATCCGACGCACCACCTGGGGAACGGAGTTGGCGGGGTAGAGGGACTGGTCGGGGTAGGTGTGCCCGGCCTGGTTGGCGTCGGCGGCGACCTGCCAGCCGGACAGGTAGATCGCCTGCAGCCCGGCCTTCACCTGCTGCACCGCCTGCCCGCCGGTCAGCGCTCCCAGGGCGTGGATGTAGTCCTGCTCGTGCAGTTGCCGCCACAGCCGCTCGGCGCCGCGCCGGGCGAGGGTGGCCTCCTCGCGGACGCTGCCGGAGAGCCGGACCACGTCCTCGGCGGTGTAGGTGCGCTCGATCCCCTTCCAACGGGGGTCGGTCGCCCAGTGCCGCGCCAGCTCCTGGGCCGTTTCCGTCGTCGTCCCTGTCTGTGCCATGAGGGTCTCCCGAAGACTCGTGAATCATGCGAAGTACTGGCACTGAGTGCCGAGTTGAACGATGGGGGCGACCCGCTGTTCCCGCGAGGAGGCTGTCCGAGCGGGTCGCACTACGACTCTGGCAGTGGCACCCAGTGCCCTCAACCGTGGACGGATGCCAACTTCTGCGAATCTTTCCGCGCGCTTTTGCCAACTCTGCCAACCCCACAACTCCCGTGCGCCTGGCTACGATCGGGAGCGGTGCGGGTGCCGGAACCGCGAAGGAACAGGGGCCACAGGTTGAGCAAGACGTACGCGGGAGCGCGGCTGCGAAGGCTGCGCGAGGAACGGCGCATGAGCCAGGCGGACCTGGCAAGGACCCTTGCCATCTCGCCCAGCTATCTGAACCAGATGGAGCACGACTCCCGGCCGCTCACCGTGCCCGTACTGCTGCGGCTGACCGAGGCGTTCGGCGTCGACCCGGGCTTCTTCTCCGAGCGCGACACCAGCCGCCTCGTCGCCGACCTGCGCGACGCCCTCACCGGCGAGGTCGCCGCGGGACGGGTGTCGGCGTCCGACCTCTCCGACCTGGCATCGCGGATGCCCGCCGTGGCCACGCTCCTGGTGGACCTCGGCCGACGGAACCAGCACCTCACCGAACAGCTCTCCGAGGCCGCGGAGGGACGCGGGCCGGGCACGACGGCGCAGCCCCGCTCCGCGCACGAGGAGATCCGCGAGTTCTTCTACCGGCGCCAGAACTATCTGCACGACATCGACGTCGCCGCCGAAGGGTTCGCCGCCGCCATCGGTGTACGCCCCGGCGAGGTCGTCCGCGCCCTGTCCGACCGGCTCGCCGAGCGCCACGGGGTGCGCCTGGCCGCGGACTCCGACCGGCTCCTGCACCACTTCGACCCGACGGCCCGCGTCCTGCACCTGTCCCATCGGCTGCGCCCCGGCCAGCAGGCGTTCCGGATGGCCACCCAGCTCGCGCTGCTCGAATACGCCGACGACGTCTCCGCCCTGGCATCGGAGGACTTCGCACAGGACTCCGCGGCCTGGCCGTTGGCCCGGATCGGCATCGCCAACTACTTCGCCGCCGCGCTGATCCTGCCCTACCGCCGCTTCCACACGGCGGCCGAGGAGTTCCGCTACGACATCGAGCGGCTCACCGACCACTTCGGACTCGGCTACGAGACGATCTGCCACCGCCTCAGCACACTGCAGCGGCCCCGACTGCGCGGCGTGCCCTTCTCCTTCGTGCGCGTCGACCGGGCGGGCAACATGTCCAAACGGCAGTCCGCCACCGCGTTCCACTTCTCCCGCGCGGGCGGCACCTGCCCGCTGTGGAACGTGTACGAGGCGTTCGCCGCGCCCGGCCGCATCCACGTCCAGCTCGCCGCGATGCCGGACGGCCGGCGCTACCTGTGGACCGCCCGCGCGGTCACCCGGCACCGCGGCGGCTGGGGCGAGCCGGGCAAGACCTTCGCCATCGGCCTGGGCTGCGAGATACGCCACGCCGCACGGCTCGTCTACTCCGACGGCCTCGACCTCGACAGCACCTCCGCCGCCGTCCCCATCGGCATGGGCTGCCGCCTCTGCGAACGGACCGACTGCCCCCAGCGGGCCGTGCCGCCACTGGACCGCCGACTGGCGATCGACGAGAACAGCAGCACCTTCATCCCGTATCCCGTGGCCCCATAGCGTCCCGCCCCCGGGCCGCCGCACAGTGCCGGAGCGTGCTCGATCAACCGGTCCCGGGGCAGTCACAACCATGGGTTGTGCGCCCGTAGGGTGATCCAGTGGACACCGAGGCATGGCGATCGTTCGTCCGGGCGGCCGAGCTCGGACAGTTCCAGCACGCGGCCGACGAGCTGGGCGTGACCCAGCAGGCGATCTCCAAGCGGATCGCGGGCCTGGAGCGCGAGCTGGCGGTCCGGCTGTTCGCACGCTCCGCCCGGGGGGTCGAGCTGACCCTCGACGGTCAGGCGTTCCTCCCGCACGCGCGGACCGTCGTCGCCGGTGTCGAGCGTGCCGTCGCCGCGGTCGGACCGGGATCACGGGCCCTGCGGATCGACGTGCTCGGCCTGCGCAGCGCACAGGCCGTCATCCTGCACGAGTACTGGCGCTCGCGTCCCGAGACCGACCTCGACGTGGTGACCCTCAGGACCCATGACCCGCGCGTGGCGGCCGCCGCCGTCGCAGCGGGCGACGTCGACGCCTCGTTCCGTACCGTCACCGACCCGGCCGCGCTGCCGCCCGACGTACGCATGATCCACGCGTTCCACTCCCCGCTGGAACTTCTCGTCGGCCCGCGCCATCCGCTCGCCGCCGCCCGAACACTGACGCCGGAGCAGCTGCGCAAGCACCGGATATGGGTGCCGGGCATCGCGCCCGGAAGCGAATGGGGAGAGTTCTACGACCAGCTCGCCACCGACTTCGACCTGAGCATCGACGCGGCGGGCCCGCACTTCGGGGACGAGGTGCTCCTGGACACCCTCGCGGACGCCGCGGACCTGGCCACCCTCGTCGGGGCGCGCGACCGGTACATCTGGCCGACGGGCCACGACCTGCGCCGCATCCCCGTCGTCGACCCGACCCTCGCGTACCCGCTCTCGCTCCTGCTGCCCCGAGCGAATCCGCATCCGGAACTCCGCGGACTCATCACCCACCTCGACCGTCTGCCGAAGCTCCCCGGGACCGTCTGGCTCCCGGCCTGGGCGACGCCACCACAGCGCGGCGACGGCGACGACGTGTGAGCCCGCCCGGCCGACCGGCACATCGGAGGCCGGTGCACCATCAGCCGATACATCACAGGAGAAGGGATCGTGGCATGCCCAGTCAGCGCCTCATGCGCATCCACAGCGCCGAGTTCCAGGCCATGGCCGAGAGGGTTCTGCGGGTCACCGAGCTGACCTCCCGCCTGAACGTCCTGCCCTTCGAGGACGAGGAGGGCAAGGCGGAGCTGTTCGAGCAGATCCTCGGCAGGCCGCTCCCGGCGAGAGTCACGATCTATCCGCCCTTCTACACGGACCACGGCTTCCACCTCGACCTCGCCGAGCGGGTGTTCATCAACCAGAACTGCACGTTCCTGGATTACGCGGGCATCCGGATCGGCGAGCGCGTGATGATCGGCCCGAAGGTCACGTTCATCACCGGCGGCCACCCGGTCGACCCCGAGGAGCGGCGGCTGTACCTCACCGGCGCGCCGATCGACGTGGCGGAGAACGTGTGGATCGGCGCCGGTGCCACGATCCTGCCCGGCGTCAGCATCGGCAAGGACGCCGTGGTCGCGGCCGGCGCGGTGGTGGCCGACGACGTTCCCCCGGCGAGCCTGGTGACCGGCAGCAAGGCGACCGTGCACCGGCAGTGGTGAGGACCTGACTACGCGGTCGGCTTCCCCTGCGCCGGGGACGCGGGGGCGGCCGCCGGACGGGCCCCGGCACTGACGGCGGCGGCGCTCTCGGGCGGCGCGATCCGGCGCAGCAGGAAGCCGGTGGCCATGGCCATGAGGAACATCTCCACCGCGTACACCGCAGAGGGAATGGCCATCCGGGTGCTGTCCAGGAGGGTCGGGCTGAGGGCGATGGCCATCGACAGCGTGGTGTTGTGCATGCCGATCTCGAAGCAGGCGGCGACGCACTGCCGGTGGTCGCCGCGGGCCAGACGGGTCGCCCCGTAGCCGATGCTGAGGGAGATCGCGGCGAAGAGGAGAACGACAAGGCCGACGTCGGCGAGATAGCCGAGCACGTTGTTCCGCTCGGCGACGACCGCGGCGACGATCACGCCGATCAGGGCCACCACCGCCGTCAGCTTGACCGCCTGCGTCGAGTGCTCCGCGAAGCGCGGACGGCGCTGCCGGACCAGCATGCCCGCCGCGACCGGCACCAGCACGACGAGGAAGACCTGCACGGTTTTGTCGAAGCGCAGGCCGAGCGCCTCGTCCGTACCGCTCATGAAATGGTCGAGGGAGAGGTTCACGACGACCGGCAGCGTGAAGACGGCGATCACCGAATTGATGGCGGTGAGCGTGACGTTGAGGGCGACGTCGCCGCCGAAGAGATGGCTGAAGATGTTGGCCATCGTGCCGCCGGGCGATGCCGCGAGCAGCATCATGCCGACGGCCAGCGCCGGGCTCAGGTCGAAGGCGAGGACCAGGCCCAGGCAGACGCCGGGCAGGACCACCAACTGGCAGACGAGCGCGACCGCGACGGGCCGTGGACAGGCGGCGATCCTGCGGAAGTCGGCCACGGTCAGGCCGAGCCCGAGACCGAACATGATCACGGCGAGGGCGGCGGGCAGCAGATAGGTGGTCAGGGGCGAGTCCACAGGGACAGGCTCCAGTAGCCGGATGGGAATGTCCACGGCCCTGCGGTGAAGCCCCGTCGACGACCCGGCCGTCTTGCCGGAACCGCAAGCTTTCGTGCCAGGCCGTGGCGCGCCTGGCAAGACTGGGCGGACCCGACCCAAGGAGCCTCGATGAGCACCACCGACGCGGTCACGTTCTGGGAAGACGTCTACGGCGGCCGTCCCGCGGCCACCGACCCGCAACCGAACGTCCGTCTCGCCGAGACCGTCACGGGCCTGGTGCCCGGCGACGCGCTGGACCTCGGATGCGGCGACGGCGGCGACGCACTGTGGCTCGCCCGCCAGGGCTGGCGCGTCACCGCCGTCGACCTCTCGGCCGTCGCGGTCGAGCGGCTCGCGGGCCTGGCCCGGTCACGCGGCCTGGAGGACCGGATCACCGCAGAGCGGCACGACCTGGACGCGTCGTTCCCGCGGGGCGAGTTCGACCTGATCAGCGCCCACTATCTGCAGACCCCCTTCGCCCTGGACCGGGCAACTGCCCTGCGCACGGCGGCACATGCGCTGCGCGTCGGCGGGCGGCTGCTCGTCGTCGACCACGGATCGACCGCGCCGTGGTCGTGGAACCAGGATCCCGACATCCGCTACCCGGGCCCGCGCGAAGTCGCCGAGGGAATCGCACTGGACCCGGCGGCCTGGACGGTCGAGCGCGCCGACGCGCCCCGGCGGATCGCGCAGGGACCGGACGGGCGCACCGCCGAGGTCACCGACCACGTCCTGCTCGTCCGCCGCACCGCCTGACCCACGCAGAGGGCCCCCGTGCCCACGAAGGAGGAGGCCGCCATGCCCACCGGATCACGCCGCGCCCGTCGCGCCGACGCCCCGCCGCCCCGGACCGGAAGCAGCGAGACCGAGGTGCTGCGCGGCTTCCTCGACTATCTGCGCACCTCGATCGCCGCGAAGGTCGAAGGCGCCCCCGAACCGCAGGTCCGCACGGCCGCGGTCCCCTCGGGCACGAACCTGCTCGGCCTGCTCAACCACCTGACGTACGTCGAGCGTGCGACCTTCCTCGGCGACGAGGTCACCGACTGGCAGTCGACGTTCCGCGCCGCACCGGCGGACAGCGTGGCCGACGTCGTCGCCCGCTACCGAGCAGCGGTCGAGCACGCGAACGAAGTCCTCGACGGCTGCACCGACCTCGGCGCACCGCTTCCCCGCCCCCGGCCGGGCACTCCCGCCCCCAGTGTCCGCTGGGCGCTCACCCACCTGATCGAGGAGACCGGCCGCCATGCCGGCCACGCGGACATCCTGCGCGAACTGATCGACGGGGCGACCGGGCGCTGAGGGCGGTGCGGTGAGTGTCGGGGTGCGGGTCGTGGGCCCGCACCCCGAGCCGTCGTCAGTTCTTGCCGACGGTGCAGGTGGCCGTCGCGGTCTTCTTCGGGTCGCTCACCGAGCGGGCGGTGAGGGTGAGTTGGCCGTGCGGGCGGGCGGACGCCTTGGCGGTGACGGCGACGTCCACGTCGACCGTGGTGCCCGCCCTGGCTGTGGCCAGCTTGCTGGGCAGCCAGGCGGACCAGCCGCGGCCCGAGGCCTCGGCGGAGAGCCGGTAGACGTCGGAGTCGAGATAGCGGGTGGCGTCCTCGGGGTGACCGGCCGGCGGTTCGGCGGGCGCCCTGCCGGTGTTCTTGAGCGGGAAGGTGCAGGTGGCGCGGTTCTTGACGGGGTTGCCCGTCGCCTCACCGCGGCCGAGCGCGGTGCCACGGCGCTGGGGGCCCGCCCCGTCCAGGGACTTGACGGCGATGGTGTACGACAGGACGCCTGTGGGGCCGCGCTGGATGTCGGTGATGTAGAAGTGCAGGCGGTTGGCGCGGTCGATGTACTCGTACGAGCTGCCGGAGTCCGCGCCCGCGTGGAAGAGCGCGTCGCTGAGCTGGCGGTAGTCGCCCATGGTGATCTTCTGCGGGGTGCCGTCGGGGCGCGTGAAGTCCACCATGTCGATGTCCTCGGGGTGGGCGTCGATCACCCAGGCGAACGGGGCCCGGTCCTGGTTCTTGGTCTTGGTGATCAGCACACCGTTGTCCGGGGTGAAGGAGTCCATGCCCATCCGGTCCACGACCTCGACGGTGTAGTTCTGGTAGCCGCCGCCGTCGCACAGCGGGTCGGTGGTGCGGTCGCAGGTGGGGGAGAGGTCGCGGGACATGGCGATGTTGACACCGGACAGGCCGGTGGCGCCGGGCGGCGCGGAGCGTGCGGTGACCTGGGCGACGACCACGCCGGAGTCCTTGAGGGCGTCGCGGTCCAGGCGCAGCACGTTCTTCTCGTCGACGATGCCGAGCTTCAGCTTGTCGCGCAGGATGTGCTGCGAGCCCATCGAGCCGCCGTCGGTGGCCGGGATCTTCCAGCGGGTGTGCGGTCCGCCGGGGCCGTTGAACGAGCCGCGCGAGAGCATGCTCCAGATGCCGGTGTAGGCGCGGCTCAGGGGTTTGCCGTAGGGGTTGTTGTAGTTGTCGCCGATGCCCAGGATGTGGCTGAGCTCATGGGCGTACACCCCCATGCCGGAGCTCTCGGCCTGGGTGGAGGAGCCGGTGACGGCGTTGGGCCAGATGCGGGCGGCGGCCTGCCAGGACGTCCACGGCACATAGCGGGTGGTGGCGGAGTTGCCGCCGGTGGAGATCGGCGAGGGCGGTCCCCAGGCGGCCGGGACCTGGCCCGCGGAGCCGAACTTCATCTGGCCGAACTCCTGCCAGGTGGACGACTCGTCCTGTCCCGCGGTGAGGTAGAAGACGAAGTCGTACTTGGCGGCCTCCGCCTCGCCGACCTGGGCGATCCAGGCCGCCTTGCCGTTGGTGCGGATGTCCTTGCCGCAGGTGCTGCCGGTGGGGCAGGCCCCGGGGTTCATGCCCGGTTCGATGCCGTACTGGAAGGACTTGAACGGCATGCGGTACACGCCGAAGGCCTTGAGGTCGACGCCGACGCGTCCGCCGGAGTCCTCCATCCAGTACTCGTTGATGGTGTGGCCGCGGTTGAGTGCGCCGGGCTTGTTGAGGAAGTTCTCGTAGAACGAGGGAAGTTGGGTGCGCGGGACGTTGGCGGCGCTGGTCTGCGGGTTGCCGAAGACGGTCGACCCGGGCGGCCTGCTGACGGTGAACTCCTCGTCGGGGTAGTCGAGGAGCACCAGCGCGCCCTTGAATGTACGGTCGGTGGGTTTGACATCGGGGTTGGCCCAGTCGGTGCCGGGCACGGAGCGGTACTCGCTCCAGGTCATGTCGTCGGGATTGCGCCAGTTCTGCGGGTCGATGGGCCGGACCAGGGACGGCCGGGTCCGGTCGGCCGTGCCAGTCTCGTGGGGCGTCGCCTGCGCGGTGCCGATGGCGGCCGCGGCCAGGGCCGCGAGGACGGTGGCGACGACGGTCGTACGACGGGCCCGGCCGCGGCGCGGACGGGTGTGGTGTCCGTGCGCGGTGCGTCTGTGCCGGAGGAACATGGCTCACCTCTTGCCTCTTGCCGGGATGAAATGGACAAGTGCATGACAAGCCGTGCGTGTGGTGCGTCCACCGCTGCCAAGGTAGGCCGCCCGAAGCGGTGATGCCAGAGTGCCTGTCGGCACTCCCGTGACGGGGACGATGCCGGTCACGGTGCGTCAAGTGCCGTGGCGGCGGGCAGGATTGGTTCCCTGTCGCCCAGCGATTCCCGCACCGGGTCGCTGGCGTCCCCCTGCGGAAGGAGCCGATCATGGCAGGCGACCGGCACGGCCACCCGATGTCGCGCACCGGCGACGAGGCCGTGGACCACTACGAACAAGCGCTGGAACACCTGCTGTACTTCCGCGCCGAGGTGGCCGACGCGTCCCGGCAGGTGCTCACCGCCGCACCGCGCTCGGTCATGGGCAACGTCCTGGCCGCCCACCTCGGCCTGCTCGGCACGGAGGAGAAGGACGCCGCCGACGCCCGCAACACCTTCGAGCGCTTCAAGGAACACATGCACCGCGGGGAGATGACACCGCGCGAGCGCATGCATGTCGCCGCGGCCACCTCCTGGCTGCGCGGCGACATCCACCAGGCGGGCCGGGTGCTCGGCGAGATCTCCGTGGAGTATCCGCACGACGTCCTCGCGCTCGCGGTCGGCCACCAGATCGACTTCTTCACCGGCAACGCCCCACGGCTGCGCGACCGCATCGGCGGCGCGCTGTCCGCCTGGGACGCGTCGGACCCGCACTACGGCCCCGTCCTCGGCATGTACGCCTTCGGCCTGGAGGAGGCCGGCCACTACGACAGGGCGCGGGAAGCGGGCCTGGAGGCGGTCGAGCGCGGTCCGCGCGACGTATGGGCCATCCACGCCGTGGTGCACACCTACGAGATGCGGGGGCAGTTCGCCGACGGCATCCGCTTCCTCGACGCCCGCGCCGCGGACTGGGCGACGGGCAACTACCTCAACGTGCACAACTGGTGGCACTACTGCCTCTACGCCCTGGAGGCCGGTGACGTCCCCCGCGTCCTGGAGATCTACGACGCCGCCCTGCACCACGCGGGATCCACGGGTGCGGCGATGGAACTCCTGGACGCCGCGGCCCTGTTGTGGCGCCTGCACCTGGCGGGCCAGGACGCGGGGGACCGGTGGCAGCCGCTCGCCGACGCCTGGGCCGCCCGCCACGACGGTGCGTACTACGCCTTCAACGACGTGCACGCGGTGATGGCGTACACCGGCGCGGGCCGCATCGGGGACGCCGAACGCCTGGTGCGCGCACGTGAGGAGTACGTCGCGGGCGGCGGGCCCGGCGCCAACCACGCCATGACCGCGGACATCGGACTCCCCGTGTGCCGCGCACTGGTCGCCTACGGTCAGGACCGCTACGACCAGGCCGTCGACCTGCTGCTTCCCGTACGGCACCGGCTCGGCGAGTACGGCGGCAGCCACGCCCAACGCGACGCCGTGCACAAGACGCTGCTGGAGGCCGCACTGCGCGCGGGCCGCCACGAACTGGCCCGCACCCTGCTGAGCGAGCGCATCAACCTGCGCCC
Organism: Streptomyces sp. NPDC059002; assembly: GCF_042740435.1. NCBI lineage: Bacteria > Bacillati > Actinomycetota > Actinomycetes > Kitasatosporales > Streptomycetaceae > Streptomyces > Streptomyces sp. NPDC059002. Next base: position 10,575 of record NZ_JBHYJI010000094.1, on the reverse strand, counting down.
GGTCTGCCCCTACAACTGGCTCGCCCAGGCGCGCCTGGCCGACGACCTCGGCCAGGGCGCACAGGCCGCCGTGGCCCGCACCAAGGCGGCCGATCAGGCGGCGGAGGGGCTGGCGGCCCTCAAACGCTGAGATGCCGGGGCGTGCCGGGTCCGTGTGCGCCGCGCGGATCAGTCCTGTCCGGCGCAGAACACCTCTTTGACGAGGCGTTGTTGCACCTTCCGGAACTCCTTCGCCTCGTCGATCCGGGCGCCCTTGCCGGTCAGTGAGGCGGTCAGGGTCTTCTTGCCGTCGGGCGTGCTGTACATCAGCGCCCCATAGCCCTTGACGCCGCCGTTGTGGGTGAGGAGGGTGCCGCCGCAGTGCGGGCCTGCGTCCTGCACCATCAGGCCGAGGCCGTAGCCGAGTTCGCCGCTCTTGGGGTGCGGCGTGCGCATCTCGGCCAGCAGCCGGGGCGGCAGGAGTCTGCCGCCCTGGAGTGCGGAGAGGAACGTGTGGAGATCCTCGGTGGTCGAGATCATGTCACCGGCGGCGGAGATCCAGGAGGGGTTCTGGCGGGTGACGTCGACGACCTTCCAGCGGCCCGCGTCCTCGTACCCGTAGTAGCCGTGGGCGTGCGGCCCGGGAATCCCCGTCCGGGTGCCGGGGACCACGGTGCCCCGCAGTCCGAGCGGCCGCAGGATCCGCCGCCGCATCTCCTCGGCGTACGGGCGCCCGGTCACGTTCTCGATCAGGAGCGCGGCCAGTACGTAGTTGGTGTTGGAGTAGCTCCAGTCCGTGCCCGGCTCGAACTTCAGCGGCTCGGCCAGCGCCCGCCGCACCAGCTCGTCGGGCCGGTAGCTGTGGAATCGCTGGTCCACCCACTCCTGGCCCTGCCAGGGGATCCCCGGCACATACGTCCCGTCCGGGTGGCGGTCGCCGGTGAAGTCGAACAACCCGCTGGTCTGCTGCAGCAGCATCCGCACGGTGATCCGCGGGTCGAGGTCGTGGCGGGGCAGGAAGTCGGCCGCGGGCCGGTCGAGGCCGATCTTGCCCTCGGCCACCAGTTGCAGCACCACGGTGGCGATGAAGGTCTTGGTGTTGCTGCCGATGCGGAACCGCCCGTTCGTCGGCGGCTTCCCGGCCTGGCCGAGCCTGCGCACCCCGGCGCTGCCGACCCACTCGCCCCGCTCGTCGTGCACGCGCAGCTGCATCCCGGCGGAACCGGAATCGACGATGTCCTGGATCGCCCGCTGTAGCTCCGGACGGTCCTGTGATGCGGCGGTCTCCGGCGGGGCCGGGTCGGCAGAAGTGGCCCCCGCGGGTGCGGTCGCCCCGGCCAGCATCGTGACGGCCAGCGCCGCAACTCCCGCTCGCCGTAAGGCCCGTGGCATCGAGAGGTGGTTCTTGTGTGAGGTCTGATCCATGGCGCCAAGATGGCACTTGCGTGGCGCCAACGCAAGTCACATTGGCTCAAGTTGGCGTTAAGATGGCTCCATCTGGCGTTCGTGCAGGGGGAGTGCTGTTCAGGCGTACGACGATGGGCGCCAAGGCCCGACGACTCGGCCGTCCCGGACGGGTGTTGGAGCGCACCACGGCGTACGACCGTGTGAGGATCACGGCATGGTGAGGAGTCGCCGCCCCCGCGGGCGGGTGCTGTGGCCGACGCTGGCCGTCGCGGTCGGGCTCTTGGTGAGCGCCTGCCATGACGACGGCGCGAGAGGACGGCCCGGCGGGACAGCCCCTCCGTACGCGCAGAGCCCCGAAGCGCTGCCCACCCTGCTCGCGGCGCCGCCCGTGCCCACGCCCCGGCTTCCCCTGACCACCCAGGACCGGCCGGTCCGTGGCGGGGTGCCCGCGATCCGGCGGGTCCCCACCAGCGATCGCGTGGTGTTTCTGACCATCGACGACGGCCAGGCGAAGGACCCCGGATTCCGGGACCTGATGAACACCCTGCGGATCCCCTTCAGCATGTTCCTGACCGACTCGCTGGCCGGGGACGGCTACCCGTACTTCGCCGGACTCGAAGCGCTCGGGAACAAGGTGCAGAACCACACCCTGACCCATCGCCGCCTCACCAAACTGCCGGCCACCCGGCAGCGGGCCGAGATCTGCGGCCAACAGGAGCGCCTGCGCACGGTCTTCGGCCACGCGCCGACTCTGTTCCGGCCGCCCGGCGGCAACTACAACGCCACCACGCAGCGCGCCGCGGCCGACTGCGGACTGCGGGCCGTGGTGCTGTGGACCGCGAGCATGCAGCCGGGCGGCCTTCGCTCCAACGCCCCCCAAGACGCACTGCGGTCCGGCGACATCATCCTGTTCCACTTCTTCCCGGCGGAGAAGCTGCACAGGCGCACGCTGCGCCAGGTGACCATCGACCTGGCCCGCACGGTCACCGCACAGGGCTTCGCCTTGGCCCGCATCGAGGACTACCTGGACGCCGCGCAGGCATCCTCAACGCCGGTACCCGAACGATGAGTTGAGGTGTCGCTCGGCGGGCGCGAGGTCGCCTCGCGCGGCTCCTGGACCCACCCGCGCGCGGCCCCGACCGGAGCGGAAGCTAACGTGGCGCAACGGCACGAACATCATCTTCCACTCTGTGCAACGGGGAACGTCATGCTCATACATCGCAGGAATCGCACCACGCTCCTCATGGCGGCGGGCGCCACCGCGCTCGCCCTCACCGCCGGTGCGTGCTCGTCCGACTCCGGGGACGACGCGAAGTCCGGGAACGGGAAGACCGCCGCCGACCGCGCCCCCGCGGGCGTCGTCGACAAGGCCGAGGCGAAGAAGATCGTCGACCACTACGTGAAGGTCAACAACCAGGCCAACGCGAAGCGTGACAGCGGCGTCCTGTCCGCCGTCGAGGGCGGCGGGCTCTACGAGAGAAGCGCGAGCACCTACAAGCAGGACAAGCTGCAGCCCGCGAAGGACAGGGCCGAGGGCCGCAAGCCCTTCTTCTATGTGAACCGCGAATACCTCATCCCGTCCGCGAAGGGCGGCGCGACCTGGTTCGCGCTGCGCGCCGACACGAAGGACCACAACGGCACTTCGCCCAGGACCAGCCGCGCCACCGTCGTCTTCGACAAGGAGGGCGACGACTGGAAGGCCGTGTGGAGCGGCTGGACCACCAAGAAGGACCCCAGGGCGCCCGACCTCGCCAAGGACGCGGACGGCTTCGTGGTCCCCGTCACCGACACCGCCAAGAAGCAGGGCGTCCTCGCCCCCGACCAGATGGACGACGCGCTGGTCGCCCTCTACTCGGGCGACGAGAAGCTGGGCATGAAGGTCGGCGCGAGCGAGACCGCGAAGTGGATGACCCAATTCCCGCTGGACCAGAACAAGATGCTCAACCCCGGCGGCAAGGCCGAGTACAAGGCGGGCAAGACGGACCACAAGAAGGTCTACGCGCTGAAGACGAAGGACGGTGGCGCGCTGACCTTCTTCAGTGCCGACGTCCAGGAGTACATGCACACCACCGACCCGGCCGCGCGCATCACCCCGTCCCCGCAGATCGCCTTCCTCGTCGGCAGCAAGAAGGACGAGAGGGTGTTCCTCCTGGACTACCTGCACCAGGGAGAGGCGTACATCCCGGCCAAGGGCAAGGTGTCCATGCTCACGGACAGCTGGGTCATGATCAAGGCGGAGGGCCCGCGGCGCGGCCTGCTCTGACCGGCGCCCGTGCCGTTGCGGCACCGGATCGCGGCTGCTCCCGTTCGGCAGGCCGCGCCGGGGCCGCCGGACGCGGGGGCAATCCGGTACAAAAAGGGGTATGTGCCACTACTGCGGTTGTCGTGACATCCCGCTGATCAAGGAGTTCATCGCCGAGCACGAACGCGTCACCAACGCGGCCGGTGACGCCCTGCGGGCCCTGGACCGGGGCGACACGGCGCGGGCCGGTGAACTCGTCGAGGTCATGGCGCGCGAACTGCTCGCGCACTGGCGCGGCGAGGAGAACGGTCTTTTCGAGGTGATGCGGGAGGACCCCGAGTACGCCGAGTACATCGACGACCTCGTCCACGAGCACCGCGACCTCGCCGCCCTGCTGCCCACCCTCGACCTGGACGCGGGGCCCGACGTGGCGCGGCTGCGCGCGGCCGTCGACGAACTGCACCACCACATCGCCAAGGAGGAGGACGGGCTCTTCCCCGCCTCGCTCACCGCCCTGTCGGGCGAGGAGTGGAACCGGGCGATGGCGGCGTGGCGGGAAGCCCACCCGTGACGGGCCCCGCGCCGGGCCCGCGGTGACGCTCAGGCCTCCGCCGGGTACCAGCGCAGTTCCACGGTGTTGCCGTCCGGGTCCCGCACATAGAGGGAGATGGCGGTGCCCCGTGCGCCGAAGCGCTTGCCGGGACCGTCGACGACCGTGAAGACACCGGAGTCGATGACCTCCTGCCAGTCGAGCGGCTCGACCACCAGGCAGATGTGATCGACGTTGGATCCCTGCGGCTGCCCGTCGGGCGCGACGACGAGGTCGATGATCGTGGTGGGGCTCACCCGCACGGACGGGAAGGGCACCTGGCCCGCCCGCCACTCCTCCACCCGCACCGGCTCAAGTCCCAGCGGGCCGGTGTAGAAGTCCAGCGAGCGCTCGATGTCGGTGACGTTCAGGACGAGGTGGTCGAAGGCGATCACGCGCATGGTTCTCTCCATTGGGTCGGGGCGCAGGAGCGCCGGTGCCGTGACGTCAGCATCGTCGAGCGGGCATCCATCGGTCCAACACATGCTTGTCATCGATGTCCATCGTGTTTCACGATGGATCAATGGATCTCCAGCAGATGCGGTACGTCGTCGCGGTGGCGGAGACGGCCGGATTCACCCGCGCCGCCGAGCGGTGCCACGTCGTCCAGTCCGCGCTCAGCCACCAAGTGGCCCGCCTCGAAAAGGAACTGGGCGCCCGGCTCTTCGAGCGGACCAGCCGCAGGGTGCGGCTGACCGCCGCCGGAGAGGCCTTCCTGCCCGCCGCCCGCCAGGCCCTGGAAGCGGCCGAGCGGGCCCGTGCGGAAGTGGCCGCGGCCACCGGCGAGATACGCGGCAGGCTGACCGTCGGCTCGATCCCCACCGTGGCGGCCGTCGACCTTCCCGTGGTGCTGCGGGACTACCACCTGCGCTACCCCCAGGTGCGGATCAGCCTGCGGGCCGGTTCCAGCGAGCGGCTCATCGAGCAGGTGCGCGACGGCGAACTGGACGCGGCCTTCCTCGGACTGCAGCCCGGATTCCGGCCGCAGGGCGTCCGCGACCACGAACTCGCCCACGGGCGGCACGTCGCCGTGGTCGCCCCCGACCATCCCCTGGCCGGCCGGCGCGAGGTCGGCCTCGGGTGCCTCGTCGACGAGGCGTTCGTGGACTTCGCCGAAGGCAGCGCCGCCCGCGCCCAGTCCGACCAGGCGTTCGCCGCGGCAGGCCTGCGGCGCGAGGTCGCCTTCGAGGTGTCCGGCGTCGAGCTGATGTCCCGCATGGTCCGCCACGGCCTGGGCATCGCCCTGCTGCCCGCGGCGTTCGCCACCGAACTGCACGGCCTGCGGATCGTGCCGATCACCGACGGGCCGGTACGCGTGGAACACCTCGTCTGGAACCGGTTCCCGCCGTCACCCGCGGCCTCCGCCTTCCTCGAACTGCTGGGCGTCGAGGAGGGGGCCGCGGCCGGATGACGTGCCCGGCGTGCCAGGCGGCGGGACGTGACGGCAACTCGCCCTGAAACTCCGCTTGTTGAGTTTACGGCGTGCTGCCGCTTGCCCCTTTCCGGAAGCGCGTGTATGCGGATACCTTTCGTCGAACACTGACTACGGGGGGCACATGACCGGGTTGGAAGCGATCGTCGCCGCGCTGGTGGCCGGGGCGTCCGCCGGAGTCGCCGAATCGGCGGGCCAAGCCGTACGGGAGGCATACGCCCGGCTCCGCCTGGCCGTACAGCAGCGGCTCTCGCGCGCCGAAGGGCCGTCGATCGAGGTGCTGACCGCCGAGGGGACCGAGCCTGCGGTCTGGGCGGCGCGGCTGACCGAGGCCCTGGCCGCGGCAGGCGTCGACAGGGACGAGAGTGTCGTCGCGGCCGCCCGCGAACTGCTGGCCCACATCGATCGTGCGGGAGCACGGGCCGACGTGAACGCCGTGGACGCCAGGAACGCCCGCGGCGTCCAGATCGGCGACCACAACACACAGACCAACAACTTCAGCTGAGCGTTCCCCGGATGACGCGCGAGAGAAGCGGGCCCCGCGTGTGGGCTCCGTATGCTCAAGGCCTGCAAGTGGGCAACCACAACCACCAGGTCAATGTCTTCTCCGTCCGCGGCCGCGGTCCCTTCGGTGCCCCGCCCGGCAGGCTGGGCCTGCCGATGGATCCCGTCGTCATCGCGGACGCGCTGGCGGCGGCCCAACGGTCCCGGTGGACGAAGGAGATGCAGCTCCGCAGGCTCCAGGACCCGTACATGCTGCCGGTGGCCTGGACGGCCGCGCGGCCGGAGCTGTTCGAGGACTGGCCCCTCCTGCGCGAGACCGCCGGCCACTGGCCGGACGGCACCTCTCCCGATCCGGCAGGCTGGGCGGCCGGTCCGGCCGGTCCGGCCGGTCTGGCCGGGGAGGGCGGCCAGATCGAGGAGGTCTTCTCCCGGCGTGTCCCCACCCGCCGACTCGTCGTCCTGGGCGAAGCGGGCGCGGGCAAAACGGTGTTGCTGGTCCGCCTGCTCCTCGCCCTGCTGGAGAGGCGCGGCACGGGCGAACCCGTCCCGGTGATCTTCTCCCTGGCGTCCTGGGCCCCCGAGAAGCAGGATCTCGTCGGCTGGATGGCAGCCGAGATCAGCCGCTACCACCCCGCCCTGGCGACCTTGGTGGCACCCGCCCCGGGACCCCCGAAGGATGAGTCCGGCGGGTCGGCCGCCCGGGTCCTGCTGGACCGAGGTCTTGTCCTGCCCCTGCTCGACGGCCTCGACGAACTCACCCGCAGCCAGCGGGCCCGTGCCCTGGAGGCCATCAACCAAGGGCTGTTCTTCGGACAGCCCGTCGTCGTCTCCAGCAGACCCGCGGAGTACCGGGAACTCGTGGAGGGGGACTCCCTGCGCCTGGCCGGTGCCGCGGGCATAGAAGTGAAGCCGCTGGACCTGGCGCAGGCGGCGACCTACCTTCAGCGCGACGCCGGGGGAGCCCGCTCCCCGGGCGCGGCCCGGTGGACGGCCGTACTCGACGACCTGTCTCCCGATGCCCCGTTGGCCCAGGTGCTGACCAACCCCCTTGGTCTGTTTCTCTCCCGGACCGTCTACAACCCCCGCGCCGGGGACGAACACGCTCTGCCGGAGCCTCGCGAACTGCTGGATCCTGAGCGCTTCCCCGGCCGTGACGCCATCGAGACGCATCTGTTCGGAGCGTTCGTGCCGGCGGTGTACCGTCCCGAGCCGGGCGAGCGCCCCCGCTGGTCGGCGGCGCGGGCGGAGCGAACCCTCGGGCGCATCGCCCACCAGCTGCAACGGCACGAGTTCGGCACACCCAACCTGGCCTGGTGGCAGTTCCGCCGGATCGCGGGAAAGGCCACCTCGACACTGACCGGACTGGGCCTGGGGGTGAACGCGGGGATCCGTTACGGCATTCCACTGCTCTTCATTTCCTGGTGGCTCATCGGCCGAACTTTCGCGTTCTACGCAGGCGGGGCGGTCTGCGTCATCTTCGTGTACCTCTGTGTGACGGGTACGCGCATGGTGCATCAGGATCCCGACGATGAACTCGGCGTCTCGGTGGAGCCCGCATCAGGGGTGCACTGGTCCCTGGCGGAGAAGATCAAGCTCCTCGACGACAAGTTGCTGGAGGATCTTGATGCGAGCGAACCGAAGACCCGGAAGAAATGGGTCAGAGGTCTGGCGGCCGCGACGCTGACCCCTCTTGCGCTGGCAGCGTTCGGCGGCGTGGCCGTCGGGCTCTACAAGGGATCCGGCGTCGGGCTGACCGCGGGGGCCGCCTGGTTCCTGATCCAGGCGCTGATGACCCTCACCGTGGGCGGTCTTGTGCCCGATCCGCCGGACATGACACTGGGGCCCGCGGCCGCGCTCACCCGCGACCGGCGGGTGTTCCTGATCAACACGCTGACGGCCGTCGTCGGCTCCGCCTGGAGCGGCGTCATGTGGGGAACCTTCGCCTGGCTTCTCTCCGACGCCCATACCGGCCTCGTGTTCGGCGTCATCCTGGCAAGCGTCAGGTGGTTGGCCAATGTCGGCGGCACCGCCGTCGCGGCGGCGGCCTGGCCCACCTTCACCGTCGCAAGGCTGTCCCTGGCCGCACGAGGATATCCGCGCGACCTCATGGCCTTCCTGGAGGATGCGCGTACGCGAGGAGTGCTCCGACAGGTCGGCGCGGTCTATCAGTTCAGGCACATCAACCTCCAACGCCATCTCGCCTGGACGTATGGGGCCCATGAGTCGGCGACGGAGGCACCGGACGCCGGGTCCACGGCGGGAGCCGGTCCACGACGTCGCCTCGCGCTCCGCTGCTACGGCAGGTGGCTGGGGGATGAGCACCCCAAGACGATCGACGCCCGCAACAGGCTCGCCGGACGTCTCCTGCGCCGTGAGAACTACGGACGCGCACGCGAGGAGTTCCAGCGGCTCACCGAGATCAACCGTAAGAAATACGGCGAATGCCACGAGGGGACCCTCCATGCATGGGAGCGCTACGCCCACTCGCTGCACATGCTCGGCGAGGACGATCTGGCGCGACGCGAATACGAAGCGCTGATCGCAGCGGGTGAGCGAAGAGGGAGGGGTGGGACTTTCGAGACCGCTTGCCGGTTCGACTACGCCACTCTCCTCTTCGACGCGGGTGAAGTGGAGGCGGCCCGCCAAGAATTGGCGGCCATCCTTGAGGCCGATCCGTCGCTCGCGTCCGCGAGGCTGTGGCTTGCCCGTTCGCTCGAGCGCCTCGGTGCACTGGACCAGGCCGAGCGCGAGTACCGACGGCTCCGCTCCGAGGAAGACGGCGCCTCTTGGGATTTCCTCTTTGTGAGAGAGGGGCATGCGCAGATCCTGTACTCGCTCGGCAGGTTCGCGGCGGCCCGAGCGACGCTGGGAGACATCCCCGATCACGATCCGCTCAAGGACCGTGACCGGGAAACCATCTTCTCCAGTCACATGCTGCTGACGGACATCCTCGTCGACCGAGGGGAACTGACCAAGGCGGCAGCGGAACTTGACGCCCTCCTCAAGAAGTACTGGAGCGCGCTGGGGGAGCATGACCCCAAGACGCTGGAGGTCAGATTCTTCCTGGCCCGCGCTCACCGCCGACGGGGAGATTTCTCCCGTGCGCAGGAGGAACTGGAGAGCGTTGTGGCCGGTATGCAAAGGGCGCTGGGTGCCCAGCATCGCGACACCTTGGTGTGCCGCAACGAACTGGCCCTGAACCTGCTGGAATCCGGGCGTGTGGCAGAGGCCCGGGCCGAGCTGGAAGAACTTCATGCGATCGATCTGCGGGTCCATGGGCCGGACCACAGGGACAGTCAGCTCGTCGGCTTGAATCTTGCATGGGTGAAGGCGAAGCAGGGGCACGTCATCGCGGCTCGTGAGGAGATCGAACGCATCATCCGCACCGAGTCGTTCAACAGCGGCGTGGATGAACTCCAGTGGTTCAGTGCATCCGCTCACGCGCATTACTCCCTTGCGCGAGTTCTCCGTATGCAGGGTGAACTGGCCTTGGCAGACCAGGAGCTTCAAACGATCACCCTCGCCGACCTGAGGCTCGCGCATCGAGACGTCCCCTACACCCTTCAGGTGCTCCGCCTCGAAGTCCGGCTGGAACAGGGGCGTTTGCTGCATGCCCAGGGAGAACTGGAGCTGGCCCGCACGGAGTTGGAAGACCTGCTCGCCGAATCGGAAGCATCGGAAGGGAAGTCCCACCCGCGCGTGCTGGCCACCAAGCATGAGCTCGGATGCGTGCTCCGGGACCAGCAGGAAACAGGACCGGCCCGCGAAACGCTGGAGGAAGTACTGGCCGCCCGCACGCGGCAGCTGGGTTCCGATCATCCGGACACCCTGGAGACGGAAGCGGAACTCGCGCGGCTTTGAGGCGGCTCGGAGGCGGTGGAGACGACGACGGTGTTCGCGGTGACGATCACAGCGATGGCCGACCAGGAGGCCATATCGAGGTGCTGGCCCAGGGCTACGAGGCCGATGAGCGCGGCGAGGACCGGGTTGACGCTCATGAAGACGCCGAAGAAATGCGGCGGCACCCGGCGCAGGGCCAGCAGATCGGATACGAACGGCACGGCCGAGGAGAGCACCCCGGCGGCCAGCGCACACCCCAGCGCCGCCGGTGTGGGCGGGTGCTGCCAGAGCACCCACGCGCCCACCGGCAGATACAGCGCGCCGGACACCAGCGCCGCGGCGGCCGAGCCCTCCAGGCCGGGCAGCCGGGCGCCGACGGCGCGGTTGCACAGGATGTAGCAACCCCAGCAGACCGCTGCCAGCAGGGCGAGGCCGATGCCCAGGTAGTCGGTGGAGGGCGAAGGGCGCGCGAGCACCACCACCGCGCCCGCCGCGGCCAGGGCGGCGACGAGATCGATCCGGCGCCGCGCGCCCGCGAGGGCCACGGTCAGCGGGCCGAGGAACTCCAGCGTGACGGCGAGG
>NZ_JBHYJI010000093.1:0-23075 GCF_042740435.1 Streptomyces sp. NPDC059002 | reverse complement strand
CTGGCCAGCACCCTCATCTGGCTCACCACATGATCGACAAGACGCTCCCTAGGGCCGTCCTCTCTCTAGGGCGTGTCCTTGGCCGCTCCCGAGGGCGCGGGCTTCGCACCGCTGGGCGTGAAGTACAGGGTCTTGGCCGTCTGGCCCTTGAAGGTGGCCTTGAGGTGAGGCGGGTTGAGATCGGGCTTGCTCGCCGGGATGAAGAGGGTGTACTTCCACCCGGAGTAGCCGCTGGTGACCGGGCCGGGTTTTCTGGGAGCCAGAGTGCCCATCGCCGTACCGTCGCTGGTCTTCACCGTGGCAGTGGTGTCCTTGGCATCGAGGGTGACGTCGTCACCGCCTTCGAGCTCGAAACGGTAGGTGCCGCTGGACCTGTCCGACGTGTATGCCGCAGTCGCGGGCTTCTCCGGGGCCGTGGCCGCGATGGCCGCGGCCCCAGGAAGGGCGAGCGCGGCGAGCACGCTGCCCGCAGTGGCGATACGGAGGCTCGTGCGGCGGAAGGTGAGGACCGTGGACATGGAAACTCCAAACCATGGGCCAGCGGACCTCAGGGGCGGATCACGATCCGGATCGGATTGCCCTCCTTGGCCTCCAGGCGCCGCACCCCCTCCGTGATCTCCTCCAGCGGCAGCACCGCGCTGACGGAGCGGCTCAGGTCCAGGCGGCCGTGCGCGACGAGGGTGACCAGGTCCTCCAGGTGGCGCTTTCGGTAGCCGAGGTGGCCGGTGACCGTATGGCGGCTCATCGCGTACTCCGTCTCCGGTCCGAGGTCCACGCTGTCCGGCGAGATGCCCACGAGTACCAAGTGGCCGCGGTGGCCGAGGGCGGCGTTGGCCTGGCGGATCGTGGCGGCGCGGGCCACCACGTCGAAGGCCGTCTCCAGGCCGCGCCCGCCGGTGAGCTGCCGGATCCGCCCGGGCACGTCCACGTCCGCGTCCGTCGGGTCGATGGCGTGGTCCGCGCCGAGCTCCAGGGCTCGCTCGCGGGCCGCGGTCAGCGGGTCGAGGGCGACGATCGGGGCCGCCCCGGCCAGGCGGGCCAGCTGCACCAGGTGGGCCCCGACGCCGCCCACGCCCCAGATCCCCACCGCCTGGGCGGGGCGCAGAGCGGCGGTGTCCACCACGGCTCCGTACGGCGTGGACACCGCGTCGGCGAGGACGGCCGCCTGCTCCAGCGGGATGCTCTCGGGCACCGGGGTCAGGGACGCGACGGGTACGACCACGTACTCGGCCCACGCACCGTCGTAGTCGAAGGCCATGATCCGCAGGTCGAGGCAGTCGTCCCAGGCGGCCCCCGACACACAGGCGGGGCACTGCCCGCAGGCGCGGCCCGCGGCGAGCACCACGCGGTCGCCGACGCCGAAGCCCGGCGCCGGGGAGCCCAGCTCGGCGATGGTTCCCGCGGCCTCGTGGCCCGGTGTGATCACGGGCAGCCGGGCGGGCACCGCCCCGTGCAGCAGCGACAGGTCGGAGTGACAGATCCCGCAGGCGGCCACCTTCACCAGGGCCTCGCCGGGGCCGGGCGAGGGCACGGGCACGTCCCGCACGGCCAATTCGCCGGTGGACGTGTTGAAGCGCGCGGCGCGCATGGTTGCCATGGATGTCTCCAGAGGTGAGCAGGAATCGGTCTCTCCCGGGCAGCTCAGGGGAGGTCCGGGAAGTGGGCGGCGGGCGGGGGGACGGTCAGGAGGCCACGTACACGTCCTCGACATAGCCGCCCTCGGCGACCATGTCCTGCCACCACTCCTCGGCCGCCGCGGCACTACCGCCGGTGCGCCGGATGTACAGCTCCTGGAAGGCGGCCCGCACACCCGGCGCCATCCGGCCGCCATCGCCGCACACGTACACCCGCGCCCCTGCTTCGAGCAGCCGCCACACCTCCGCGCCTTCGGCGGCGATGCGGTCCTGGACGAAGAGCCGGCCGCCCTGGGGCGCCTTGAAGAACGTGGGCCGCATCGACACCGCCCCGGCCCGCTCCGCCTCCTCCAGCTCGGCGCGGTGGAGGTAGTCGACCTCGGGGTGGTCGCAGCCGAAGTAGCACAGCGCGGGCGAGAGCCGTGCGCCGCCGCGCAGGAGTGCCACGCGGTCCGCGATCGCCCCGCGGAAGGGGGCGAGGCCGGTCCCGGCGCCGATCATGATGACAGGGGTGTGTGCGTCGTGGCCGATGCGGAAGGCCTCCCGGCAGGGCTGCACGCGCGCGTGCACGGTGTCACCGGGCCGTACGCGGTGCAGATACGAGGATCCGGTGCCCTCGTACACGCCGCTGCCCGAGCGCGCGGGGCCGCTGAGGAGCGACACCATCAGGTCGGCGTGGCGCGGGTCCGCGGCCGGGGAGGAGGAGATGGAGTAGGGGCGCGTGTGCAGCGGCGGCAGCAGGTCGAGCAGCAGCGGCCAGCCCAACTGGCCGTGCAGGGCCGGGTGTTCCGCGGCCAGGTCCAGCAGGCCGGGGCGGGCGGCGGTCAAGAGCCGGTCGGCGGCTGCCAGTTGGTGCAGGGCGGCCTGCTCGGGCGGGCACGGGTTGTGCTCGGCGAGAAGGGTGATCTGCTCGGCGGTGAGCGGGTCGCGCAACTCCACGTAGTGGGTGAGCAGGTCGCGGGCGGTGACCGGTCGGTCCAGGGGCAGGGTGGCGCGGCCGGGGCGGTGGGCGCGGATGTCCAGGACGGCGTCCAGGTCGAGCCCGAGGACCTTCGCCGCCCGCTCCACAAGGTCGGGGTCGTTGACAGGCAGGACGGTCAGGTGGTCGGCGGTGCGGTAGGTGACCCCTTCGGGCAGCTCCAGGCGCAGGAACTTCTTGGCGCGGCCGAGCGGATGGCTCAGGTCGGCGAGGTCACCCGTCTCCACCACCGTCATGGGGGTGACGCCGTGGCGGACGGCGAGGGCGTCGTGGGGCCCGCCGGTCACCTCGGTGACCTCATACGCGTACGCGGGCTCGGCCTCAGCGGGCACCGTGGCGGCCGAGTCCGGGTCGCCGTATGCGGTCAGCAGGACGCGGCGCAGGTCCGCGGTGAAGTGCGCGAAGGTTCCGGCGAGGTCGCCCGAGGCGTCGGCGGCGGTCCGCTCCATCAGCCGGGTCCCGCCCAACTCCGCGATCCGCTCGTCGAGGTGGGTGGGTACACGCTGATAGGTGGCCGCCCAGTTGCGGTCCCCGACGCCCAGGACGGCATAGCGCACACCTTCGGCGGCACCGGGCCCCGCGCCCGCGAGCCAGGAGGCGAAGGCCGCCGCGTCGTCCGTGGGCTGCCCGTTGTAGGAGGCGGCCACGATGACGACCGGCCGGTCCGCGGGCAGGCCGCCGACGCGCGAGTCCAGCGGTGCGGCATCGGTGCCGAAACCCAACGCGCCGAAGGTGTCGGCCAGTTCCTCGGCGTACGCACGGCAGGTGCCGAGGTTGGAGCCGTACAGGAGGGTGAGCGCCGAGTCGGTGGCGGCGCGGGCGGGCAGTACCGCCTGCTGCTCGGGCTTCTCCTGCGGGGTGCCGCTGTCGGTGGCGCGTCGATCCTCGGCGGTACGCCGTGTCAGCGTCAGCGTGAAGCCCTCCGGCTTGAGGGTCAGGGTCTCCTTGACGTCGAGCAGGTATCCGGCGTGGTCGTGGAGGCGGTAGCGGTGGATCAGCAGGGCGAGCAGCAGTGTGGCCTCGTGCAGCGCGAACTGCCGCCCGATGCAGGCACGTTCACCGGTGCCGAAGGGCTTGTACGCGTTCGCCGGGCGGGCCGCCTCGGCGGCGGGGGCGAACCGCTCCGGGTCGAACTCCTCGACGTTGTCGCCCCACACCGGGTCGCGGTGCAGCATCGGCGTGAGCACGGTGAGCCGCTGCCCCGCCCGCACCGGGTGGCGGCCGCCGATGACGGTGTCGGCGCGCGCCTCGCGCTCGAACGCCGGGGCGGTGGGCCACAACCGCAGGGTCTCGTTGAGGACCTGGCGTACGTAGCGCAGCTTGCCGACGTCCTCGTACGACGGCTCGGGGTCCGGGGCATCGCCCCACAACGCGTCCACCTCGGCCTGTGCCAGATGGAGGGCCGCCGGGTTGCGCAGCAGGTGGTGCAGGGCGAAGGAGAGGGTGCCTGAGGTGGTCTCGTGGCCGGCGATCAGGAAGGTGATGATCTGGTTGCGGACGTTGGCCTCGTCCAGGAGCGCGCCGCTGCTGGGGTGGGGCGCGCTGAGCATCAGGCCGAGCAGGTCGTCCGTGGAGGTGTCCCCGGCGGCCTTGCGGTGGCCGATCACCTCGTCGACGACCTGGGCGAGGAAGTCGGCGTCCTTCCGGAACGCCCGGTCCGCCGCCGCGTGGTCGCCTCCGGGAGCCCGGCCGAGGACCGCCTGGCAGTGGGCGAGGGCACGCACCAGGGCCTGCACGAAGGGGTGCGGGTCGGTGCGCCGGAAGGACCCGAAGTCGTAGCCGAAACCGGCGAGACCGATGGTGTCCAGGGTCATGCGGGTCATGTCCGCCGAGACGTCGACGTAGGTGCCGTCCTCGGCGCGTGCGTCCCACGCGGCGATCAGGCGCCGGGACACACGCAGCATCGTCGGGTGGTAGGCGCGCATCGAACCCAGGGCGAAGGCGGGCAACAGGATGTCGTGCGCCCTGGCCCAGTTGGGCTCGTCGTTGTAGGCGGTGAACAGGCCGTCGGCGGTGACCTCGCGCACGTTCTCCAGGACGGGGCCGATGGCCTTGGTGAAGCGTGTCTCGTCGGAGAGCTCGTCGACGAGGTCGAACGAGGAGACGAGCACCGTTTCGTGGTCGTGGAACCGCCGCCTCATGAGCGGGCCGTGCTCTCGGGCGAGGGCCATGGCCTGCTGGATGGGCGTACGGCTCAGCCCGGTGTCCGAGACGTCGACAACGGGCACCTCGCTCATTCCACTCAGGATGTTCACGGGCGCTGTCCTCCTGTGGGGTGGGGTCCGGCTGCCCCTCCACGATTCCGCCGCCCGCTGGCCAATGGGCCGCCAGGACTACAGAATCTTGTAGTGGCTTCGCCGTGGCGCGGCGTGCGCACGGAGCGCGTCTGCGCTAGGAGCCACGCGCCGGGACATGCACAGCACCCGGCTATGCACAGCGGAGGAGAACACCCCATGCAGGACCCGGAGTCGGACCCGGCGGTCTGGCGCACCCGCTTCCTCAACCTGCTCGACCGCACCCAGGTTCCGACGGCGATCAGCACCACAGACGGCGAGATCACCAGCGCGAACCCGGCCCTCGCCGCGCTGTGGGACCTGACCCCGAGCCGCCTCACAGGACGCAACCTGCTCGACCTGTTCACGCCCACCGACGACGCCCAATTCACCAAGCTGGACACGGCGTTGCGTACGGGCCGCCGCTCCCGCTACCCGGTGCGCGTGCGTTGGGAGGCGAGCGGCACATCGTACGAAGGCGAACTGACCGTGGAACCGGTGAGCGACCCGGCGGGCACCACCCCGCCGCTCCTGGCGATCCTGAGCGCGGACGAGCGACGGACGGCACCGAAGGCTGGGGAGCTCCAACTGCTCAGCGCCCAGGAGGCCCGCATCATCGCCCTGGTCGCCGCGGGCCACACCACCGCGGTGGTCGCCCGCGCGGTGGACTTGAGTGCCGACGGCGTCAACTACCACCTCGTACGCCTCTGCCGCCGCTTCGAAGTCCCCAACCGCACCGCCTTGGTGGCCCGCGCCTACGTCCTCGGCCTGCTCTCGCCGACCGCCTGGCCCCCTGCGCCATGAAAGCCACCAGGGCGCAGGGGACCGGCTGCCGGCTGGAGGGTTACTTGGTGTAGGTGGCGGTGATCTTCTTGGTCTTCGAGTCCCAGGTCAGGGTGCCGCCTTGGAACTTCTGCAGGACGCCCTTCTTGCCGCCGGGGCGCGGCTGTTCACCACTGGTGGGGAAGCCGAGCCTGCCCGCTTCGTACTTCAGGTTCTTCCACTGGGTGAGGAAGGCACCCCACACCGGGTGTGCCCCGTGCTTCTTCGTCCAGTACACGACCCCGCCCTCGAAGACCTGCTGAACACCCTTCCCGTTGGGGGTCTTCTTCTCCGGACCGGTGGGGCACTTCAGCCGCCCCTTGGCGGCGTCCTGGGCCTTCCACACCTTGGCGATGGCCCCGGTCACCGGATGCGGGCATGCCGCGGCGGCGGGCTTGACCGGCTCGAAGGCGGCGATCAGGGTGTGGGCCTTGTCCATCGTCACCGTCAGCGGGTTGTCCGTGCCTGCCTGTTGGCCGTCCATGGTCCAGCCGTTGAAGCGGTAACCCTGCGCCGCCTCGGCGGTGGCCACGACCGGGCGGCCCTTGATGTACGGTCCGGGCTCGGACAGCCGGATGGTTCCGGCCTGGTCGCCCGGCGTGACCGAGGTGGTCAACTCCGTCTTGCTCTCGGCGAATTCGGCCACCAGGCGGTGGTTCTGGGAGACCGCCACAGCGATCTCCTCATTGGTGCCGATCTGCTGCCCGTCCAGCGTCCAGCGCACGAAGTCGTACCCTTCGGCGGCCTTGGCGCGCGCGATGACCTGGTCGCCCGCCTTGTACGTGCCTCCGGCCGGGGACAGCTCGACGCTGCCGCCGCCCTCGGGCGAGGCGGATGCCGTGACCTGGTGGGTGGCCACGGGGGCGGGCGCCTTCTTGAAGGTGGCCTCCAGAGTGTGACCCTTGTCCATGGTCAGGGCCATCGAGGGCTCTGTGTTGCCGTGCTTGTGGCCGTCCAGCTTCCAGCCGTCAAAGGCGTAGCCCTCCTTGGGCGTCGCGGTGACGGTGATCTGAGTGTTCTTGCCGTCGCGGTAGGGGCCCCAGATGCTGGGCCGTACGGTGCCGCCCTCCTCCGGGCCCGCCGTGAGTGTCAGTGCCTTGCGGTCGTACGCCTTCTTGGGGGCGCGGTAGGCGGCGACGGCCGGGATGTTGGCGCGCAGCACCTCGGCGGCGTCGGTCTCCTTGTCGCCCAGGGGCTGGCCCTGCCAGGTGTTGAGGGTGTTGGAGTACTGGCCGATGCGAGTGCAGGACGAGGGGCAGGTGTACGCCGACCTCATGATCGTGACGTACTTGCCGTCCGGCGTGATCCACCCGCTGCCCTGCGAGTGGGTCGTCCACTTCGCTTCCGGCTGCGTGTGTGTGAGCGCCAGGTTGTGGCCCAGCTCGTGGGCGAAGGTGTAGTACGAGGCCATCACGCCGACGTCCACGATGGAGTAGGCCTTGTCCGTCGTGTCCGCCGTCGGCTCCTTGGGCAGATCGGCCCGGCCCAGGGCGTCGCTGCCGGACGGCAGGTCCATGATCACGCTGAACAGGTCGGCGGCGTGCTCGTCGCGCAGTTCGTGCGCCTTCTTGCCCAGGTCCTCGTCATCGGCCTTCCTGAGCTTCTTGTTGAGCATGTCGTCCGTGCTCGTGACCTCCTTGTAGCCGGTGATCTCGTAGGTGTGGACGACGTCGACGCTCGCCGGGACCCCGCTGTCGGACAGAGCCCGGTTCATCCCGGTCTCGGCCTCGGCGATCCGCGCCTTCATGGCGTCCTCGCCGCCCGCCTTGGTCTTGGCGTTGGTGGTGTAGCCGACCACGACGTCGATCACCGGGGTGTCGGCCGTGGCTCGTGCCGCCGTCGCTTCGGCCCGTGCGGCGGGCCGCGCTCTCTCTGCCGGAAGGGTGTCGTCCGGCTCCTTGGGCATGGCCCAGGTGTCGATCTCCTCGACCAGGGCGTGGCCGGGCCTGCCCGGGGCGGGCGCGTACGTGTACTGCATCCGGCCCAGGTCCGCCGTGCCGATCAGGGTGACCGGGCCTCCGGTGCAGGCGCCGGTGACGGTGATGTGCACGGTGTGGCCTGGCACGCCGACGACACGGCCGGACCAGTTGACGGTGTCCTCGCCGACCTGCTGCCGGTACTCCTGCACGGCCTGGATCGGCGGATCGTCCGGGAAGAGGGCGAGCGGATACTCGGGCGGCGGCCCGGAGGGGGCCGGGTCGCACAGCGGGCCGAAGTTGTCGCGGGACAGCGGCACGACGGCCTGGCGCAACACCCAAGGGCGGGACGGGTCGGGCCCGGCGGCTGACGCCCGTACGACGGAAGCGGCCGGGGGTGAGGCGGCGGACGGTGCAGTGAGCGGCACGGCGACCAGCACAGCGGTCACCAGGGCACAACTCACCAGGGACAGACGGCGCATGAGAAGAGGCCCTCCATCGGGAGTGGACCGGCGGGAGCCGCCCGTTCTGCTGAGCGGGCGGCTCCCCGGAGTACCAGAACGCCCCCAGTGGTCGTCGGCCGGGACGAGGCCACGCGTACCCCTGCGGCATGTTCACCCCGACAGCCGCAGGCGGCCCTGACGGCTACGGGGTCGGGCGGGACGATGTGGTGCCGCCCCGCCGCACGACCGCGGCCACCAGCACGAAGGTGACGCTGATCAGCAGCGCCCAGGCGCCGGACTTGGCGAAGGAGACCGGCTGCCAGCCGTGCAGCTGGTACGGGTAGCGCCAGGCGCCGACGTAGGTGGCGAGGTTCTCCGCCAGCCACAGGAAGAAGCCGATCAGGGCGAAGGAGAGCGCCAGCGGCATGCGGTAGCGGGCGCCGCCCACGGTGAACCGCACCCACGTTCCGGCGGTGACCAGGAGCAGCAGGGCGGCGAGGGGCCAGCGCAGGTCGGGCAGCCAGTGGTGGCTGAAGAAGTTCAGGTAGATCGCGGCAGCGACCACGGCGGTGGCCCGGGGCCGGTAGCCGACCAGCTCCAGATCGAGCAGCCGCCAGGAGCGGCAGACGTAACTGCCCACCGCCGCATACAGGAACCCGCCGTACAGCGGCACGCCCGCCACCTTCAACAGCGCCGGTTCCGGATAGCTCCACGAACCGAGCGCGACCTTCACGAGCTCGAAGGCGAGCCCGATGACGTGGCACACGGCGATGACCGCCAGCTCCCGCCCGCTCTCCCACCCGGCCCACCAGAACAGCAGCGTCAGGAGCACGCCGTACACGACTAGCAGGTCGTAGCGGGCCACCGGCAGGCTTGGCGCCACCGCCGACAGCGCCACCCCGGTCAGCAGGGCGACGGCGAACGCGCAGGCGAGGGCTTGGAGGCGGGCGAAGTGCAGGAGCTGGCACAGCGCGGCGGCGGGGGCGTGGAGCACAGGCATGCGGAGGAAGACGTTCCTGGGACAGCAGTGGTTTCGTGCGGCCGGGGCGGGCTCAGGGCTGGCGGGTCGGCAGCGCGACCACCTCGGAGAGGTTGACGTGGCGGGGTCGGCTTGCCGCGTAGGCGATGAGGTCGGCCACGTCCTCGGCGGCCAGGGGCTCCTCGATTCCGGTGAGGGCCTCGCGTATGGCGGGGTCGGTGAGTTGCTCCTGCGTGTCGGTGCGTACGACACCGGGGCCGACGTTGGTCACACGTACGCCTTCGGGCGCGGCCTCGGCCCGCAGCGCGCGGGCGGTGGCTCTATAGGTGAGTCGGGGAGGCGTTTGTTGCCGGGTTCGGGAGGCGGCTGTGTGTCGTGAGGGTGATGTCGCCGAGTTTTGACGGCAGTTGGGGCCTTGCAGTGGGACGATCGGTGTGCTTCTCCCGCTGGGGGCCCGAATGCGGATATCGGCGATCAAGGTCGAGCTGTACGCGGCGATCCGCCGTGACCATCGTGCTGGCCTTTCGGGGCGCGCGTTGGAGCGCAAGTACGGGGTGACTTGGCGGACGGTGCGCCGGGCGTTGGATTCGAAGTGGCCCGAGCCGCGCAAGAAGCAGGCACCGCGGCCGACTCGGCTGGACCCGTACAAGCCTGTGATCGACGGGATGCTGATGGCGGATCTGGATGCCCCGCCGAAGCAGAAGCACACCGCGAAGCGGATCTTCGACCGGCTGCTGGACGAGCACGCGGCTGAGGGCATTTCCTATCAGATGGTCCGCGGTTACGTGGCAGCGCGGCGCAAGGAGATCCGCTGGGAAGCAGGCCGCGGGCCCGATGAGGTGTTCATTCCGCAGTCCCACCTGCCCGGGGACGAGGCCGAGGTCGACTTCGGAGACGTGCACATCGTGCTGGCCGGGGTGCCGACCCGCTGTTACTTGTTCTCCCTGCGGCTGTCCTACTCCGGCAAGGCGGTGCACCGGGTGTCGGCATCCTGCGGCCAGGAGGCGTTCTTCGAGGGGCACGTGCACGCGCTGAACATGCTGGGCGGGGTGCCGCGCGGCAAGGTGCGTTACGACAATCTCAAGGCCGCGGTCGCCCAGGTTCTGGGCTTCTCGCGGCAGCGCACCGAGCCGGAGCGGTGGATCGCGTTCCGCTCGCATTTCGGGATCGAGAGCTTCTACTGCCGGCCGGGCATCGAGGGCGCCCACGAGAAGGGCGGGGTGGAAGGGCAGATCGGCTACTTCCGCCGCAACCATTTCGTCCCGGTCCCCGAGGTCGCCACGCTGGCCGAGCTGAACGAGCTGGTCGACCGGTGGGACCCGGAGGACGAACAGCGGCGCATCCGTTCCCGCCCGAAGACGATCGGTGAGTACTTCGCGCTCGAGCAGCCGCGGCTCAAGCCGCTGCCCGTCGAGCCGTTCGAGACGGGCCGCTGGTTCACCCCGCGCGTCGACCGCTACGGGCAGATCATGGTCCGCGCCAACCGCTACTCGGTGCCGGTGCGGCTGATCGGGAAGACCCTGCGGGTGCTGCTGCACGCCTCCGAGCTGGTGGTGTTCGACGGCGGCCGGGAAGTGGCCCGGCACGAGCGGCTGAGCACCCAGGGCGGCTGCCGCCTGGTCCTCGATCACTATCTGGAGGCGCTGGTCCGCAAGCCGGGTGCTTTCCCCGGCTCCACTGCTCTGGAGCAGGCCCGCTCGGCGGGCCGGTTCATCCCGGTGCATGACGACTGGTGGGACGCCGCCCGCGCTGCCCACGGCGACAAGGAAGGCACCAAGGCCCTGATCGAGGTGCTGTTGCTGGCCCGGCATATGAGTCATGAGCATCTGGTGGCCGGGCTCGCGGTCGCGCTGCGGGCCGGGGCGCTGACCGCGGACGCGGTCGCCCTGGAGGCCCGGAAGATTGCCGACGGGGACGCCCCGGTCCCGGCGGCGCCCCGTGTCCCGCCACAGCCGGAGCCGGTTGAGGGCGGCCGGGCCAGCGTCACGTTCCTTGCCGACTGGCGGCTGTCCCATCTGCCGCCCGACACCCGGCCGCTGCCCTCGGTGGCCGCCTACGACCAGCTGCTGCGACGCCGCCGCGGCGGAAGTGCTCCAAGCCAGGGAGAAGCGACATGAATGCCCAACGCAACCGCGGGCTGACCGAGGAAGCCGCCACCACCGCCATCGACCAGGCATGCCGGATGCTGCGACTGCCCACCATCCGCGGCCAGTTCGCCCATCTCGCCGAGACCGCCTCCCGTGAGCAGATGTCGTATCGGGGCTTTCTGGCGGAACTCCTGCTGGCCGAGTGCGACGACCGGGCCCGCCGACGCTCGGAGCGGCGCATCAAGGCCGCCGGATTCCCGCGCGAGAAGTCCCTGCGGGCCTTCGACTACGACGCCAACTCCAACATCGATGCGGCAACCATCAACACCCTCGCCACCTGCGAATGGGTCCGCAACGGCCACCCGCTCTGCCTGATCGGCGACTCCGGCACCGGCGAGTCCCATCTGCTGATCGCGCTGGGCACCGAGGCCGCGATGAAGGGCTACCGGGTCAAGTACGTCCTGGCGACCAAACTCGTCAACGAACTGGTCGAAGCCGCCGACGAGAAACAGCTGGCCAAGACCATCGCCCGCTACGGACGGGGCGACCTCCTGGCGATCGATGAACTCGGCTACATGGAACTCGACCGCCGTGGCGCCGAGCTCCTCTTCCAGGTTCTGACCGAGCGGGAGGAACGGAACTCCGTTGCCATCGCCTCGAACGAGTCGTTCGGCGGTTGGACCAAGACGTTCACCGACCCCCGCCTCTGCGCGGCCATCGTGGACCGGCTCACCTTCGGCGGCAACATCATCGAGACTGGCACCGAGTCCTACCGCCTCGCCCACACCAAAGCCCAGGCCGACCGCGCCGCGACGCAGGCATGACCGAGGGCGGGACTGACGAAGGCCAGCAGGGCAAGGGCCTGCGGATGACCCTGATACGCGCCCCTCTCGCCCCCGACTTCTTCATGACGCTGGCGCTGACCGGCGAGCTCGACACAGGCAGCATCCCCGCCCTCTGCGAACTGACGTCCCAGGTCCTGGCCGAGGGCAGCCGACACCTTGTCATGGATCTGTCCGCGGTGACGCGCTGCGACAACGCCAGCTTCTTCACCCTCCTCGGTATCCGCCAGGCCATCCACCACATGGGCGGCAGTCTCATCCTGACCGACCCCAGCCCATCCGTCCAAGACGCCCTGGCCCACAGTGCCCTGCGGGACCTGCTGCATCTCCACGACGTCCTCGCCAAAGAAGCACCATGTGATCCCGCACGGCCCGACGCCCTGCCGGACAACCCGGAGTGACGTCAAAACTCGCCGACATTGATCAAGGCATTGGCCCCCGGACGCCTTCCCAAGTCAGCGACAAACGCCTCCCGAGGAACTCAACACAGCCAGGGCGGAGTATGACAGCGCGGCCTCGACCAGCGAGGGCAGGAAGGCGTGCACGGTGCGCAGCGCACCGTGCAGGTTGGTCTCGATCTCGCGCCACCAGTCGTCGTCGGGGTCGGCGCCCAGGACGGGCCGGGTGACGGCGATGCCCGCGTCGGCGACCACCAGGTCGATGCCGTCGTAGGCGTCAAGCACCTGGGCGGCGCCGTTCTCGACTGCATGGGAATCGGTGACGACGGCGGTCCGGCCGGACAGGGGGCGAGTGCCGTCCCGGGAACGGCTTGCTGCGGAAGGCGCGGCTTCGGACAGAGCGGGTGTGGCAGTCATGGGGGGCTCTTTGGTCATGATGCGGAGACCCTCCTGTGCCGCACGCTAGCGACCGGAACGTGCCGTCGGAATAGGGAGTGATCCCTAAAAGTCGTCGTCGGAATTCGGGCCGACAGGCGCCGCGGTCTAAGGATGTTCGAGGCCGAAAATCGGGATATCCACCGATGTGGTGCTGTAGTCGGCGAGCAAGGCTTGCCCCTGTGCCAAGGCGTCGGGCCCTCGTCCGCGTCAAGGCGTCGGCTGCACGGTTCGTGAGGCCGGACATCCCTCGCTCGCCAGGAACAGGTGGCCCTTCATGAAGGCCCGTGACATCACGCTCGCCGTGCTGGTCGCCACCCTGTGGGGGTTGAACTTCGTCGTCATCCACGTCGCCCTCGACAGCTTCCCGCCGCTGCTGCTCACGGCGCTGCGCTACCTCGTGGCCGCCTTCCCCGCGGTGCTGCTCATCGGGCGGCCGCAGGCGGCGTGGCGATGGGTGCTGGTGGTCGGCGTGCTCAACGGCGCCCTGCAGTTCGGACTGCTGTTCACGGCGATCAGGCTCGGCATGCCCGCAGGCCTGGCCTCGCTGCTGCTGCCCAGCCTGGCGATGCTGTTCACCGCGCTGTTCGCCGCCGGGCTGCTCGGTGAGCGGCTCGGCGCACGGCAGCGGACCGGCATGGCCCTCGCGCTGACCGGAATCGCCCTGGTCGCCACGGGCTACGGGCAGGCGAGCCCGCTGCTCGCCCTCGCCCTGACCGTGGCGTCGGCCGCGTGCTGGGCCCTGGGTAACATCGCCACCCGCAAGGCCGCCCCGCCGGACGCCTTCCGGTTCATCGCGTGGACCAGTGTGGTGCCGCCCCTCCCGCTGTTCGCCCTGTCGGCGGCTGTCGAGGGCACCGCCTCCTGGCAGGAGGCCTTCAGCCGCCTCAGTCCCACGGCCGTCGGCACCGTGGTGTACCTCGGCTGGGTCGCCACGATCCTCGGCTTCGGCATCTGGGCCGGGCTGCTGCGCCGCAACGACGCCGGCGCGGTCGTGCCGTACGCCCTGCTGGTCCCCGTCGTCGGCATGTCGGCGGCAGCCCTGCTGCTCGGCGAGCGGCTGAGCGTCCTACGCGTCGTCGCGGCGGCCGTCGTCATCGCCGGAGTGGCCGTTCTCTCGCGGCCCGGGCGGCGGCGCCCGCCCACACCGAACGCCGCCGAGCACCGTGACGAGCAGCGCGAGCCCCGGCGCTCGGCGAGCGACCGCGCTTCGTGAGGGGTGTTCGTGGAGTCATGGAGGCGCGGCAGGGCACTGCCATGGACGCCAGGGTTCCGGTGTTCCGTGGCGGCACCTTCACCGGAGTGGCCGTCGCGGTGGTCCTCTTCGCGGTCTGGAAGGCCAGGGCCCGAATCAAGGATCACCGCATCCAGCGCTTGCCCGGCCGTGGGGCAAGCGACGCAGGGGCCGCGGCCAGACCGGCGCCACCGCCGGCGCCAAGGTTGCGGCCCTTGCCACCTGATCGTTGACTGGGTCTCACGCGACCGCACCTCCCCTCCTCCTCGCAGAGAGACCGGCTCATGTCCGATTCCGATGACGACAAGGTCCTCTTCTTCACCTTCAAAGACCCGGAGCATGCCCTCGAGGCATTTCACGACGTGACGCAGCTGCCCAGTGTGAGCCGGGCAGCGATCCTGGCACGTTCCCAGGACGGCGGACTGGCGGTGCCCGAGACGTATCCAGCCGACAACGGCGGGGCGGCAGCCATCGGCGGCGCCGTGGGCGCTTTGGTCGGCCTGCTCGGCGGCCCTCTTGGTGTGCTCTTCGGCTGGGGTGCGGGTGCTCTGCTCGGCGTGAGCACCGATGCCGACGAAGCGGAGGACTCGATCGATGCCCTCACCGTGCTCAGCCAGGGTGTCAACGAGGGGGAAAGCGTCGTGATCGCGGGCCTCACCGAATCGGACCCGAGAGCGGCCGATGAGATCGCCGGTCGGCTCGGCGGCACCGTGGTACGCGTTCCGGCACAGGAGGTGGAAGCCGAGGTGCGCTCTGCCCAGGAGGCCGCCGAGAACGCCGTACGGGCGGCTCGCCAACAGCACCGGGAACAGCGCCGAGCCGAGTTCAAGGACAAGGTCGACCACTTGTTCCGCCACGAGGGAAGGGGCTGACTCAGGGCTCCCGCGCCTCACCGCGGGCCGACGGATGCCGGGGGAGCCTGCTTCCTCGGTCCGACTGGCCCGTGCGCGTTGTGTGCGGTTTGTGAGGCTGTGTTGCGGGGGCGGCGGTGCGGAGGTCAGGCTGTGATCAGGTCCGGTGTTGCCCGGCGTTGCCGATGGGTCCACACCACTGTCAGACCGGCTGTGAACGCGAGTACATGGCCGATGGCCGAGCAGTCGCCGTCAGTGATCCCGTCCAGCAGACCGGGGGCGGCCACGCCCAGCAGCACCAGCCACACGAGCCGTATCCATACCTGCCGGGCACGGCACATCGCCACTGCCATCGCCGCGACCACCAAGTAGGACGGGCCGGTGTCGAGCAGGTACGCGTCCGAGGGGGGAAGCGAGCCGTGGTGGATACGCCACCACACCATCGTCTCGGTCGCCGCGGTCACCCCCACGTGGACGAGCGCCAGCAAGGCAACCGTGCGGCCTGCGCCCAGCAGGGACACCACCGTGTACGTCGACAGGGCGAGCAGCGGCCAGATCCACACGGAGTCCTGCGGGACGAACGCCGATACCACCAGCGCCTCGACCGGATGTCCTTGTGGCCACAGATGCAGGTTCGCCAGGTTCGTCGACGACCACTGCAGCAGCCGGTCGAGCCGGTCCGGCGGCAACAGTTCCTCGACCGGACAGGCAACGGCCAGCGCCGCGACGTACCACGACGCCGGATTCCGTACAAGGTTGTGCATCATTCTCCATGTGTCAGGCGGCCATACACCTGGTCGGCACGGTGAGCAGACCGGCCTGCCGCGGCGAGGCGGTGGGCCGGAATTCGGTCGTCCATATCAACTTGCTCGTCGTCAACACGCCCGTCGTCAACACGCTCGTCGGTCTATCCCCGGCGCATGCCGACCAACGCCGACAAGCAGGCCAAGGACGTCGCCGCGGGACGAGCCGTCAGCCGGTCCGCAGGTTGGTGATGAACTCCTGCGCGAGGTCCAGGAATTCGTCCGGCGACGAGGTGGTGAGCTGCGGGTCGACGAAGACCTCGTCCGCCCCTGCCTCGACGGCGGACCGCAGATAGTCGCAGATCTGGCCGACCGTCCCGCGCGCGAACGTCTCTGCCGGGTCGGCCGGGGACGAGGTGATCGTCGGGTTCGCCCGGACGACCAGGCGCAGCTGCGACGGCTCCCGGCCCGCCTGCTCGGCCGCCCGCAGGGCCTGGCTCCACAGACCGGTCAGGTAGGGCAGCGGCATCGCGGCCGCCAGCCAGCCGTTGCCACGGCGCCCGACCCGCTCAAGGCCCGCCGGGCTGAACCCGCCCAACAGGATCGGTGGGTGCGGGCGCTGCACGGGCTTGGGAAAGATCCTGGAAGCCGGGACGCTCCACAGCTCGCCCTGGTGCTCCACCGTCTGCGATGTCCAGACCGCCTCAAGGAGGTCGAGTGTCTCCTCCAGGCGGTTGCCGCGGCCCGCCCACTCCACGCCGACCGCGGTGTACTCGTCGCGCATCCAGCCCAGACCGATGCCGACGTCCAGGCGTCCGTGGCTCACCAGGTCGAGCGTGGTCAGGGTGCGGGCGAGCAGGACGGGTGGCTGCCAGAGGGCGTTGAGGGTGCTGCTGCCCAGCCGCACCCGTTCGGTGACGGTGGCGGCCAGGGTCAGCGCGAGCAGCGGGTCCAGGTGGGTGGCGTACTGCTGCGGCATGGTGCCGTCGCCTCCCGGATACGGGTCGCTGGGTGTGATCGGTCCGAGGATCCGGTCACCGACCCAGAGGCTGTCGTAGCCCATGTCCTCGAGTGCCCGGCTGAGGCCGAGGACGAGATCCGGATCGGCGAAGGCGCCGAACTGGGGAACAGAGAATCCAATACGCATCAGAAAACTTCCTCAGGTCTTCTAAGTCTTCAAGTCGTCAGGTCTTGAGGTCTTCCTCGGAGTGCTGAGTGCTGAGTGCTGAGTGCCGAGTGCTCAGTGCCGTGTGCTGCGAGGTGCACGGCACGTCGTGCGGCACCGCCGTTCAGCCGTTGCCGCGGGCGCCGCGGATCCGGCGCATCTCACGGCGGTACTGGCGCCGCCCGACCAGGTGCCACAGCAGCCGGGCCGGTCCCGGCAGGCGGCCCAGGAACTCCGCGCGCTCGTCTTCGGAGGCGTCCTCCAGGATCGCGCCCAGGGCGATCATCCTCCGATTCCGCGGTGTCTCCGCCAGGCCGCGTTCGCCCAGCGCCCGCCACTGCGCCTCGGTCACGTGCTGTGTCACCAGCGGCATCACGTCGCGCTCCTCCTCGTCCAGGTGGGCGCAGAGCGTGTGATGGTGCTGGAGCAGCGCGTCGACCAACGCGTCGCGCTGCGCGACGGGTGCGCTGGGAACCCAGCTCTCCATCAGCAGCTCGACCTGGTCCAGGCTCGCGCTGAGCTCTTCGTGCTGGGCCTCCATGCGCAGCACCTGTTCGGCATCCAGGTCGACCCGGGCCAGCAACTGCGGCCACAGCAGCTCGTCCTCACCGGTGTGGTGCAGATGCAGGCCGGTGGCGTAGGTGTGCCAGGCCTCCTCCAGTACGGTGGCACGCCCGCTGTCGCCCGGTTGTACCTCTTGTACGAGTTCGGCCATCACCCGCGATTCGCGACGGAAGATCCGATGGATCATCACCATCTCGCGGGTGTACGGGTGGAGGGCGGGTGCGGTCGTCGGGTTCGTCGTCATGCCAGCGAGTCTCGTGAACGCCTCTGGCAGCAGAGCTGCAGCCGACTTGCAACCGGCTTGCACTGCCCCTGACCTCCCGTCCGTGTCTCACGGTGCCTCATTTAGGATGGCGCCGCGATGGTGAAGATATGCGTGCTCGGTCCGCTCACGGTCGAGGTCGACGGTGAACGGGCGGAGCTGGGCGGGCCCCTGCCGCGCGGGGTGTTCGCCCTGCTCCTGGCCGCGCGGGGCGACGTCGTCCCCGCGGATCGGCTGATCGAGCACCTCTGGCGGGGCTGCCCGCCGCCCAGCGCCCCGGCCTCCTTGCAGGCGTACATCGCGAGGCTGCGCCGAGCACTGGAGCCCACCCGCCCGCCGCGCACCGAGGCACGGCTGCTCGTCAGCGCACCCCCCGGCTACGCACTGCGCATCTCAGACCCCGAGCACACCGTCGACGCCTGGCAGTTCGAGCGCCAGGCGCAGACCGCGCGAGCGCTCCTACCGACCCGTCCGCAGGAGACGGTCCGCCTGCTGGAGGCGGCGCTCCGGCTCTGGGCGGGTCCCGCCTACGCCGAGTTCGCCGACGAGACCTGGGCCGCCGACGAGAGCGCGCGCCTGGGCGAGCTGCGCCACGCGGCGCGGGAGACCCTGGCAGCCGCGCGGCTCCGCTGCGCCGAACCGGGCGCGGCCGTCGCCGAAGCCGAAACGCTCACCCGGGAGCAGCCGCTGCGCGAGGAGGGATGGCGGCTCCTTGCCCTCGCCCTGTGGGGCAGTGGACGCCAAGGTGACGCGTTGGCCGCGCTGCGTCGGGCCAGGGCCCGGCTCGGTGAGGAACTGGGCATCGACCCGGGCCCTCGGCTCGTGGAGCTGGAAGAAGCCGTACTGCACCAGCGGCACGAGGTCCTGCACCTTGCCACGCGGCCTCCGTCGCCCGAGCCCTCGCTCCCGTCCACGGGACTGCCGTCCACGGCTCTCCCATCCACGGCGCTGCCGTCCACCGTGCCGCCGCCACCTTCATCGCCACCGTCGCTGTCGCCGCTGTCACCCGCCCCTGCGCCACTGACCGCCGGTCCGCTCCTCGGCCGGGACGCCGAACTGACCGAGGTGAGCGACGCGGCGGCCCGTGCGCGCGGCGGCGAGGCGCAACTCGTCCTGCTCTCCGGCGAGGCCGGGATCGGCAAGTCCAGCATCCTGGAGCAGGTGGAGCGCCAACTCCCGCAGCAGGGTTGGCTGGTGGCCACCGGCCACTGCCCCGAGACCGAAGGCGCCCCGCCCGGCTGGGCGTGGCTCGACCTCGTCCACACCCTGGCCGCGGCAGCGCCGCCGGGACCGTACGCCACCGACCTCGCCCCCCTCCTCGAGCCGGGCGCCGGCTCGGCAACCGCTCCCGACGGCAGCCCCGCCCAACGCTTTCGCCTGCACCGCGCCCTGCTGGCGTGGCTGGAGACCGTCGCCGCACACCGGCCGCTCGCCCTCCTCCTGGACGACCTCCACCGAGCGGACCAGGAGACCGTCGAACTCTTCGTCCTGTGCGCCGAGCGGCTCCGCCGCGCCCCCGTACTCCTGGTCGCCGCCTACCGCCCTGACGAGGGCGACCTGACAGGACCGCTCTCCCGCCTGGCCCGCCGCTCCCCGTCCCGCCTGGCCTTGCGCGGCCTGCTGCCGCCGCAGGCACAGCAACTCCTCGAATCTGCCTGCCCGGTACCTGTCAGTGACCGGGCCGCGGCCGCGCTGGTCGAGCGCACCGGCGGCAACCCCTTCTACCTGCGTGAAAGTTCCCGTCTCCTTGCCGCGGAGGGCGAGCAGGCGGCGCTCGCCGAGGTCCCGCAGGGTGTGCTCGACGTGGTACGCCGCCGCATCGCCCGTCTCGAACCCGCTGATACGACGGTGCTGCGGCTGATGGCGGTATCCGGACGGCAGACCCGGGTGGACGTGCTGGTCGCGGCGGCCGACACCGACGAGGGCGGGGTGCTTGATGCCCTGGACGCGGGAGTCGCCGCCGGACTGCTCAGCGAACCGAGCCCCGGCCTGGTCCGGTTCTGCCACGCGCTGGTCCGGGATGCCCTGGAGGCCGACCTGACCCGGCTGCGTCGCGCCCGCATGCACTCCCGGCTCGGCCGGAGCCTGGTGGCGCTCGGCTCCGACGACGTCGCGGCCACGGCCCACCATTTCCTACGGGCCTGCGCGGTCGCACCGGCCGACGCCGTGCCGGCTGTGTCCTACGCCCGGCGGGCCGCCGACCAGGCCGTCAATCGCTACGCCCCGCGCACGGGCGAACTCCTGCTCGAGGAGGCCCTGGACTGCCTGGAGCGCCACCGGACGGCCTTCACCGAAACCGACACGATCGACCTGGAGGTGGCGCTGCTCGCCCGCCTGGTGCACTGCCGGATCCGGCTCGGCGCGATCACCGGCGCCCAGCAGGCCCGCACCCGGGCCGTGGAACTGGCCCGGGAGCATGGCCGGGACGACCTGATGATCGCGGCGTACAGCGCGTGGACCGAGCCGACCTCCTGGCTCACCCGGAACTACGGCACCACCGACACCGTGGCCGTCGCTGACCTGGTCCGCCTCCTCGAGCGGACCACGCTGGAGCCCCGCACCCGCTGCCTGCTCCTGGACCAGCTCGCCGCGACCCGGAACGACGCGGACCACGACAGTCGGCAAACGGCCCGTCAGGCACTCGCCCTCGCCCGCGACCTGTCCGAACCGCGGCTGCTCGCGCAGACCCTCGCCACGCTGGTCCGGCTGACCGACTTCGAGCTCGACGCCGATGTGCGCCTGGAGTTGACGGGGGAGCTGGCCGTGCTCGCCCGGGCGTACGACCTGCCCGAGCACCTCTGGATCGCCGAGTACGGTGCCGCGAGCATCGCCACGGTACGCAACGGCGTCGCCGCCGTGCACCGCCACCTCGACCGCGCCGACGAGATCGCCCGCACCTATGGTCTTGGCGGGGCCGGTGCGGTCGGCATGCTGCGGCACGTCATGCTGGCCATGGCGCAGGGCCGGTACGCGGCGGCCGAGCAGGCCATGGCCGAGGCGGTCGCGGCGCTGCGGGACCAAGGCGCGCTCGCGCCGGAGGCGTTGGGCGACTTCACCGTCCTCTGCATCAGACTGCAGCAGGGCCGGGTGGCCGAGGCCCTGCCTCTGGCGCTTGCCCTGTCCGAGCAGTACCGGCCCTTGCACAGCGCCATCACGGCCCTGGCTCTCCTGGCCGCAGGCGAACCGGACCGGGCTCGCCAGGTGTTCGCCCGGCGCGCCCCGATCCGCCGCGACTACTGCTTCTCCCTCTTCGCGACCCTGGACGCGATGGCCGCAGTCGCCCTCGGCGACCGCGAGGCGGCCGCCGGGATCTACCAGGAGCTCCTCCCGCTCCGCGACGTGGTGGCCGGGGCCGTCAGCCTCTCCATCGCGCTGCGCCCGGTGGCCCTGTCCCTCGGTGAACTCGCCCTGCTCCTGGACCGCCCGCAGGAGGCCGAGGGCCACTTCACCCGCGCCGAGCAGGTCGCACACCACTGGAACGCCCCGCACTGGTCCGACGCCGCACGCACCGCCCTGGCCTCCCTTTCAGCGGTCGGGTAGCCGGGGCACTACAACGTGCGCCCCTTTGAAGTACGGGGAACCGAGCCCTGGGTGCGGTCATGGCCTGGGCTGCTGCAGCCGATCCGCTCCTGACATGAGTCCGTGGCTGCGCGCATGGACCAGGCCCTGCCACCGCTCCGCGATGTCCGCGGTGCCCACGGGGAGATCGAACTGGTCGAGGATCCGCATGACGATGCGATCCACGAGGTCGCTTTGGATCTCGCTGAGCGGTGTCTCCCTGGGCACGAGGACCAACGGGCGGCGTTCCTTGAGCGTGACATCGGCTGCGCGGGCCGGAAAGGAGCCGGAGGAGATCGTGGCACCCAGCTCGCCGAACTTGTGTGTCACATCGGCGAGTTCGGTGCAGTGTCTGCTGGTGTAGGGCGTCTCCACCTCGATGGTGAAGCGGGCCCAGGTGCTCAGCACGAGAGGGGTCTCCACCTGCGGCACCTCCCGCAGGATTTCCAGTAGGCGAGCGGGGCCCCGGTGGCACCGGCGACGACGACGAAGAGTCTGCAGTACCGCTTCTGGTGGGCTACCGGCATCCGTCGGGCAAGGCGGCCCCGTGGGCGGACAGGTGTGCGAGGGCGGTGGCGAAGGAGTAGCAGTCGAAGAGTGCTGAATGCTCCTGCCCGGCAACCGGTTTGGGGAGGTCGAGCATGTCCCACAGCCGGCCGACGTTGGCTGTTGCTGTCGTCGGTGCCACGGTGTTCACCCAGGGGCGGATGTTGATGAACGCGGCGTCGAGCATGCTGTGTTTGAGCTCTTCTCCGCGTGCGCGCGCCCAGCCGAGGTTCTCTCCGAGGACGACCATGTCGTTGCCGTAGGAGAGCACAGTCTGTCCCTGACAGAACCCCAGGAACTCACTCAGCGCTTGTGCGGGCGGGATCCCGTTCTGGTCCACGGACTCCTGTGTGATGCCTGTGAGTTCGGTGAAGTACGGAGACAGCTGCGGGTTGGCCACGGGCCTCACCAGCGTTTCGTACTCCTCGATGACCGTGCAGTCCTCACTCAGGCGCAGGGCGCCGATCTGCACGATCTCCCGCAGCTGACCAGGTGCTCCCCAGTCCTGCTCCAGTGCACTGGGCCACGACGTGAACTCAAGGTCGAAGACAATGAAGGAAGCCATGAGGGCACTCTCTCAGTCGGCCCGTGGGATTGCCGGTTCACCGTAGTTGCGTCGAAATCTGTTTGCTCACCGTGCATCTGCCATGGGCATGTACAGCGGAGGATATCTCTTCCGCTGCTACCGGAGCGGTCCGAACGGATCTGTCTCACCACGGGAGTTCTCGTTGACGACAACCGGTGCCTTCCCCGCGGAGTGAGCAGACCGCATCGCCACAGAGGGCTGGGCCATCGCTCGGCAGCGCCTGGATGCGGATGAGATCCACAGTGCGCGGACCTTGATCGCTGCACACTTCCAGGCAGGCCATGGAGTGTCACTCCACGGGGCGAAGGTGCAGGTGTCTCACCTGCCGAGTGATCAGCGGAGCGAGTTCATCGATGTGCTCGGTTCGATGGCTGCGGAGGAGACCGATGCGTCGCGTCGCGAGTTCTTGGAGGGCTTCCCTGAGGGGGCGGACTCGTTGAGGGTGGCTGGTGACCTGGGTTGTGAAAGGCCCCTCGGTCTGGGCCTGCGGGCCTCATTGGTCATGGGTGGATGACCGCATGGATGCGCTGTTACTGGGATGAGGAAGATGTCAGGTTCTACTTCGAGCTCGACGCGGCAGGGTGGGTCACGCGCCAAGTCGAGCTCCAGGGGCCGCGGCTGGTCCCGGTCGCAGCCGCCGGATTCGCTCGCCATACGCATCGACGACGACGGCGGGGCGACACCGGCGACCGCCCTGCTGTCCGGCCTAGGGAGCGTCTTGTCGATCATGTGGTGAGCCAGATGAGGGTGCTGGCCAG
>NZ_JBHYJI010000092.1:0-23310 GCF_042740435.1 Streptomyces sp. NPDC059002 | reverse complement strand
GTCCTGGACCGCCACCACCTTCATGCGTCACCGCGCGGGTTCAGAACGCGTACGGCCGGTCCTCGCGCGCCGTGCGCAGCGCCTCGGCCCACCACACCAGCTGGTTGAGCATCTGCTTCGCGGCAACGGCCGCGCCCTCGGCGTCCCTCGGCTTTCCGCCCTCGCTGAACTGCTCGTTGGCCATGGGGAAGCTCACGCTGTCGCGAATCGTCATCGCATGCAATTCCACGAAGACCTGGCGCAGTTGCTCGACGGCCCGCAGGCCCCCGGAATATCCGCCGTGACTCACGAACGCGACGGGTTTGGCATGCCACTCGGAATAAACGGAGTCGATGGCGAGTTTCAGGCCCGCCGGATATCCCCTGTTGTACTCCGGTGTGATCACGACGAAGGCGTCGGCGGCCGCGACCTCGGCGGCGTACGCCGTGACCTGCGGGGAGGCGTACACCCCGTCCTTGGGCGGCCCGGACAGCTCGGCCGGGAGTCCGGCCTCGGCCAGGTCGAGCACCGCGATGTCGAGATCGCCGTGCGTCCTGGCCTGCTCGATGAACCATTTCGCCACCGTGGGACCGAGCCGTCCCTTGCGCGTGCTCCCGACGACAACGGCGAGCCGGATGGGCTTCTTGGACATCTCCCTGGATCCTTCCGAAGAGCCGGTGCGTGAATTTCCGCAATGACAGGCGATCTGCCGCAGCCTTGCGCCGTGAAGTAGAGGACCACTCGAAGTCCGCTCGTAAGTCGGGACGGCCGCGGCGGAAGTCCCCGAGCGCGCGCCTGCCGTTCCTCAAGCCGCTTTCTAGGCGCGTCGACGAATATCGCGGCAGCGTTTCACCACTGCGGGGAGGGGGAGTCCCATGCGCGTTGCCAGAGAGAACGAGCCCCTCAGGATGTACTGCTTCGCCCACGCGGGAGCGGGCGTTTCGGCGTTCGGGCGGTGGCCGTCCCGGCTCGGCGCCGGCGTCCAACATGTGCCGGTGCTGCTGCCGGGGCGTGACGTACGACGGCGGGAACGGCGCCTCACCGACCGCCGTGCGCTCCTTGTGGACCTGCTGCGCACGACGGGCGCGCCGCCGGCCGGTCCGTACGTGCTGTACGGGCACAGCCTCGGCGGCCTGATCGCCTATACGGCCGCCCGCGCCCTGGAGGACGCGGGCCTGAACCCGCCGGCGCTCGTGGCGGTGGGCGCCTGCCCGCCGCCGGACGCGACGGCGGCGCTCGCGGCGGGCGCGGAGCTGCCGGACTCCGAACTCGTCGCGCTGCTCGGCGACTTCGGGTCCACGCCGAGGGACGCGAGCCCCGACGGGATGTGGGCGCGCAGCACGCTGCCCGTGCTCCGTGACGACCTGCGGCTCGCGCAGTCGCTGCGCGCGGCCGCCGACCGGCCGGTGCGGGCCCCGCTCCTGATCGTCTCCGGGCGCGACGATCCGCTCGTCACGCCCGGCCTGATGGCCGGCTGGCAGCGCTGGACCTCGTCCTTCGCGGTCCGGCGCACCGTGCCCGGTGACCATTTCTTCGTCCGTGACCGGGAACTTCCCCGGCTGCTCGGACGCGCCTGCCGCGTCGTGCGGCGCACCACGGGCAGCGCCCCTGATGCGTCGGACACCACCGGCTCAGAGACAGCATTGGAGAAGATCGGCCCATGAATCGACGTGTTGTCATCACGGGGATCGGCGTGGTGGCTCCTGGCGGGATCGGGACCAAGGACTTCTGGAACCTGCTCACCGCGGGGCGG
This sequence comes from Streptomyces sp. NPDC059002, assembly GCF_042740435.1. Lineage (NCBI taxonomy): Bacteria > Bacillati > Actinomycetota > Actinomycetes > Kitasatosporales > Streptomycetaceae > Streptomyces > Streptomyces sp. NPDC059002. The sequence continues at coordinate 21,578 of NZ_JBHYJI010000092.1, read as the reverse complement.
ACCGCCACCCGGGCGATCTCCCTCTTCGACGCCGCGGGCTTCCGCTCGCGCATCGCCGCCGAGGCCGACTTCGAGCCCGACGAGCACGGCATCGACGCGGGCGAGGCCGAACGCCTGGACCGCGCCGTGCAGTTCGCGCTCGTCAGCGCCCGGGAGGCGCTGGCGGACAGCGGTCTGACCGCGGGCACCGACCCGCTGCGCACCGGGGTCACGCTGGGCAGCGCGGTCGGCTGCACGATGGGCCTGGACCGCGAGTTCAACGTGGTCAGCGAGGGCGGGTCCCGCTGGGAGGTGGACCACCGCCTGGCCGCATCGCACCTGTTCGACTACTTCGTGCCCAGTTCCATGGCCGCCGAGGTGGCCTGGGACGTGGGGGCGCAGGGCCCGGTCTCCATGGTGTCCACCGGCTGCACCTCCGGCCTCGACTCGATCGGGCACGCCGTCGAGCTGATCAGGGAGGGCAGCGCCGATGTGATGGTGGCCGGGGCGACCGAGGCCCCCATCTCCCCCATCACCGTGGCCTGCTTCGACGCGATCAAGGCGACGTCGCCGCGCAACGACGACCCGCAGACCGCCTCCCGGCCCTTCGACCGCACCCGCAACGGCTTTGTGCTCGGCGAGGGTTCGGCCGTGCTCGTCCTGGAGGACCTGCAGAGCGCCCGGGCCCGCGGCGCCCATGTGTACGCGGAGATATCGGGGTTCGCCAGCCGCTGCAACGCGTACCACATGACCGGGCTGCGGCCCGACGGCAAGGAGATGGCGGAGGCCATCAGGGTCGCCCTCGACGAGGCGCGCCTGGACCCGACGGCCGTCGACTACATCAACGCGCACGGTTCGGGGACCAAGCAGAACGACCGGCACGAGAGCGCCGCGTTCAAGCGCAGCCTCGGCGAGCACGCGTACGCCACCCCCGTGAGCTCCATCAAGTCGATGATCGGCCACTCGCTCGGCGCCATCGGTGCCCTGGAGGTGGCGGCCAGCGCCCTGGCCATCGAGCACAGCACCGTGCCGCCCACGGCCAATCTGCACGAGCCCGACCCGGAGTGCGATCTCGACTACACGCCGCTGATCGCGCGGGAGCGGCAGCTCGACACCGTCCTGAGCGTCGGAAGCGGCTTCGGCGGCTTCCAGAGCGCCATGATCCTCACCCGCCCGCACCTGGGGGACGCATGACCACGACCCACGCGCCCGCACGGCCCCGGCCCGCCGCCGACGGGGCCCGCACGGCACACGCCGTCGTCACCGGCATCGGTGTGACCGCGCCCAACGGCCTCGGCACGGCGCCCTGGTGGGAGGCGACGACGAACGGCGTCAGCGGGATCCGCCCCATCAGCCGCTTCGACCCGGCGCGTTACCCCTCCCGGCTCGCGGGCGAGGTGCCGGACTTCGTCGCCAAGGAACACCTGCCCGGACGGCTCCTGCCGCAGACGGACCACATGACCCGGCTCGCGCTCGTGGCCGCCGACGAGGCGTTCGCCGATGCCGGGATCGATCCCAAGGAACTCCCCGAGTACGCGGCGGGCGTGGTCACCGCGGCCTCCGCGGGCGGCTTCGAGTTCGGCCAGCGCGAGCTGGAGGCCCTGTGGAGCAAGGGCGGCCAGTACGTCAGCGCGTACCAGTCCTTCGCCTGGTTCTACGCGGTCAACACCGGGCAGATCGCGATCCGCAACGGACTGCGCGGCCCCAGCGGGGTCCTGGTGAGCGAGCAGGCGGGCGGCCTCGACGCGATCGCGCAGGCCCGCCGTCAACTGCGGCGCGGGGTACGGCTCCTGGTGACGGGCGGCATCGACTCCGCGCTCTGTCCCTGGGGTTGGACGGCCCATCTCGCCGGCGGGCTGCTGAGCACCAGTGACCGGCCGGACCGCGCCTATCTGCCGTTCTCCGCCGAGGCGTCGGGCCATGTCGCGGGCGAGGGCGGCGCGCTGCTGATCCTGGAGGACGCGGCGGCGGCCCGGGAGCGCGGCGCCCGGGTGTACGGCTCCGTGGCCGGGTACGCCTCCACCTTCGACCCGCCCGTGGGCAAGGGGGCGCCGCGGCTCGCGGACGCGGCACGGCTCGCCCTGGCCGACGCCGGTCTCACGGCCGCCGACGTCGACGTGGTCTTCGCCGACGCCGCGGGCGACCGGGCGGCCGACCGCGCGGAGGCCGAGGCCATCACCGCACTGTTCGGGCCGCGCGGGGTGCCGGTGACGGCGCCCAAGACGATGACCGGGCGGCTCTCGTCGGGCGGGGCGTCCCTGGACGTGGCCGCCGCCCTGCTCGCGCTGCGCGACCAGGTGGTGCCGCCGACGGTGCACGTCGAGCGGACCGCCGACGACTGCCCCCTCGACCTGGTCACGGGCGCGGCCCGCGAGACCGCGCTGTCCACGGCCCTGGTCCTGGCCCGCGGCCGCGGCGGCTTCAACTCGGCCGTGGTGGTGCGCGCACAGCCCTGACCAGCCGCCCGACCGCAGACGACGTACCCCTCACGAAGCGAAGTACCAGCCAAGTACAGCCGAGAAAGGCGATCATCATGTCCCGGATGCAACTCAGCGACCTGACCACCCTGCTGCGCGAGTGCGGCGGCGAGGACGAGACGGCGAACCTCGACGGCGACGTCCTGGACGTGACCTTCACGGACCTGGGCTACGACTCGGTGGCCGTCCTGGAGACCACGGGACGCATCGAGCGCGACTACGACCTGGCCCTCGACGAGGAGGCGGTCGGCGAGGCCGACACCCCCCGCAAGTACCTCGCCCTGGTCAACGGCACCCTCACCGCCACCCGCGGCGCGGCCTGATGCACGCCGCGCACGAGGTCAAGGTGGCCGCGCCCGCGCGGGAGGTCTACCGGCTGCTCGCGGACCTCGGCAACTGGCCGTGGATCCTCGAGCCGTTCGTGCACGCCGAACTCATCGGCGTGGAGGGCGGCTTCGAGCGGGCCGGGATGTGGACCACGTCGGGCGACCAGGTCGAGCACTGGGTGGCCCTGCGCCGCCTCGACGAGGCGGCGCTGCGCATCGACTTCCGCCCGGAGCGGCCCGCGCCGCCGCTGGCCTCGATGGAGCGTTCATGGGTGGTGGAGCCGCTGTCCGCGACGGAGTGCACGGTGCGGCTGCTGCACACCTACGAGCTCACGGACGACGGCCCCGAGGCCCGTGCCGCCACCGCCCAGGTGATCGACACGATCGCGGACGGCGAGACCGCCGCGGTGCGGACCGCGGCCGAACTCCTCGTGGCCACCCCCGAGTTGCTCGTCGAGGTCACCGACACCGTCGACTTCGACGCGTCTCCGGAGGCGGTCTACGACGCCCTGTTCGACGCGGGCGCGTGGCCCGGCATCCTGCCCCACGTGATCCGGGCCGAGCTGCTCCACGACGGCGGCGACCACCACCTCGTGGAGGTCGACACGGCGGAGAGCCGCGGCGGAACGCTCACCATGCGGACGGCGCGCGTGGGCCGCCCGCACCGCGTCATCGCGTACAAGCAGCTGGTCCTGCCGCCGATCGGCACCAGCCACCATGTCCGCTGGCAGCTCACGCCGACGGAGGGCGGGGTCACGGTCACCTCCGTGCAGACCGTCGTCATCAAGCCGGAGGGCATCGCGCAGCTCCTCGGCGAGGGCACCGACCTGACGGCGGCGCGGGGGTTCGTCCAGCGGGAGCTGAGCGCCAAGGCCCTGCTCACCCTGGAGGGCGTCAAGGAGCACCTCGGCGCCCGCTGACTCACGCACGACCGCGGCAGCCCCTCGTACACGATGGTGTGTACGAGGGGCTGCCGCATGTCCGCGAGGGGTTACCCGGCCCGCTGTTCCGGTGTGAACGGCACGGTGCCACGCACTCCGAGTCCCGCGTCGACCAGCGAGCGGCCCACCGCCGCCGGGCCGCCCGCGGCCCGCACGGCTTCGGCCACGTCCATGACGTACTGGCCGTACCCCGACTTGCCGAGGGCCGCGCCCAGGCGGTGGCACTGGTCGGCGTCGATGTAGCCGAGGCGCAGCGCGACCTCCTCGATGCAGGCGATGCGCACGCCCTGGCGGTGCTCGATGGTCTGGATGTAGTGCGAGGCCTCCAGGAGTGAATCGTGCATGCCGGTGTCCAGCCAGGCGAACCCCCGGCCGAGGTCCACCAGATGCGCCTTGCCGCGGCGCAGATACTCGCGGTTGACGTCGGTGATCTCCAGTTCGCCGCGTGCGGAGGGCCGCAGTCCGCGGGCGATGGACACCACGTCGTTGTCGTAGAAGTACAGGCCGGTGATGGCCCGGTTGGACCGCGGCCGCAGCGGCTTCTCCTCGATCGAGAGGAGCCGCCCGTGCTCGTCGGCCTCGCCGACGCCGAAGTTCTCCGGGTCGCGGACCGGATAACCGAACAGGACGCAGCCCTCCGTGTGCGGCAGCCTGCCGCGCAGCACCTGGGAGAAGCCGGGGCCGTGGAACACGTTGTCGCCGAGGACCAGGGCGACCGGGTCGTCGCCGATGTGGTCGGCGCCGATGACGAACGCCTCGGCCAGGCCCCGCGGTTCCTCCTGCTCCGCGTAGCTGAACCGCAGCCCCAGCTGGCTTCCGTCGCCCAACAGCCTGCGGAACTGCGGCAGATCGCCGGGCGAGGAGATGATGAGGATGTCCCGGACCCCGGCCAGCATCAGGACCGAGAGCGGGTAGTACACCATCGGCTTGTCGTAGATCGGCAGCAGCTGCTTGGAGACCCCCAGGGTGATGGGGTGAAGCCGCGTCCCGTTGCCGCCGGCCAGGATGATTCCCTTCATGCTGACACCTCGTACGCCGTGGCACGGGCCCGCGCGAGGCGAACCGGGTGCCTGCTGACATGACTCTCCTGGCGTCCGATGGTGCTGCCGCGGAGTCGAAGGTGCCTCAAGTCGCGCTACAGCGGCCGGTTGCATTCTCGTCCCGACGCAGCGAACCGCTTCTGAAGGAGACCCCGTGCCGGACGCACCCATCAACCTGGCCATCATCGTCGGCAGCGTACGAGGAGGCCGGTTCTGCCCGACGGTCGCCGACTGGTTCGCCCGTCAGGCGCGCGCGCACGGTGGGATCGAGGTCGAGCTGATCGATCTGCTCGACCACCCGCTGCCGCTGATCATGCCGGAGTACGAGGAGCCCGCGGACCCCGCCACCCAGGCGGTCGTGGACGCCCTGACGGCCAAGCTCGCCCGCGCGGACGCGTTCGTGGTCGTCACCCCCGAGTACAACCACAGCACGTCGCCGGTCCTGAAGAACACCATCGACTGGTTCCTCGACGAGTGGAAGGCCAAGCCGGTCGGCCTGGTCTCCTACGGCGGCATGGGCGGCGGCCTGCGCGCCGCCGAGCACCTGCGGCAGATCTTCGCGGAGGTGCACGCGACGACCGTGCGCGACGTCATCAGCTTCCACAACCAGTTCTCCGAGTTCGAGAAGGACGGCAAGCCGGCGAGCCCGGAGGGCAGCGAGGCCGCCGCCAAGTCGCTGCTCGACCAGCTCCTCTGGTGGGGCAACGCGCTGCGCGAGGCCCGGACCAAGGTGCCGTACACGGCCTAGCAGCAGCTCCCCCATGACCAACGGCCGCCCCTCGGCAGCACGGGCGGCCTCCACACCACCAAGGGAACGAGAGGGCATGAGCGATCACAGGGCGCTGATCCTGGACGAAACCCGCAAGTACCACCTCGACCAGCAGGGGGACGGGCACTTCGTCCCCGGTGTCACCGAGATCTGGCCGTCCGGCGCCGTCCTCGACGCCGACGACCGCGCGGCACTCGTCGAGGCCGCACTGGACATGACGATCGCGGCCGGCGAGCGCTCGCAGCGCTTCGAGTCACGGTTCGCCAAGCTCCTGAAGCGCCGCAAGGCGCACCTGACGAACTCCGGTTCCTCCGCCAACCTCCTCGCGCTCACCGCCCTCACCTCCCGGGTCCTCGGGGACCGGCGGCTGCGCCCCGGCGACGAGGTGATCACCGTCGCGGCGGGCTTCCCCACGACGGTGAACCCCATCGTGCAGAACGGCCTCGTGCCCGTCTTCATCGACATCGACCTGGGCATCTACAACACCACCGCCGCGCGGGTCGCCGAGGCGATCGGCCCGAAGACCCGGGCCATCATGATCGCGCACGCCCTCGGCAACCCCTTCGAGGTCGCCGAGATCGCCCAACTGGCCAAGGACCACGACCTGTTCTTCGTCGAGGACAACTGCGACGCGGTGGGCTCGACGTACCAGGGGCAGCTCACCGGCACCTTCGGCGACCTGACCACCGTGAGCTTCTATCCGGCCCACCATCTGACGATGGGCGAGGGCGGCTGCGTCCTGACCTCGAACCTGAAGCTGCACCGGGTCGTGGAGTCGCTGCGGGACTGGGGCAGGGACTGCTGGTGCGAGCCGGGCAAGAGCAACACGTGCCTCAAGCGCTTCGACCACCAGATGGGCAGCCTCCCCGAGGGCTACGACCACAAGTACATCTTCTCCCACGTCGGTTACAACCTGAAGTCCACCGACCTGCAGGCCGCACTCGGCCTCACCCAGCTCGACAAGCTGGACGACTTCGTCGCGGCGCGCCGCCGCAACTGGAGCCGGCTGCGCGAGGCGCTCGACACGGTGCCGCACCTGCGGCTGCCGGAGCCGACGCCCGGCAGCGACCCCAGCTGGTTCGGCTTCATCATCAGCGTGGACCCCCAGGCGCCGTTCACCCGCGCCGCCCTGGTGGACTTCCTGGAGAGCCGGAAGATCGGCACCCGCCGCCTGTTCGCGGGCAACCTCACCCGCCAGCCCGCCTACCAGGACGTCCCGCACCGGGTCGTGGGCTCCCTGGAGAACAGCGACTTCGTCACCGAGCACACCTTCTGGGTGGGCGTCTATCCGGGACTGACCGACGAGATGATCGACTACATCGCCTCATCGGTACGCGCCTTCGTGGGGCGGCACCGGTGACCGCGACGGAAGCGGTCCTGCGGCCGCGCACGGACTCCTGGCTGCCGGACCGGCTCGTCGCGTCGGCGGCCGAGCGCAAGGCGGGAACCCAGCTGCGCACCGACGAGTTCGCCGACTGGCTCGCGGCGCGCGGCAGGGCCAACCACTTCGCGGTGGAGCGGATCCGCCTCGCCGATCTGCAGGGCTGGTCGTTCGCCCCGGGCAGCGGAAACCTCACCCACCGCAGCGGGCGGTTCTTCACCGTCGAGGGACTGCACGTGGTCACGGGACAGGGGCCGGTGCCCGAGTGGCACCAGCCCATCATCAAGCAGCCGGAGGTCGGCGTCCTCGGCATCCTCGCCAAGGAGTTCGACGGGGTCCTGCACTTCCTGATGCAGGCCAAGATGGAGCCGGGCAACGCCAATCTGCTGCAGCTCTCCCCCACCGTGCAGGCCACCCGCAGCAACTACACCAAGGTGCACCGCGGTTCGGACGTGAAGTACATCCAGTACTTCACCTCGCCCGGCCGCGGGCGCGTCCTCGCCGACGTCCTGCAGTCCGAGCACGGCTCGTGGTTCTACCGCAAGGCCAACCGCAACATGCTGGTCCTCACCGACGAGGACGTGCCCCTGGACGACGACTTCTGCTGGCTGACGCTCGGCCAGATCGGCGAGCTGCTGCACCGGGACAACGTGGTCAACATGGATGCCCGCACGGTGCTCGCCTGCCTGCCGGGACCGGAGCAGGGACCCGATGCCTGGGCCCTGCACCCGGACGCCCGGCTGCTCTCCTGGTTCACCGGCGAGCGCTCGCGGCACGAGGTCCGGGTGGAGCGCATCCCGCTCGACGAGGTGCGCGGATGGACCCGCGACGAGTGGAGCATCAGCCACGACGAGGGCCGCTTCTTCCGGGTGATGGCCCTCGCCGTGCAGGCCGGCAACCGCGAGGTGACCGGCTGGACGCAGCCGCTGTTCGAGCCGGTCGCCACCGGCGTGGCCGCCTTCCTCACCCGCCGTTTCGACGGCGTCCCGCACGTGCTCGCGCACGCCCGGGTCGAGGGCGGCTTCCTCGACACCGTCGAGCTGGGGCCCACCGTCCAGTACACCCCCGCCAACTACGGCCATCTGACGGGCGCCGACCGGCCCCCGTTCCTCGACCGGGTCCTGTCGGCGGCCCCCGAGGACATCCGCTACGAGGCCCGGCACTCCGAGGAGGGCGGCCGGTTCCTCAACGCCGAGTCGCGCTATCTGTTCGTCGAGGCCGGCGACCTCGGCACCGATGTGCCGCCCGGCTACGCCTGGGTCACCCCCGGGCAGCTCTCCTCCCTCGCCCGGCACGGCCACTACGTCAACGTGCAGGCCCGTACGCTCCTTTCCTGCTTCAGCACCGGGGCGGTGCCGTCCTGATGGGGCCGCTGCGGATCGGCGTGCTCGGCTGCGCGGAGATCGCCCGGCGCCGCATGCTCCCGGCCATGGCGGCATCGGGCGACATCGAGATCGCCGCCGTCGCGAGCCGTGACCCGCGGCGTGCGCGGGAGACCGCGCGGCCCTACGGCTGCCGTGCCGTCGAGGGCTATCAGGAGCTGCTCGACGACCCGTTGGTCGACGCCGTCTATGTGCCGCTGCCCGCGGCCCTGCACGCCCGCTGGACCGCGGCGGCGCTGCGGTCCGGCAAGCACGTCCTCGCGGAGAAGCCGCTGACCACCGACCGCACGGCGACCGCCGCGCTGCTCGACGACGCCGGGGCCCGCGGCCTGGTGCTTCGGGAGAACGTGATGTTCGTGCGGCACAGCCAGCACCGCACCGTACGCGCACTGCTCGCCGACGGCGCCATCGGTGAACTGCGCTCCCTGCGCGCCGAGTTCACCGTGCCGCGGCGGGCCGACGACGACATCCGCTACCGCAGGGAACTCGGCGGCGGCGCCCTGTGGGACACCGGCGTCTATCCGCTGCGCGCCGCCCTGCACTTCCTCGGCCCGCGGCTCTCCGTGCGCGGCGCCGCCCTCACGTACGGCGCGGGCAAGGACGTCGACACGGCGGGTGCGGCCCTCCTCGGCACGCCGGAGGGGGTCACCGCGCACCTCTCGTTCGGCCTCGACCACGGCTACCGCTCGCAGTACGAACTCACCGGCAGCCACGGCCGGATCACCCTCGACCGCGCCTTCACTCCCCCGGCCGACCACGCGCCGGTACTGCGCGTCGAAGGCCCAGAGGGCGCACGGGAGCTGTCGCTGCCCCCGGACGACCAGGTCGCGGGCACGCTGACCGCCTTCGTGACCGCGGTGCGCGCCGGGGCCGCTGCCGACACCGGCGCCGAGTCCGCGGCCTCGACCTGTCTGCGCCAGGCCGAACTCCTCGAAGAGATCACCGCCGCGGCGGGCTAGTTCCCCCGGCCACCCCGCCCCACCCCGGTACCCACCCATCGCGCCGAACCGCGCCAAGGAGACCAGACCGTGCGCATAGCCGTGACCGGATCCATCGCCACCGACCATCTGCTGACCTATCCCGGACGATTCTCGGAACAGCTGATCGCCGACCGGCTCGCCGAGGTGTCGCTGTCCTTCCTCGCCGACGAACTGGAGATCCGCCGCGGGGGCGTCGCCGCCAACATCGCCTTCGGGCTCGGCAGGCTCGGCCTCGCCCCGGCCCTCGTCGGCGCGGCGGGCCGCGACTTCGCCGACTACCGCCAGGTCCTCGAGGAGAACGGTGTGGACACCGCGCCGGTGCACATCAGCTCCTCGCGGCACACCGCACGCTTCGTGTGCACCACGGACGCCGATCACAACCAGATCGCCACGTTCTACGCCGGGGCGATGGCCGAGGCGCGGGAGATCGACCTGGCCCCGATCGCCCGGCAGCGGGGCGGCCTCGATCTGGTGGTCGTCGCGCCCAACGACCCCGACGCGATGGTGCGGCACACCCAGGAGTGCCGCACCCTGGGCATCGACTTCGCCGCCGACCCCTCCCAGCAGCTGGCCCGTCTCGACGGGGAGCAGGCCCGCCAACTCGTGGACGGCGCCCGCTGGTTGTTCACCAACCAGTACGAGTCCGCGCTGCTGCGGGAACGCACCGGAGCGAGCGAGGAGGAGCTGCTCGGCCGGGTCGGCGCGTGGGTCACCACCCTCGGCGCCCAGGGCGTGGTGATCTCACGCGCCGGAAAGCCGCCGCTGCGGGTGCCCGCGGTCGGCACCGCCGACGAGGTCGAACCCACCGGTGTCGGCGACGCCTTCCGCGCGGGATTCCTCGCCGGGGTCGCCTGGCAGTGGCCGCTGGAGCGCGCCGCCCAACTGGGCTGCGCCATGGCCACCGTGGTCCTGGAATCCGTCGGCACCCAGGAGTACAAACTGTCCGCGGCCGACCTGCTCACCCGGCTCGAGCAGGCCTACGGTCCACAGGCGGCGCGGGACATCGAGCCGCGGCTGCGCGAAGCAGGGCTCTGAGCGCGCCGCGGCGCGCAGGACCCCGGACAACCAGAGGAGACGGTCATGAGCACAGTGCGCGAACTGCTGGCCGACGGGCGGCCCACGTACTCGTTCGAGTTCTTCCCGCCGAAGACCGACGCCGGCGAGCGCACCCTGTGGAACGCCATCCGCCGGATCGAGGCGCTCGCGCCGTCGTTCGTCTCCGTCACCTACGGCGCGGGCGGGTCCTCACGGGACCGCACCGTCGCGGTGACCCGGCGCATCGCCGCCGAGACGACGCTGCGCCCGGTCGCCCATCTCACCGCGGTCGGCCACTCCGTCGCCGAACTGCGCCACATCATCGGGCAGTACGCGGACGCGGGCGTACGCGATGTGCTGGCGCTGCGCGGCGATCCGCCGGGCGATCCGAACGCACCGTGGACGGCGCACCCGCAAGGGTTCACGCACGCCCACGAACTGGTCTCCCTGGTGCGCGCCATGGGTGACTTCAGCGTCGGCGTCGCGGCCTTCCCCGAGCGGCATCCCCGCTCGGCCGACTGGGACGACGACATCCGGCACTTCGTCGCCAAGTGCCGGGCGGGCGCGGACTACGCGATCACGCAGATGTTCTTCGACGTGGAGCACTATCTGCGGCTGCGGGACCGGGTCGCGGCGGCGGGCTGCACCACCCCGATCATCCCGGAGATCATGCCCGCCACCGATGTCCGCCAGATCCGCCGCTTCGCGGAACTGAGCGGCGCCGGCTTCCCCCACAGCTTGGCCGAGCGCCTGGAGGCGGCCCGCGCCAACCCCGCCGACGGGCACCGCATCGGTGTCGAGCACGCCACCGGGATGGCCCGGCGGCTGCTGGCCGAGGGCGCCCCGGGGCTGCACTACATCACGCTCAATCGCTCGACGGCGACGCTGGAGATCCATCGCGAGATCGTGGGCTCGGCACCGGCACCCGCCCTCGCCCGTCGCTGAGTCCGGGGTGCTCGCCGTGCGGCTCTTCGGCGGGAGCCGGCACGCTCCCGCCGCGGTGCACGGCGAGCACCCCGAGGGCGGCGAGCAGCGAGACGGCGCCGCCGACGACAAGTCCTGACCTGGCCCCCCAGGTGTTGCTGAGCCAGCCCACCAGCAGGGCGCCCAGTGGTGTGGTGCCCTGGAAGACCAGGGTGTACAGCGCCATGACCCGGCCCCGGTAGGCGGGGTCGCTGCCCAGCTGGATGCGGTGGTTGGCCGCCTGCGCGAAGTACATCGAGCCGAAGCCCGTGCACAGCAGCAGCGCGGCGGCGCTCGCGTACGTGGGGGCGAAGCCGGTGAGCAGCTCAAGGACGCCGAAGCCCAGGGCGGCCCCGATGACCAGAAGGAGCGGCGGCCTGCCCCTGCGCAGCGTCGTGACGAGGGCCGCGAGGAGCGCGCCCGCCGCGAACGCCGTCGTGAGCAGGCCGAATGCGGCGGCGTCGGCGTGGAAGACCGTCTTGGCGAGCAGCGGCAGGGTGAGCTGGAAGTTGAATCCGGCCAGACCGATCACCGCCACGAGCACCATGACCGACAGCAGATCCTTCCGCGCTACGAGATGGCGGAGCCCGTCGGCGACCCGGGCGCGGCCTGGTCGTTCCTTGCCGCGGTGGAGTTCGCCGGGGCGTATGAGCCGCAGTCCCGCCACCGTGGCCAGATAGCTCACGGCGTTGACCAGCATCACGGTGGCGGTGCCGAACCAGCCGATGAGGAGACCGGCCACGGCCGGTCCGAGGACCCGGGCGATGTTGAAGTACGCGGCGCTCAGCGCCGAGGCGTTGGGCAGCAGTTCCGCCCCGACGAGCTCGCTGACGAACGCCATGCGGGTGGGCACCTCGACGGCGTTCACGGTGCCGAGGCCGAGCGCGAAGAGGTAGATGTGCCACACCTGTACCTGCCCCGCGAGCACCAGCAGGGCGAGCAGCAGCGCGAGGACGCCGGAGACGAGGTTCGCCGCCATCAGCAGCCTGCGCTTGTCGTAACGGTCGGCGAGGCCGCCCGCGTAGAGGGTGAGGAGCAGCAGCGGGGCGAACTGCAGGGCGGTGACGGTGCCGAGGGCGGTGGCCGAGTCGTCGGTCAGGGACAGCACCAGCCAGTCCTGGGCGACGACCATCATCCAGGTTCCGGCGACGGAGACGAGCTGTCCGGCCGCGAACAGCCGGAAGTTGCGCACCGTCAGGGACTGGAAGGTACGGGCAAGAGCGCGTTTCATCCGCTTCCTCGAAGTCGTTTCGGACTGCGGCCCTGTGCGCTCGTCGGCGCGGGGCGTCGCAGGGCGGAAGGGCATCGGAGGCCGCGAACGCGGAGCGGAGAGTGGGAGGCCGACCGCGGTCGTTTCCGCGGTCGGCCCGTCGGCACGCCGGGGGATGGTTCGTGCCGACTGCCTAGTAGAGCACCTCGCGAGTCACCCATCGCCACATTTTACAAACCGGTACGCCGGTTTGTAGAATCTTTTACCTAACCAGGGAAACCGTAAAATCCGCGCCAACCATGACCGGTCCCTGCATCCTCCCCCACCCCAACTTCCCTTATGCTGCACGCTGGTTCCATCTGGCACGTTCCAGCCACACTGGATGGTCTCCGGCCTGGCGCACACCACGCAATCCGGTCGGTCGACAAGAAGATTCTGTCATACCGCTACCCAGAAAACCGGGACGTTGGTTTGATATATCCACTGAGGGGGAGAAGTTCTGTCTCGGGAGTCACGGTGAGTAAACAGGAGCGGGCCGCACGCACCCGCCATGCGCTGATCCACTCGGCAGCGGTGCAGTTCGAGCGGCATGGATATACCCAGGCACGCCTGGTGGAGATCAGCGCGGGAGCCGGGGTCAGCACCGGCGCCCTGCACTTCCACTTCGACAACAAGGAGGCCGTGGCCCAGGCGGTGGAGAACGAAGCGGCCCTCACCCTGCACGGCGCGACCTACGAGGACCCGGGAAACGCGCTGCAGGCCCTGGTGGATCTCTCGCACGGCTTCGGCTCGCTGCTGCGTCAGGACGTGGTGGTACGCGCCGGGCTCCAGCTCAGCCGCGACATCACGCGCACCCCGCGCCGCAATCTCCGCCAGGAGTGGCAGGACTGCGTCGCGCGCCTGCTCCGCAGGGCCGCCGACGAGGGCAGCCTGGGCACGGACCACTCCGTGGAGGCGGTGACCCCCACCCTGGTGGCCGCGACCATCGGCCTCGTGGTGCTGAGCGGGGACGACAAGACATGGCTCGCGCGGTCCTCGATCGCCCGCCTGTGGCAGCTCCTCCTTCCCCAACTGGCCGCGCCGCGCGTGCTCGAGACGCTGGATCCCAGCGGCACCGCGGTCACGGCCGACGACTGCTGCACGCCGCCCCCGCGGCGCCCCGCCCCGCTCGCCGAAGCCGGCTGCGAACGGTGAGCGCCGCGGGAGGGGCGCTAGCCGCCCGAAGTGCGCGCGGGGACGGCGAAGGCCGCCGCGTGGTCGGCGGCCCAGTCGGCGAACGGGCGGGCCGGACGCCCCGTCACCTCCTCGACCACGGGCGTCACCCGCGCCTTGGCCCCGTCCCCCTGGCGCCGCGCGCTCTGCATGAGGGCCTCGGCGAGCGGTTCCGGATAGCGGGCGAGGTAGCGCTCGCGCTGCTCGGACGGCGTCAGCTCCACGAAGGCCAGCGGCACGCCGAGCACCCGGGACAGCTCCGCGGTCTGGTCGACCGCGCTGATCGCCCCGGGGCCCGTCAGGATGTAGGACCGGCCCGCGTGCCCGTCCTCGGTCAGCGCGCGCAGGGCGACCTCGGCGATGTCGCGCGGATCGACACAGGCGTTGGCGGACGCGCCGTACAGACCGCGCACCACACCCTCGGCGCGGATCGACGACGCCCAGCCGAGGCTGTTGGACATGAACGAACGGGGCCGCAGGAACGTCCAGTCGAGGCCGCTGTCGCGGATGAGGTCCTCGTTGCCGCGCTGCCAGCGGGTGATGAGGTCGTCCGCGCACGGATCCTCGACGGCGGCCGCGGACAGCTTCACCAGGTGTCGCACCCCGGCCGCGGCCGCGGCCCGTACGAAGCGGGCGTCGTCGTCACCGCCGACGTCGTTGGTGACCACGAAGGCCGTGCGGACGCCGCGCAGCGCGCGGGCCAGCGAGTCCGGGTCGGCGTAGTCGCCCTCGACGATCTCGGCCGACGGGCCCGCGCCGTCGACGCGTCGCGGAGTGCGGGCCAGGATCCGCACCGGCAGGCGTCCGTCGATGCGGCGCACCACCTCGCGGCCCACCGTGCCGGTCGCACCGGTCACCAGAATCGTCATCGCATGCCCCCGTCAGCGGTCGGCGCCGAGCGGCACCGCGGTGCGGTCGCGCAGATCTGCGCGGAACACCGCCCGGCCCTCCTGGTGTCCGGTCACCCGGACGGCGGCGCCGCTCGCGGAGAGGTCGGGCAGCGGCCGTGCCTCGATGAGGCACGGAACGCCGAACTCCGCGTAGTTGTCGAACGAGACGTCACAGGCGTACGGAATGAAGGACTCCGGTTCACTGGTGGCCTGTGCCGCCTGCCGGGCCGCCTCCAGCAGCACCATGCCCGGCACATGGTCCTTCGGGCCCTGGAAGAGCGTGGGATGGCTCGTGTCCACCCGCAGCTCCCAGCTGTGCGGGTGCGCGGTGGCGGCCAGCAGCACGTCGCCGGTGTCGGCGCGCCCCACGAGAGCGGCCGGCACGGGCGGCGCGGCCGGACGCGCGTAGGTGTGCCCCGTCATCTCCCCGCGCAGCCTCCGGTACGCCGCGGCCGTGATGATCCGGACGGCTATCTCGCCCGTGGCCACCACATGACCCGCGTGCCGGATCGCCAACTCGACGTCCAGCTGGGTCAGTCCGCCCCTGCGGCGGCCCACCGGGGCACAGATCAGCTCGACGTCGACCGCGACCGGCCAGTCGCCCACGTCGAGCCGGTCGGGAACACAGTCGTAGCGCAGCGACGTCAGCGAGAAGGCGTGGTCGAGCGGCACGTCGTAGGCCGCGTGCGACACGAGGGCGACCGCCTGCCGCAGGGTCTCGGCGATCAGCAACGGGTCGTGGCCCCCGCGCACGGGGGCGAAGAACGGATGGTCGTGCGGCAGCCGGACGGCGACCGAGAAGCGGTCCTGTCCGGTCCGTATCCAGCTCACGGGAAAGGCGTCCGTGAGTCTTGCCCTGTGCACGAAGCCGAGTGTCGATGCTCCGGCGTCGGGTGCCGCGGGAAGTACGAGGTCAGCAGCCAGAGATGTCTGGGCCATGATCCCCCCATAGGTATGTCCATGGACTGGCCGAGCGGTAATGTTTCCCTGTCCCAGATTAAAATACAGACTTGGTGGTTTCTTTGCCAGGGCATGACTGACCCTGGACTTCTGCTCAAACCACCGCACAGTTATGGAGGGGCCGCGTGGCCAAGCAGGCACGGGCGATCCGGACGCGTCGCGTCATTCTCGAGGCCGCGGCGAAGGTCTTCGAGGAGCACGGTTACGAGGCCGCCACCATCACCGAGATCCTCAGAGTGGCCGGGGTCACCAAGGGAGCGCTCTACTTCCACTTCCAGTCCAAGGAAGACCTGGCCCACGGCGTACTGGCCGAACAGAACCGCTCGATCTCCGTCCCCGGGCGCGCGTGCCAGGTCCAGGAACTCATCGATGTCGTGGCCCTGCACGGCTACTTGCTGCAGACCAGCCCGATGGTCCGGGCCGGGGTGCGGCTCTCCATGAACCAGCAGGCGCGCGGCCTGGACCGCAGCGGTGCGTTCAACCGCTGGGTCACGGCCATCGAGGGCCTCCTCGAAGCCGCCAAGGCGCAGGGCGAGCTGCTGCCGCACGTGCGGACCGCGGAGACCGCCGCGGTCGTCGTCGGCAGCTTCGCCGGTATGCAGTCCATGTCCGAAGTCACCAGCGACTACCGGGACTTGGGCGAGCAGGTGGCCGCCCTCATGCGGCATCTGCTGCCCAGCATCGTGCTGCCCTCCGTGCTGGCCTCCCTCGACCTCGCGCCGGACCGCGGGGCGCGGGTGCACGCGGAACTCCCCGAGCCCAGCGCCGATTCCGACGGCGATGCCGACACCGAGCCCGACCCCGCGCCGAGCCCCGGGGCGGAGTCCGACGCCGCTGTGGAGAGCGCGTCCGGCCCGGGGTCCGGGTCCGGCCCGGAGCACGCCCTGATCTGACCGCACGGTCGCCGACGGGCCGCCCCGCGCGGCCCGCGGCGGCGTGGTCCTCGGCGTGGTCCGTATCGGTGCGGTCCTCGGCGCGGTCCGTATCGGTGCGGTCCGTATCGGCGCGGTCCGCCTCAGCACGGCTCACCGAACCACGTCCGCAGCGTCTCGGTCAGATCGTCGCCGTCCTGCGCCCAGGCCAGATATCCGTCGGGCCGCACCAGCAACGCCTCGCAGGGCAGCGCCGATCCGGCCGCCACGCGCACCGTGCGCAGCACGGGGGACCAGGCGGCGGCCGCCGTCGCGTACCGGTCGGCCGCCGCGCCGGTGAGCAGCAGCGTCGGGCGGCCGTCCCGCAGCAGGCCGATGACGTCCTGCGGACCCGTGGGCGTCGTGAGTGCCGTGTTGTCCAGGAACCGCCCCTCCCACTGCGAGCCGCTCACCGAACGCGCCACGTACCGCGTGTCCTGCGCGCTGATCAGGCCCGCCAGATATCCGTGGTGCGCGGGGTCGGCCAGGAGGTCGGTGACGAGCGTGCGCAGCGGGTCGAGGCCCGCTTCGGGGCGCATCAGGGCCAGTTGGGCCCGGGTGTTGTCCACCACGCGGCGCGCGGCGGGGCGGCGCTCCAGGTCGTAGGTGTCCAGGAGGTCCTTGCCCGCGCTCCCCCGCACCGCGAGGGCGAGCTTCCAGGCGAGATTGAGCGCGTCGAGGAGACCGGTGCTCAACCCCTGCCCGCCGATGGGGAAATGGAGGTGGGCGGCGTCCCCCGCGAGGAAGACGCGGCCCGCGCGGAAGCTGTCGGCGATCCGGGTGAAGTCGCTGAACCGCGTCAGGTGCCGCCCCTCGGTGAAAGCGACCTCGTGCCCCGCTATCAGGGACACCTCGGCCGCCAGCTCCTCCAGCGTGACCGGCACACGCCGGTCGGGGTGCTCCCCCGAGCAGTTGACCGTGCGCACCAGGCGCAGGCCCTCCGGGGTGTCACGGGAGACGACCCAGCCGCGGCGCGTCATGTGCCAGCCCGGTGGCAGCGCCTCCGGGTCCCGCAGCCGCACCAGGCCCATCAGGGCCGCCACCGTCGCGGGGAAGGTCTCCGACCCCATGCCCGCCTCCGTGCGCACCACGCCGCGCGGGCCGTCGGCGCCCACCAGATACTCCGCCCGCAACTCCGTGGGCCCGTCCGGGCCTTCGGCGCTCGCGACGACCCCGTCCGCGTCCTGCCGTACCCGCACGACGCGGTGGCCGCGCAGCACGCGCACGCCCCGCTCGCGCGCGAGGGCCTCGAAGGACCGCTCCAGGTCGGCCTGCAGCCGCTTCATCAACGGCTCGGGCTCGCCCGCGGGGGACGTCATCGTCAGGCCCGGCATCCCCGCGAAGTGGAACGGCCGCTCGCTCGCCGCGCCCGCGGCCGGGGCGTCCAGGTATCCGCGCCGGGTCAGCGACTGGACCGTGCGCGCGTGCAGGGTGTTGGCCTTCGGGGCGTCGGACACCGTCGAGCGGGCCTCACAGACCACGGTGTCCACGCCGAAGGCTCCCAGCTCCGCGGCGATCAGCAGGCCCACGGGCCCGCCCCCGACCACCACGACCTGCGCGGTCACCGCATCACTCATGTCCCACTCCTCATCCCCGCCTCAGCGGCCCCTTCGGATGCCTCGTACCGCGAACGAACGGGGCCGCACCCGAATTCCGGGCAGGCGGGAAATTATCTCTCCCCGCCGGGAGCACCGCTGGGAGCCGCCCGCAGGGTGAGGGCCATCGTGAGCCCGCCACCTGGGGTGTCCTCGGCGGTGAGCGTGCCGTCCATCGACTCCGTGAAGCCGCGGGCGACCGCGAGACCGAGGCCGACGCCCGCGCCGCGCGGGGCGTCGCCGTAGCGCTGGAACGGCTCGAAGATCCGGTCCTTCGCCTCGTCGGGGACGCCGGGGCCGCGGTCCACCACACGCAGTTCCACGTGCTCGCCGATGGCGCTGGCGGAGACCAGGACGCGGGATCCGTCGGGGCTGTACTTCACGGCGTTCTCGACGACGTTGGCGACCGCGCGTTCGAGCAGGCCCTTGTCGACGGTGACCATCGGCAGGTTCTCCGGGATGTCCAGGTCGACGCTGTCCTCCGGTACGCCGCCGAGCGCCATCGGCACCACTTCGTCCAGGTCGATCTCGCGGATCAGCGGGGACACCGTGCCGGTCTGGAGGCGGGACATGTCGAGGAGGTTGCCCACGAGGTGCTCCAGCCGGTCCGCGCCGTCCTCGATGCCTTCGAGGAGTTCCGCCTCGTCCTCCTCGGACCACTCCACGTCCTCCGAACGCAGCGAGGTGACCGCGGCCTTGATGCCCGCGAGCGGCGTACGAAGGTCATGGCTGACGGCGGCGAGCAGCGCGGTGCGGATGCGGTTGCCCTCGGCGAGGGCGCGGGCCTCCTTGGCCTCGCCCTGGAGCCGTTGGCGGTCCAGGACGACGGCGGCCTGCGCGGCGAACGCGGCGAGCACGCGCCGGTCCTCGGCGGGCAGGACCCGTCCCGAGAGCGCGAGGGCCATGTGGTCGCCGACGGGCATGTCGACGTCGGCGTCCTCGGGGCGGCCGAGCGGGCCGCCCGCGCCGACCCGTCCCGCGCAGGTCCAGGGGTCCACGTCGCTCTCGCGCTCCAGGAGGGCGACGGACTCCATGGCGAAGGTCTCGCGGACCCGTTCCAGGAGGGCCTCCAGGCTGGTCTCGCCGCGCAGCACGCTGCCCGCGAGGAAGGAGAGGATCTCCGACTCGGCGCGCAGCCGGGCGGCCTGGGCGGTGCGCCGGGCCGCGAGGTCGACGACCGAGGCGACCGCCACGGCGACCCCTATGAAGATGGCGAGGGCGACGATGTTCTTCGGGTCGTTGATGGTCAACTTCCCGATGGGCGGCGTGAAGTACCAGTTCAGGAGCAGGGAGCCGAAGGCCGCCGAGGCGAGGGCCGGCCAGGCGCCGCCGAGCAGCGCGGCCGCCACGGTCAGCGACAGATACAGCAGCATGTCGTTGGCGAGGCCCACGCCGGGCGCCCAGGAGCTGAGCACATAGGTGAGCAGCATCGGGCCCGCGACACCGATCAGCCAGCCGCTCAGGCTCCGGGTGCGGCCGAGCCTGGCGCTCCTGGCCACCGGGAGTCCGCGCCCGGTGCCGACCGCGTCGTGCGTGACGAGGTGGACATCGAGGTCGGGGCCCGAGTCGCGGGCGGCGGTCGCGCCGACGCCGGGCCCGAAGACGTACTGCCAGGTCTTGCGGCGTGAGACGCCGAGGACGATCTGGGTGGCGTTGACGCCGCGCGCGAAGTCGAGCAGCGCGGACGGTATGTCCTCCCCTATGACGTGGTGGAAGGTGCCGCCGAGGTCTTCGACGAGGGTGCGCTGGACGGCGAGTTCCTTGGGCGACGCCGAACTGAGGCCGTCGCTGCGGGAGATGTAGACGGCGAGGACCTCGCCGCCCGCGCCCTTCTCCGCGAGACGGGCCGCGCGGCGCAGCAGGGTGCTGCCCTCGGAGCCGCCGGTCAGTCCGACGACGATGCGTTCGCGGGAGCCCCAGATCTTCTTGACGCGGTGCTCGGCGCGGTACTCGGTGAGGTACTCGTCGACGCGGTCGGCGGTCCACAGGAGGGCGAGTTCCCGCAGGGCGGTGAGGTTGCCGGGCCGGAAGTACTTGGACAGGGCCGCGTCGACCTTGTCGGGCTTGTAGATGTTGCCGTGCGCCATGCGGCGGCGCAGCGCCTGGGGCGACATGTCGACCAGCTCGATCTGGTCGGCGCGGCGCACCACGTCGTCCGGGACGGTCTCCTTCTGCCGCACGCCGGTGATGGACTCGACGACGTCGCCGAGGGATTCCAGGTGCTGGATGTTGGCCGTGGAGACGACGTCGATGCCGGCCGCGAGGAGTTCCTCGACGTCCTGCCAGCGCTTGGCGTTGCGCGATCCCGGGATGTTGGTGTGCGGGAGTTCGTCGACGAGGGCGACGGCGGGGCGGCGGGCCAGGACCGCGTCGAGGTCCATCTCGGTGAAGACCGAGCCGCGGTACTCGAGTTCCTTGCGCGGGATCGTCTCAAGGCCGTGCAGCATGACCTCGGTGCGGGGCCTGTCGTGGTGTTCCACGAAGGCCACCACGCAGTCGGTGCCGCGCTCGACGCGACGGTGTGCCTCGGACAGCATCGCGTACGTCTTGCCGACGCCCGGTGCCGCACCGAGATAGATCCGGAGTGTGCCGCGTGCCATGGGTCCTTGAATCCGTCCGCCGGGTCGTCAGCTCTCGAAGCGGTACCCCATGCCCGGCTCCGTGATGAGATACCGGGGATGGGAGGGGTCCGCTTCGAGCTTGCGTCGCAACTGGGCCATGTAGACCCGGAGATAGTTGGTCTTGGTGCCGTAGGACGGACCCCACACGTCGAGCAGCAGCTGCCGCTGGGTGATGAGCCGTCCTGGATTGCAGATCAGTATTTCGAGGAGCTGCCACTCCGTCGGGGTCAGCCGTATGTCGTGGCCGCGCCGGGTGACCTTCTTGGCCACCAGGTCGACGGAGAAGTCGTCGGTGGTGACCACCACGGTCTCCCTGGCGGCCGGGGCGGACTCGGTGCGGCGGACGGCGGCGCGCAGTCTGGCGAGCAGCTCGTCCATGCTGAACGGTTTGGTGATGTAGTCGTCCGCCCCCGCGTCGAGCGCGGTGACCTTCTCGTCGGAGGCGCGCCGGGCGGTCAGCACGAGGACCGGGACGCGGGTCCAGCCGCGCAGGCCCTTGAGCACGTCGATGCCGTCCATGTCCGGCAGGCCCAGGTCGAGGACGATGACATCGGGCTGCCGGGCGGCGGCGAGGCGGAGCGCGGTGGCTCCGTCGGGGGCCGCGTCGACGGCGTACTTGCGCGCCTGCAGATTGATCACGAGAGCCCGTACGAGCTGCGCGTCGTCCTCCACCACCAGCACCCGGGTCATCGGTGTGCGGCCTTCCTTGTCCGTGGCGCCGTGCGTGGCGCCGTACGTGTCGCTCGGTGTTTCGCTGCGTATGCCGCTCGGTATGTCGTGGCCGCGGGAGCCGACGGCTCCGGGCGTCTGCCCAGGGCCAACGAAACCCCCCGTTTCTGTTAAACCCAACAGAAAAACACAAAAACCAATATACGGACGGGGAATTGACGCGGGGGATATGAGGAC
>NZ_JBHYJI010000091.1:0-24045 GCF_042740435.1 Streptomyces sp. NPDC059002 | reverse complement strand
CCACTTATATTTACACTACATTTGTGGTGGGCTGTTTATGTTTTTTATATTAGCCTGTACTTGTTTAGGCACCCTAATGATTTGTGTGTGGGGTGCCCGCCCGGGGGGGCACACCCCTCACACATGTCTTCGCATGTCCCGCGCACGGCTGGTCCCGCAGGGGCCCGGCCGCGCCACCGGGACAAGCCCCGCGGCGCGGCCGGAACCGGTCAGGCCCCGCGCTTCCTCAGCCCTGCTGCCCGGCCTCGGCCTGCCGCGACGTCCTGCGCGCCAGCGCCGCCCACCGCTTGGCGATCCACTCGCGCCAGCGCGTGCTCAACGCCGACCAGCGGTCCGATGCCGCCCACGCCACCCGAGCGGCCGAACGCGGAGCGAGCGTCGCCCGCAGCCTGGCGGTCCGGCCGGCCGAGGCCCGCAGTCCGTCGCGTACACGCCGTACGTCGTCGGACAGACCCGCCGCGGGCTGCGGCCGTGGCGCGTAGAGGACCTGCTCCACCGCGGCCGCCACCCGATGGACGGCCTCCGCGGGAGCGGCGGTCAGCTGCCCGATGCGGACGATCCGCGCGGCGGCCTTCCTGGGGGTCTGTGACTCGTCGGGCGGAATGCCGTGATCCCAGGCCGTATCGGTCACTTCGAGCCAGATCGCCAGTGTCCGCGCCGCCGCGTCCGCGTCGGTGCGGCCCGCCGATCCCAGGCGCACGGCCCGCGTCCTGGTCCGCCACAGCAGTGGCAGGAAGGGCACCGTGAGGACCACGAGCGCCGCGAGGGACACGCCCACGATCATCGCAAGAGGCGGCCCGTCACCGCCCGAACCGGCCGCGACCTGCGGCGCCGCGCTCGCGCAGCCGTCCTGCTTGCGCATGTCGGGCGGGCAGCTGTCGGACGCCGACGGCGCCGTGGACGGCTCGGACGAGGTCGAGGGCTCCGGGGTGTCCGGGTCGCTCGTGCCGCCCGACGGCACATCGGAACGGGTGTACTCGGGCACCGAGCCACGGGTCGGCGTCGGCTCGAAGCGGGTCCAGCCCACGCCCTCGAAGTACAGCTCGGGCCAGGCGTGCGCGTCCCGCAGGCCGACCGACATGGTGCCGTCGGCCTGTGCGGACCCCGGTGTGAAACCGACCGCGACCCGGGCCGGGATCCCCAGCGTCCGCGCCATCGAGGCCATCGCGAAGGAGAAGTGGACGCAGAAGCCTTCCTTCTGCTGCAGGAAGCGGGCGATCGCGGCGGGACCGCTGCCCGCCCGCACCTGGGTGTTGTACGTGAACCCGCCGTCCGACGCGAAGTAGTTCTGGAGCTTGACCGCCTGCTCGTACGGATTGGCGGCACCCTTGGTGACCTTGCGGGCCGTGGTCGCGACCACGCCGGGCAGCGAGTCGGGCACCTTGGTGAACTCGCGGGCCAGGTCCGCGGGGGGCGCGGGCGCGTTCGCGAGCTGCTCGGCCGTGGGCTCCACGACCAGGCTGTTGACCTGGTACTGCGCGCCGCGGGTCGTCTGGCCCCGGTCACCGACCAGGGCGCGGCCCACCGGCTCGTACCGCCAGCGGCCCTCGATCTCCACCCGGCTCGCGGGGAACGGCATGGGCAGCCAGTTCTGTGCGTAGCTCTCCGCCGCCGAGATGTTCGTCTGGACCTCGGACCTGCGCACGTCCGGGCTGAGCCCGCGGGGGTCGGGAAGCGGCGACGGCACGTCCTCGATGCTGCGGACGGTCGTCTTCCAGGTCGTCCCGTCGAACTGGTCCAGCGAGACGATCCGCAGATACATCTCGTCGGTCTGCTTGGCGTTCGTGCGGTACGAGATGACCTCGCGGTCCTCCGGCTGGTTCAGGCTGTCCTGGAGCGCGACCAGCGGATTGACGGCGGAGATCGTGCCGCCGCTGCCTCCGCCGCCGCCACCGGGGCCGCCCGAGCCGTCCAGGAGGCCGCCGTCGAGGGCGGGCAGGGCCAGCGGCACCACCAGGGCGATGCCCAGGGCGAGGGCGCCTATGCGGCGTCCCGTGCGGACCGGCGCGATCACTCCCGTATTGCTCTCCAGGCCGCCGGAGACCCGCCCCGGTGCCCGCGCCGCGCCTCCGAAGACCCGGCCCCACTGGGAGAGCCGGTCGCGTCCCTCGGCCAGGAGCAGCAGCAGATAGCCGGCGGCCGCGAGCAGGAACCACAGCCACCCGGCGCCGTCTCCGGAGAGCCCGGCCGCGACCGAGTACAGCGCGAGCAGCGGCAGCCCGGCGGGGGCCGCCGTGCGGAACGTCACCGCCAGCGCGTCCACCGCGAGGCCGATCACCAGGACGCCGCCGACCAGCATCAGCCGGATGCCGTCGCTGAGCGGCGCCGGGATCGCATACCGCCCGACGTCCTCGCCGCCCGCCTCCAGGAGGAGGCTGAACCTGCGGAACACGTCCGGGCCAGGAAGCACCCCCGCGATGGCCTGCTCGCGGGCGAAGACCAGGGTGAGCAGCAGCAGCGTCACCACTGCCTGCACCACCACGGTGACCGGCCGGGCCAGCGGGATCCGCCGGGCCAGCGCGCCCACCCCGCTCTGCAGCGCGAGCAGGATCACCGCCTGCAGGAACCACGTCGCAGGATCGACGAGCGGCAGCAGCGCGCCCGATGCCATCAGCGTGGCCGCGGTGGCACACAGCGCGAGTCGCGCGCGCCCACTCATGACCGTCCCCCCACTGTCGTACGTGTACTGGCGCCGTCCCGCCCGTTCATCCCCAGCCCCCGGTGGTCGTCCCCGCAGCGGGCGCGGGGCCCGCGCTCGTGCGCGCGTGGTCCGCCTGCCGCCACAGGTCGCCGAGGCCCGCCCCCGGCGGTACGGCGAGGGCCGTCCAGCCCGCCTCGCGCAGCATCCGCACGCGCGCGTCGCCCGCGTCGGACACCAGGCCGCCGGGACCCTGCGCCCAGCCCGCGCTGTCCAGGACGAAGGCGACCGCGGAGCCGCTGCGCTGGCGCATCTTGGCGGCCACCGCCGCCTGTTCCTCGTCGAGGTCGCCGAGGAAGGCGACAAGGAGACCCTCGTTCCCGCCGCGCAGCACGTCGTACGCCCGGGAGAGCCCGGCGCCGTCCGAGTGGTCGATCACCGCGAGGGTGTCCATCATCAGCCCGGCCGCGTCCGCCGACTCCTGGCTCGCGCCCGCGAAGCCGTCCGAGCCCTCGCCCGGCACGGAGGTGCCCGTGTCGGTCAACAGGCGCACCGAGAAGCCCCGTTCGAGCATGTGCACCAGGGCGGACGCGGTGCCGGACACCGCCCACTCGAAGGCGGAGTCGGGCCCCGCCCCCCGGAAGCCGATGCTCCGGGTGTCCAGGAGGACCGTGCAGCGGGCCCGCTGCGGCTGCTCCTCGCGGCGCACCATCAGCTCTCCGTAGCGCGCGGTGGAGCGCCAGTGGACGCGGCGCAGGTCGTCGCCGTGGCGGTAGCCGCGCGGGATGACGTCGTCCTCGCCGGCCAGGGCGAGCGAGCGGTTGCGCCCGTCGCCGTACCCCTTGGCCTCGCCCGTGAGCCGTACCGCGGGCAGCGGCTCCACCTGCGGGATGACCGTCAGGGTGTCGTACGTGGAGAAGGAGCGGGTCAGTTCGCACATCCCGAAGGGGTCCGTCAGGCGCAGCTGCAGGGGCCCCAGCGGATAGCGTCCGCGCAGGTCGGAGCGGACGCGGTAGGACACCTCGCGGCGGCCGCCCGCCTCGACCCGGTCGAGCACGAAGCGGGGCCGCGGCCCGAGCACGTAGGGCACCCGGTCCTGGAGCATGAGCAGGCCCGTGGGCAGCCGCGAGACGTTGTCCATCCGCAGGTGGACGCGGGCTTCCGAACCGGCGGGCACGCGCGCGGGGGAGAGCCTGCGGCTGCCCGCGACGCGGTAGCGGGTGCGGAAGAGCACGGTGGCGCAGACCAGCGGCAGCACGGCGAGCAGCAGCCCGACGCGCAGCAGATCGCCCTGGCCAAGGACATAGGCGCAGACGGCGGCGGCGATACCGGCCGCCAGGAAGGAACGTCCGCGTGTGGTCAGGCCCGCGAGGGCCGTGCGCAGCCCGCCCTTGTCCTCCTCGGCGTCGGCCGCCGGCCTCCCCCCGGCCGTCATCACAGCCTCCGGGCGCCGGGCGGCTGCTGTCCGTAGTAGCCGTTGCTGGGCTGTGCGGCGGCGGGGACCGGGGTGCGCTGCAGGATCTCCAGGACAACCGATTCGGCCGTACGCCGGTTCAACTGGGCCTGCGCGGTGGGCAGCAGGCGGTGTGCGAGGACCGCGACGGCGAGCGCCTGCACGTCGTCGGGGAGGGCGAACTCGCGGCCGCTGAGCGCGGCGGAGGCCTTGGCGGCGCGCAGCAGGTGCAGCGTGGCGCGCGGTGAGGCCCCGAGTCTCAGGTCGGGGTGGTTGCGGGTCGCCGCGACCAGGTCCACCGCGTACCGCCGCACGGAATCGGCGACATGGACGGTGCGCACCGCGTCGATGAGCTTCACGATGTCGTGGGCGTGCGCCACCGGCTGGAGGTCGTCGAGGGGCGAGACGCCGCCGTGGACGTCCAGCATCTGCAGCTCGGCCTCCGGGTTGGGATAGCCGATCGAGACCCGCGCCATGAAGCGGTCGCGCTGCGCCTCGGGCAGGGGATAGGTCCCCTCCATCTCGACGGGGTTCTGCGTGGCCACCACCATGAAGGGGCTGGGCAGTTCGTACGTCTGCCCGTCGATGGTGACCTGGCGCTCCTCCATGGACTCCAGGAGCGCGGACTGCGTCTTCGGAGACGCACGGTTGATCTCGTCGCCGATCACGATCTGGGCGAAGATCGCGCCCGGCTTGAACTCGAAGTCCCTGCGCTGCTGGTCGAAGATCGACACACCGGTGATGTCCGAAGGCAGCAGGTCCGGCGTGAACTGGATCCGCCGCACCGAGCAGTCGATGGACCGCGCGAGCGCCTTGGCGAGCATGGTCTTGCCCACGCCCGGCACGTCTTCGATCAGCAGGTGCCCCTCCGCGAGGAGCACGGTCAGCGAAAGCCGTACGACCTCTGGCTTGCCCTCGATCACACCCTCCACCGACGCGCGCACCCGCTCCGCGGTCGTGGTCAGATCAGTGAGGCTCGCTCGATCGTCATAGGTCGTCACCCGGCCCTCCTCGGCCCGTTCTCCGGGCCGATCGCTCACGCGCGGCCCGGTCCACCCCGAATACCCGGACACCCCGCGTGTGGTTCCGCGTGATGCCACCCCCGCATTGTTGTTGGGCATGGCGGGTCGTGTCACTCGCCTGTGGATAACTGGCGCCGATTTGTCGGGTCTTACGCCCCTTTGTCAGTCACGCAGGGTGGATCTCCCGCAGCAACCCGGTGGCCACGTCGAACACGAATCCGCGAATGTCGTCGTTGTGCAGCAGGAACGGCGAGGTCCGCACGCGCTGCATCGACTGCCGTACGTCCTGGTCGACATCGCGGAAGGACTCCACCGCCCAGGTCGGCCGCTGCCCGACCTCGTTCTCCAGGTCCTGCCGGAACTCCTCGGTGAGGGACTCCAGGCCGCAGCCGGTGTGGTGGATGAGGACCACGCTGCGGGTGCCGAGCGCGCGCTGGCTGATGGTCAGGGAGCGGATCACGTCGTCGGTGACCACGCCGCCCGCGTTGCGGATGGTGTGGCAGTCGCCCAGCTCCAGGCCGAGCGCGTCGTGCAGGTCGAGGCGGGCGTCCATGCAGGCGACCACGGCGACGTGCAGGACCGGCCGGGCGTCCATGCCCGGATCGGTGAATCCGGAGGCGTACCTCTCGTTGGCCTCGACGAGGCGGTCGGTGACCGAGCCGACGACTATGTCGCCGTTCGGCTCTACGGGGGCGGCGCCCGAAGGAGATGCGGAAGTCGACATGGCTATGACGTTAGTGCGCACTGATCGACTGGGCCCGCTGTGAGAGCGGACAAAGAACGTCAAAGACTCTTGTTGTGAGGTAACCCACAGGAGTGCGGCGACTACGGCCGAACGGGTGACCGGGTCGGATGTGCCCGCCGTCCGGGACCGGCGCTGCGACGCGCAGGCCGGTTGATTGACCGGGAGACACGGTGGACTAAAGTGACGCGAAGCGGGAGGCGTGACCAGCTCCCTGCTGGACTGAACATCCCGGAGATTCCCCGGAATCCCCCCACGTGCGCGGCGCGTACGTACGGCTCGGCCTCCTCCCGCTCCCGGTCGGCTGACGCCACTTCCCCGGCGCCAGCAGGCCATTCCCCTTCATGGAGCGGGCGGGGACCCGGCAGTGCGTGCGAACGCCGCGCCGGACCTGAGAGGGCCCCTTGAGCGACAACAGCCGACACGTCCCGGTGATGCTCCAGCGGTGCCTGGACATGTTGGCCCCCGCGCTCGCCGAGCCGGGCGCGGTCGTCGTCGACTGCACCCTCGGCCTCGGCGGCCACAGCGAAGCCCTCCTCGCCACGTTCCCCGCGGCCCGCCTCATCGCCCTCGACCGTGATAAGGAAGCGCTGCGCCTGTCCGGCGAGCGCCTGGCGCCGTACGGCGACCGGGCCACGCTGGTGCACGCGGTCTACGACGAACTCCCCGACGTGCTCGACCGCCTGGACGTCCCGCGCGTCCAGGGCGTCCTCTTCGACCTCGGCGTCTCCTCGATGCAACTCGACGAGGCGGACAGGGGGTTCGCGTACGCCCAGGACGCACCCCTGGATATGCGCATGGACCAGACGACCGGCATCAGCGCCGCCGAGGTCCTCAACACGTACGCTCCCGGCGAACTGGTGCGGATCCTGCGGGCGTACGGCGAGGAGAAGCAGGCCAAGCGCATCGTGAGCGCCATCGTGCGCGAGCGCGAGAAGGAGCCGTTCAGCAACAGCGCGCGGCTCGTCGAACTCATCCGCGACTCCCTGCCGCAGGCCGCCAAGCGCACCGGGGGCAACCCCGCCAAGCGCACCTTCCAGGCCCTGCGCATCGAGGTCAACGGAGAGCTGAGCGTCCTGGAGCGGTCCATCCCCGCGGCCGTCAAGGCGCTCGCGGTCGGCGGCCGGATCGCCGTCCTGTCGTACCACTCGCTCGAGGACCGCCTGGTCAAGCAGGTGTTCGCGGCCGGTGCCGCGACGACGGCGCCGCCCGGGCTGCCCGTCGTCCCCGAGCGCTACCAGCCGCGCCTCAAGCTCCTCACCCGCGGCGCCGAACTCCCCACCGAGGAAGAGGTCGCCGAGAACCGCAGGGCGGCCCCCGCACGGCTGCGGGGCGCGCAGCGCATCCGCGAAGACGTCGGGTGAGCTCTGCGCCGCGACGAGGCCCCATGAGCACAGTCCGCTGACCAGAGTCCGCGAGGAGGCTCCATGAGCAAGAAGCCCGAGCTGCGGGGGAGGGCCGCCCGCCTCGCGCGGCTGCTGCCCCAGGGACCGAGCCAGGCCGCGCGCACCCCCTTCGTACTCCTCGTCGTGCTGCTCCTCGGCGGTGGCCTGATCACGCTCCTCATCCTGAACTCCTCGCTCAACGAAGGCTCGTTCCAGCTGAGCGAGCTCAAGAAGGAGACGAAGGACCTCACCGAGGAGGAGCAGGAGCTCCAGCGCGACGTGGACAGCTACGCCGAGCCGGACGCCCTGCAGCGCCGCGCCCGCGAGCTCGGCATGGTCCCCGGCGGCGACCCGGCCTTCCTGGACCCCGACGGGACCGTGCACGGCGTGCCCGGAGCCGCCGCGCTGCCCTCCGCACTGCACCGGCCCGCGCCGCGCCCGCAGGAGGTGGCCTCCCCCGCGGCCTCGGTCTCCGTGCCCGCCCCGCCCCCGCCCGCACCCCGGCCCGCGCCCGTGTCCGCGCCCCCGGCCGCCGCGCCGAGGCCGGCCGCTCAGCCCGCCCGCGAACCGGCCGCCCCCTCGCGTACGACCGAGCAGTCCACGCAGTCCGGCCCCACGACGACATCCGGCAGGTGACCAAGTGACGGACCGTCAACCCCCGCGGCGCAAGGTGCCGGGACCGGCGAGGCCCGCGCGCCCCGGCGCTCCGCGGCGCCCGGGACAGGGCGGCGCCCGCCCCGCGGCCCGCCGACCCGCGCCGTCCAAGGCCCGCACCATCCGCCTGGGCAGCCCGCGGCCCCGGCTGCGCATGGTCAGCCTCGGTCTGACGCTGGTGATGCTGGCCTTCGTCGTACGGCTGCTGCAGGTGCAGGCGGTCGACGCGAACGCGTACGCGGCCAAGGCCGAGAAGAACCGCTACTTCACCCACACCCTGGCCGCCGAGCGCGGACGCATCACCGATCGCGGCGGCGTCGAACTGGCCGCCAGCGTGGACGCGTACGACATCACGGCCGACCCCACGCTGTTCACGCCGAAGGAGATGAAGGTCAAGGACGCGCCCGAGCAGGCCGCCGCGCTCCTGGCCCCCATCCTCGGCAAGGACGCCGCCGAACTCACCAAGAAGCTCAAGACCCCCGACACGCGCTACGTCCTGCTCGCCCGCCGCCAGACCCCCCAGGTGTGGAAGCAGATCAAGGACCTGCGCGGCGCCCTCGCCGAGAAGGCGGGCACGGACCCCAGCTCCCCGAACGTCCTGGCCGGCGTCCTCGCGGACCCGAGCAGCAAGCGGGTCTATCCGAACCACGACCTCGCTGCCGGGATACTGGGCTGGGTCAACGCCGACGGCAAGGGTGCGGGCGGCCTTGAGCAGCAGCTCAACAAGCAGCTGGCGGGCGAGGACGGCAAGATCAGGTACGCGCAGTCCGGCGGCCGCCAGGTGCCCACGGCGGGCAGCACGGAGACACCCGCCGTGCCCGGCTCCGACGTCGAGCTCACCATCGACCGCGACATCCAGTGGGCCGCGCAGGACGCCATCACCGAGCAGGTGAAGAAGTCCAAGGCAGACCGCGGCTATGTGATGGTGCAGGACACACAGACCGGCGAGGTGCTGGCCATGGCCAACGCCCCCGGCTTCGACCCGAACGACCTCTCGCAGGCCAACGGCGCGGCCCTGGGCAACGCCGCGCTCCAGGACGCGTACGAGCCCGGCTCCACCTCCAAGGTGATGTCGATGGCCGCGGTCCTGGAGGAGAACGCGGCCACGCCCGGCACCCATGTCACGGTGCCCAACCGGCTGCACCGCGGCGACCGGCTCTTCCAGGACGACATCGACCACCCCACCTGGTACCTGACGCTCAACGGAGTGCTCGCCAAGTCCAGCAACATCGGCACGATCCTGGCCACCGGCGAGATGGGCAAGACCCAGCGGGAATCCAACGAGATCCTCTACTCGTACCTGCGGAAGTTCGGCATCGGCAAGGAGACCGGACTCGACTTCCCCGGCGAGACCCCCGGCATCCTCGCGCCCCCCGAGAAGTGGTCGACCTCGCAGCAGTACACGATCCCGTTCGGCCAGGGACTCTCCATCAATGCCATGCAGGCGACCTCGGTCTACCAGACCATCGCCAACGGCGGCGTACGCATCGAACCCACGCTCGTCCGCGGCACCAAGGGCCCCGACGGCCGCTTCACGCCCGCGCCCAAGCCCAAGAAGGCCCGGATCGTGAGCGAGAAGACCGCGGGGACGGTCTCCAAGATGCTGGAGTCCGTCGTCGACGACGTGGAGGGCACCGGAAACTCCGCCCGCATCCCCGGCTACCGCGTCGCGGGCAAGACGGGTACGGCCAACCGGGTCGATCCGGTCACAGGGCGCTACAAGGGCTACACCTCGTCGTTCGCCGGATTCGCGCCGGCCGACAAGCCGCGCGTCGCCGTGTACTGCGCCATCCAGAACGCCACCAAGGGCAGCTACTTCGGCGGCGAGATCTGCGGCCCCATCTACAAGAAGGTCATCCAGTTCTCTCTGAAGACCCTCCAGGAGCCGCCCACAGGAAAGGGCCCGTCCCGCTTCCCCGTCACCTTCAAGCCCGGTGACTGACCAGGAACAGCTCGTGACAACGATCACCCCTGACCCGGGGAACCGCCCCCCGCCACACCGCCCGCTTCGCTCTGAAGCGGGTACGCCCGGTACGCTCACCGCCGTGCCACACGCTGATCAGTCCCAAACCACCCAGAAGGGCGTCCCCGTGACCTATCCGGGGCCGCCGCGGCCGGTCCAGGTCTCCCCGACCTCACTGACGGAGCTCGCAGGCCAGCTGGGCGTCGCCGTCGAAGCAAGCGCCGACAGCACGGAGATCACGGGCATCACGCACGACTCCCGCGCCGTCCGCCCCGGCGACATCTACGCCGCGCTGCCCGGTGCCCGGATGCACGGCGCCGACTTCGTCGCGCAGGCCGCCGACCTCGGCGCAGGAGCGATCCTCACCGACCCGACCGGCGCCGAGCGCGCCGCCGCGACCGGCCTCCCCGTCCTCGTCGTCGCCGACCCGCGCGGCCGGATGGGCGAGCTGGCGGCGACGGTCTACGGCCACCCCGGCCGCGACCTGCTGCAGATCGGCATCACGGGTACGTCGGGCAAGACCACCACCGCGTACCTCGTCGAGGGCGGGCTCAAGGGCCTGCGCGCGACCGGACTCATCGGCACGGTCGAGATGCGCATCGGCGACGAGCGCATCAAGTCGGAGCGCACGACGCCCGAGGCCACCGATCTGCAGGCGCTGTTCGCGGTGATGCGCGAGCGCGGCGTCGAGGCGGTCGCCATGGAGGTCTCCAGCCACGCCCTCGTGCTCGGGCGGGTGGACGGCTGCGTCTTCGACGTCGCCGTCTTCAACAACCTCAGCCCGGAGCACATGGAGTTCCACTCCGACATGGAGGACTACTTCCAGGCCAAGGCGCAGCTGTTCACGAAACGGCGCTCCCGGGTCGGCGTGGTCAACTTCGACGACGAGTACGGCCGCCGGCTCGTCACCGAGTCCGAGGTCCCCGTCACCACCTTCTCCGCCGAGGGCCACCCGGACGCCGACTGGCGTGCCGAGGACGTCGAGGTCGGGCCGCTCGACTCGACGTTCGTCGCGGTCGGCCCCAAGGGCGAGCGGGTCACCGCCAAGTCGCCGCTCGCGGGCCCCTTCAACGTCGCCAACACGCTCGCCGCGATCGTCTCGCTGGCCGTCGCGGGGATCGACCCGCAGCTGGCCGCGGACGGCGTCGGCGCGGTGCCCGGAGTGCCGGGCCGCCTGGAGCGCGTCGACGCGGGCCAGCCCTACCTCGCGGTCGTCGACTACGCCCACAAGACGGACGCCGTCGAATCGGTCCTGCGGGCGCTGCGCAAGGTCACCGAGGGCAAGCTGCACATCGTGCTCGGCTGCGGCGGCGACCGGGACAAGACCAAGCGGATGCCGATGGGCGCCGCCGCGGCCCGGCTCGCCGACACCGCCGTGCTCACCTCCGACAACCCCCGTGGCGAGGACCCCCTCGCGATCCTCGCCACGATGCTCGCGGGCGCCGCCGAGGTACCGGCCCACGAGCGCGCCGAGGTCGCCGTCTTCGAGGACCGGGCCGCCGCCATCCGCGCGGCCGTCGCCCACGCGGGACCGGGCGACACCGTCCTGGTCGCCGGCAAGGGCCACGAGCAGGGACAGGACATCGCCGGGGTGGTGCGTCCCTTCGACGACCGCCAGGTGCTTCGCGAAGCTATCCAGCAAACCCAGGGATGAAGTTGTGATCGCCCTCTCCCTCGCCGAGATCGCCACCGTCGTCGGCGGGCAGACGTACGACATACCGGATCCGGCCGTTCTGGTCACCGGACCCGTGGTCCGGGACTCCCGTGAGGTGGAGCCCGGCAGCCTCTTCGTCGCCTTCGTCGGCGAGCGCGTCGACGGCCACGACTACGCCGCGGACGTCGTCGCGGCGGGTGCCGCGGCCGTCCTGGCGTCGCGGCCCGTCGGGGTGCCCGCCATCGTCGTCGACGATGTGCAGGCGGCGCTCGGCGCCCTTGCGCGCCACGTCGTGGAGCGGCTCGGCGCGACCCTGGTGGCGCTCACAGGATCCGTCGGCAAGACCAGCTCCAAGGATCTGCTCGCCCAGGTCCTGCGGCGCCACGCGCCCACGGTCTGGACGCCCGGCTCGCTCAACAACGAGATCGGCCTGCCGCTGACCGCGCTCAGCGCCACCGACGAGACGAAGTTCCTCGTGCTGGAGATGGGAGCGCGCGGAATCGGCCATATCCGGTACCTCACGGGGCTCACGCCACCGAAGATCGGACTCGTCCTGAACGTCGGAACCGCCCACATCGGCGAGTTCGGCGGCCGCGAGCAGATCGCGGAAGCGAAGGGCGAGCTGGTGGAGTCGCTCCCCGCGGACGGGGCCGCGATCCTCAACGCCGACGACCCGCTGGTGCGCGCGATGGCCTCGCGTACGAAGGCGCGCGTGCTGCTCTTCGGAGAGGCCGCCGACGCCGACGTACGAGCGGAGAATGTCCGGCTCACGGAGAATGGACAGCCCGCTTTCACGCTGCACACACCCTCCGGGTGCAGCGACGTGACCTTGCGGCTGTACGGTGAGCACCACGTGTCGAACGCGCTTGCCGCGGCCGCCGTCGCCCATGAGCTGGGCATGTCCGTGGACGAGATCGCCCTCGCGCTCTCCGAGGCGGGCACGCTGTCCCGCTGGCGGATGGAGGTCACCGAGCGCCCGGACGGCGTGACGGTCGTCAACGACGCCTACAACGCGAACCCCGAGTCCATGCGAGCCGCCCTGCGCGCGCTCGTAGCAATGGGCAAAGCCTCACAGGCAAAGGGGGGCCGTACGTGGGCGGTGCTCGGTCACATGGCCGAGCTCGGGGACGAGGGGCTCGCCGAGCACGACGCGGTCGGACGCCTTGCCGTCCGGCTCAACGTGAGCAAGCTCGTGGCAGTCGGGGGCAGGGAAGCGTCCTGGCTCCAACTGGGCGCATACAACGAGGGTTCGTGGGGTGAGGAGTCGGTGCACGTGTCCGACGCACAGGCGGCGATCGACCTGTTGCGCAGCGAGCTGCGCGCAGGAGACGTCGTGCTGGTGAAGGCGTCCAGATCGGTCGGCCTCGAGAAGGTCGCCGCGGCGCTGTTGGAGAACCACACCGAGGGCGAGGTCTCCGGCCGATGAGGCAGATCCTCTTCGCGGGTGTGATCGGGCTCTTCCTGACCCTGGTCGGCACCCCGCTGCTGATCAAGCTCCTGGCCCGCAAGGGCTATGGCCAGTTCATCCGGGACGACGGCCCGCGCGAGCACCACAGCAAGCGCGGTACGCCGACCATGGGTGGCATCGCCTTCATCCTGGCCACGCTCATCGCGTACTTCCTCACGAAGGTCATCACCGGCACGGAGACCACGCTCTCCGGCCTCCTGGTGCTCTTCCTGATGGCGGGCATGGGCCTCGTCGGCTTCCTCGACGACTACATCAAGATCGTCAAGCAGCGCTCGCTCGGTCTGCGCGCCAAGGCGAAGATGGCCGGCCAGCTGATCGTCGGCATCGGCTTCGCCGTCCTGGCACTGAACTGGCCGGACAACCGCAACCAGACGCCTGCCTCCACCAAGCTGTCGTTCGTCACGGACTTCGGCTGGTCGATCGGCCCGGTCCTGTTCGTGGTCTGGGCGCTGTTCATGATCCTCGCGATGTCGAACGGCGTGAACCTCACCGACGGTCTCGACGGCCTCGCCACCGGCGCCTCCGTGATGGTCTTCGGTGCGTACACCTTCATCGGTGTCTGGCAGTACCAGGAGTCCTGCGCCAACGCGAACACGCTGACCAACCCGCAGGCCTGCTTCGAGGTCAGAGACCCGCTCGACCTCGCGGTCGTGGCCTCCGCGCTGATGGGCGCCTGCTTCGGCTTCCTGTGGTGGAACACCTCGCCCGCCAAGATCTTCATGGGCGACACCGGATCGCTCGCCCTGGGCGGCGCGCTCGCGGGTCTCGCGATCTGCTCCCGCACCGAGCTGCTCCTCGCGCTGCTCGGCGGCCTCTTCGTCCTGATCACCATGTCGGTGGTCATCCAGGTCGGCTCGTTCCGCCTCACCGGAAAGCGCGTCTTCCGCATGGCGCCACTCCAGCACCACTTCGAACTAAAGGGGTGGTCCGAGGTCCTTGTGGTGGTCCGCTTCTGGATCATCCAGGGCATGTGCGTGATCGTCGGCCTCGGTCTCTTCTACGCGGGATGGGCAGCCGAAAAGTGACCACTGTGTCCGACTGGCAGGGCAGGAACGTCACCGTCGCCGGTCTCGGCGTGAGCGGCATCAGCGCCGCCCGCGCCCTGGCCGGTCTCGGCGCGTCGGTGACCGTCGTGGACGGCGGCTCCGGAGAGGCGCATCAGGAACGTGCCGCCTCCTTGGAGAGCGAGGGCATTTCCGTACGCCTGGGGGATGCGGAAACGCTTCCCGACGGCACCGACCTGGTGGTCACGTCGCCGGGCTGGAAGCCGTCGTCGCCGCTCTTCTCCGCGGCCGCCGCGGCGGGCGTGGACGTCGTCGGCGACGTCGAGATCGCCTGGCGCCTGCGCGGCCCCGACGCGGCCCCCTGGCTCGCCGTCACGGGCACCAACGGCAAGACCACGACCACGCAGATGCTCGCCTCGATCCTCCAGGCGGCGGGGCTGCGCACGGCGGCCGTCGGCAACATCGGCACCCCGATCGTGGACGTCGTCCTGGAGGGCGACGACGCGTACGACGTGTTCGCCGTCGAGCTGTCCTCGTACCAGCTGCACTGGGCACCCTCGCTGCGCGCCCACTCCGCGGCCGTCCTGAACCTCGCGCCCGACCACCTCGACTGGCACGGCTCCATGGAGGCGTACGCCGCCGACAAGGGCCGCATCTACGAGGGCAACCACATCGCCTGCGTCTACAACGTCGCGGACAAGGCCACCGAGGACCTGGTCCGCGAGGCCGACGTCGAAGAGGGCTGCCGCGCCATCGGTTTCACGCTGAATGCGCCGGCGCCCTCGCAACTGGGCGTCGTGGACGGCATCCTGGTCGACCGTGCCTTCGTGCCGGACCGCCAGAAGCAGGCCCAGGAGCTCGCCGAGATCTCCGACGTCCAGCCGCCAGCGCCGCACAACATCGCCAACGCGCTGGCCGCCGCGGCCCTCGCGCGCGCCTTCGGCGTGCAGGCGACGGCCGTACGTGAGGGCCTGCGCGCCTTCCGTCCCGACGCGCACCGCATCGAACACGTGGCCGACGTGGCCGACGTGGCGTACGTCGACGACTCCAAGGCGACCAACACCCACGCCGCGGAAGCCTCGTTGGCGGCGTACGAGTCGATCGTCTGGATCGCGGGCGGGCTCGCCAAGGGCGCCACCTTCGACGAACTCGTCACCAAGTCCGCGAAGCGGCTGCGCGGTGCCGTCCTGATCGGTGCCGACCGCGAGCTGATCCGGGAAGCCCTCGCGCGACACGCGCCCGAGGTCCCGGTCGTCGACCTCGACCGCACCGACACTGGTGCGATGTCCGAGGCGGTACGCAGGGCGGCAGAGCTGGCCCGGCCGGGGGACACCGTCCTGATGGCCCCGGCCTGCGCCTCGATGGACATGTTCACCAACTACAACAAGCGTGGTGAAGCGTTCGCGGACGCCGTCCGCGAACTCGGCTCCACGCGCGCCTGACCGGGTTTTCCGTCCGGCCGGGCGCCGGGCACACCCTTGGGAGGGGAACGTGGCCAGGTCTTCCGTGCGGGTCGCCAAACGACCGGCTCCGGTACGCGCCAGAGGAGCCTCCCACCCTCCGGGCGAGAGCGGGCCGAGGCGGCTCTACAACAGGGCCCGCAAGGCCTGGGACCGGCCGCTCACGGCGTACTACCTCATCTTCGGCAGCAGCCTGCTGATCACCGTGCTCGGCCTGGTGATGGTCTACTCGGCCTCGATGATCCAGGCGCTGCAGCTGAACCTGCCCGCGTCGTACTTCTTCCGCAAGCAGTTCGTGGCCGCCGTGCTCGGCGCGATCCTGCTGCTCGTCGCCATGCGGATGCCCATCAAGCTGCACCGCGCGCTGGCCTATCCGATGCTCGCGGTGACCGTCTTCCTGATGGTCCTCGTGCAGATCCCGGGGATAGGGCGCAGCGTCAACGGCAACCAGAACTGGATCTACCTGGGCGGGCCCTTCCAGCTCCAGCCCAGTGAGTTCGGCAAGCTCGCCCTCGTCCTGTGGGGCGCCGACCTGCTCGCGCGTAAACACGACAAGCGGCTCCTTACCCAGTGGAAACACATGCTGGTGCCGCTCGTCCCGGTCGCCTTCATGCTGCTCGGGCTCATCATGCTCGGCGGCGACATGGGTACGGCGATCATCCTCACCGCGATCCTCTTCGGGCTGCTCTGGCTGGCGGGCGCCCCCACGCGGCTGTTCGCCGGGGTGCTCGGCGTCGCGGGTCTGCTCGGTGTGATCCTCATCAAGACGAGCCCCAACCGCATGGCCAGGCTCGCCTGTATCGGTGCCACCGATCCGGGCCCCGGCGACCAGTGCTGGCAGGCCGTGCACGGCATCTATGCCCTGGCCTCGGGCGGATTCTTCGGTTCCGGTCTCGGCGCGAGTGTGGAAAAATGGGGTCAACTGCCTGAACCGCACACCGACTTCATCTTCGCCATCACCGGGGAGGAACTCGGCCTGGCAGGGACACTGTCGGTGCTCGCTCTGTTCGCGGCTCTAGGCTATGCGGGTATCCGCGTGGCCGGACGCACGGAGGACCCCTTCGTGAGGTATGCCGCGGGAGGTGTGACCACCTGGATCACGGCCCAGGCCGTGGTCAACATCGGTGCGGTGCTCGGCCTGCTGCCGATCGCCGGTGTCCCGCTCCCGCTGTTCTCCTACGGGGGTTCGGCCCTGCTGCCGACCATGTTCGCCATCGGGCTCCTCATCGCTTTCGCGCGATCGGACCCCGCGGCGAAGGCGGCCCTGGCCATGCGGCAACCTCGGGTGAGATGGAACACGATGCGACGGCGCGTCAAGGCGCGTTCGTCCGGAGAGCGGTGAATTTCGGTGCATGTCGTACTCGCCGGTGGGGGGACCGCCGGCCACATCGAGCCCGCGCTCGCCCTCGCGGACGCCCTGCGGAGGCAGGACCCGACCGTGGGCATCACGGCCCTGGGCACGGAGCGTGGACTCGAGACCCGACTCGTACCCGAGCGCGGTTACGAACTCGCGCTGATCCCCGCGGTCCCGCTGCCGCGCAAGCCCACCCCTGAGCTGATCACCGTCCCGGGACGGCTGCGCGGCACCATCAAGGCGGCCGAGCAGATCCTGGAGCGCACCAAGGCGGACTGCGTGGTCGGCTTCGGCGGCTATGTCGCGCTGCCCGGCTATCTGGCGGCCAAGCGGACCGGGACGCCGATCGTCGTGCACGAGGCCAACGCGCGCCCCGGCCTCGCCAACAAGATCGGTTCGCGGTACGCGCACGGAGTGGCCGTCGCCACCCCCGACAGCAAGCTGCGCAACTCCCGCTACATCGGCATCCCGTTGCGGCACACCATCGCCACGCTCGACCGGGCCCGGGTCCGCCCGGAGGCGCGCGCCGCCTTCGGTCTCGACCCGAACCTGCCGACCCTGCTCGTCTCCGGCGGCTCGCAGGGCGCCCGGCGGCTCAACGAGGTCGTCCAGCAGGTCGCGCCGGTGCTGCAGCGCGCGGGCATCCAGATCCTGCACGCGGTCGGCCCGAAGAACGAATTGCCGCAGGTGCAGCAGATGCCGGGGATGCCCCCGTACATCCCGGTACCGTACGTGGACCGGATGGACCTCGCGTACGCCGCTGCCGACATGATGCTCTGCCGCGCGGGCGCGATGACCGTGGCCGAACTCTCCGCCGTCGGGCTCCCCGCCGCCTACGTCCCGCTGCCGATCGGCAACGGCGAACAGCGGCTCAACGCCCAGCCGGTGGTCAAGGCGGGCGGCGGACTGCTGGTCGACGACGCGGAACTGACGCCCGAGTGGGTCCAGGGCAACGTCCTGCCCGTGCTCGCCGATCCGCATCGGCTGTACGAGATGTCCCGCGCCGCCTCGGAGTTCGGCCGCAGGGACGCCGACGAGCTGCTCGTCGGCATGGTGTACGAGGCGATTGCGTCACGCCGTAACGCGTGAGAAGGCAGGGGACCGTGGCCGGACCGACCACCGCCGAGCGGCAGCAGAAGAAGTCCGGCCCGCCCCGCCCGCAGCGCGTCCGCCGACTGCGCCTGCCGCGCTCGCGCACCCTGATCGTCGTATTGGTGCTCGCCGTGCTGCTCACCGCGGGCGGCGTGTGGGTGCTCTACGGCTCGCAGTGGCTGCGCCTGGAGCGCGTGACGGTCTCCGGTACCCGGGTGCTGACGCCCGAAGAGGTCCGCGAGGCGGCGGACGCCCCCGTCGGGGCCCCACTGATTTCGGTCGATACGGACGCGCTCGAAGACCGGCTCGGCGCGAAATTGCCCCGAATTGACTCGGTTGAGGTCGTGCGGTCCTGGCCGCACGGAATCGGTCTCAAAGTGACGGAACGTAAGCCGGTTCTCCTCATCGAAAAGGGCGGAAAGTTCGTCGAAGTGGACGCCAAGGGAGTGCGATTCGACACGGTCGAGCGCGCGCCCAAGGGCGTACCGCATCTCGAATTGACGCCGGATCACGAGAACGGGGCGGCGAGCCTGCGCAGGTTCGGCCCCGACCGGCTGCGGCGCGAGGCCGTGCGGGTCGCCGGTGACCTGCCCGAAGCGGTGGCCAGGGACACCCGGAACGTCAAGGTCCGTTCGTACGACTCCATCTCGCTGGAGTTGAGCGGGGGGCGTACCGTCGCCTGGGGCAGCGGCGAGAAGGGACCCACGAAAGCGTCCGCCCTCCTCGCGCTGATGAAAACGACGCCCAAGGCACGGCACTTCGATGTGAGCGTCCCCACCGCCCCTGCGTCATCGGGGAGTTGACGTGCATCGCCGCAGGCCAGCACCCTGGTTCGGCATCGCTACGGCTGATCACATAGGGTGAAAAGAAAAACGGGAGGTTCGGCGTGTTCGTTGAACGTGCGCCACTTGTCGACTTAGTGTCCTGTTCGGAAGAGTCCAGGGAACAGACACACTGGTAACCCTAAACTTCAGCGTTAGGGTTCGGGTCGGCGTTCGGACCGTCCCATTCGGCATCAGTCGTCGCATCGCGTCAGAGCGAAACGGCGACACGTAACTCGAGGCGAGAGGCCTTCGACGTGGCAGCACCGCAGAACTACCTCGCAGTCATCAAAGTCATCGGTGTCGGCGGCGGTGGTGTCAATGCCATCAACCGGATGATCGAGGTCGGTCTCAAGGGCGTCGAGTTCATCGCCATCAACACCGACGCGCAAGCCCTGTTGATGAGCGACGCCGACGTCAAGCTCGACGTCGGCCGTGAACTCACCCGCGGCCTCGGGGCCGGCGCCAACCCGGCCGTCGGCCGCAAGGCCGCAGAGGACCACCGCGAGGAGATCGAGGAGGTCCTCAAGGGGGCCGACATGGTCTTCGTCACCGCCGGCGAAGGCGGCGGCACCGGCACCGGCGGCGCACCCGTCGTCGCCAACATCGCGCGCTCGCTCGGCGCCCTCACCATCGGCGTGGTCACCCGCCCGTTCACCTTCGAGGGCCGTCGCCGCGCCAACCAGGCCGAGGACGGCATCGCGGAGCTGCGCGAAGAGGTCGACACCCTCATCGTCATCCCCAACGACCGGCTCCTGTCCATCTCGGACCGCCAGGTCTCCGTCCTCGACGCCTTCAAGTCGGCGGACCAGGTC
Organism: Streptomyces sp. NPDC059002; assembly: GCF_042740435.1. Lineage (NCBI taxonomy): Bacteria > Bacillati > Actinomycetota > Actinomycetes > Kitasatosporales > Streptomycetaceae > Streptomyces > Streptomyces sp. NPDC059002. The sequence continues at coordinate 4,520 of NZ_JBHYJI010000091.1, read as the reverse complement.
CTGCTCTCCGGTGTCCAGGGCATCACCGACCTCATCACCACGCCCGGCCTGATCAACCTCGACTTCGCCGACGTCAAGTCGGTCATGTCCGAGGCCGGTTCGGCCCTCATGGGCATCGGCTCGGCCCGCGGCGACGACCGCGCGGTGGCCGCCGCCGAGATGGCGATCTCCTCGCCGTTGCTCGAGGCGTCCATCGACGGAGCGCGCGGCGTGCTGCTCTCCATCTCGGGCGGCTCCGACCTCGGTCTGTTCGAGATCAACGAGGCGGCCCAACTGGTCAGCGAGGCCGCGCACCCCGAGGCCAACATCATCTTCGGCGCGGTCATCGACGACGCGCTCGGCGACGAGGTCCGGGTCACCGTCATCGCGGCCGGCTTCGACGGCGGGCAGCCACCGTCCAAGCGGGACAACGTCCTTGGCTCGGCATCCGCCAAGCGTGAGGATCCCGCACCGGCCGCCCGCCCTGCCGAATCGTCCCGCCCGGCCTTCGGCGGACTCGGCAGCGTCACGCCGCGCGAGGAGCCCTCGACCCCGGAGCCCGCCGAGGCGGCCCCGGTGAACGAGGCCCCGTCCGCGCCCGCGACGGCGCCGCAGGTCCCGCCGGCCCGTCCCTACCAGGACAGCCAGGCCGAAGAGCTGGACGTGCCGGACTTCTTGAAGTGATAAGCAAGCACAGCACCGTGAGCGGCGCGCACTTCGCCTTCACCGACAGGTGGGGCGGAGTGAGCGCCGTTCCGTACGAGGAGCTCAATCTCGGCGGCGCGGTCGGCGACGACCCCGAGGCCGTGCGGACGAACCGCACCCTGGCCGCCAAGTCCCTGGGCATCGATCCGGTCAGGGTCGTCTGGATGAACCAGGTGCACGGTCCCGACGTCGTCGTGGTCGACGGCCCCTGGGGTTCCGACGCCGAAATCCCCGCCGTCGACGCGGTGGTGACCGCCCGCAGGGGGCTCGCCCTCGCCGTGCTCACCGCCGACTGCACGCCCGTACTGCTCGCCGATCCGGTCGCCAAGGTGGCGGCCGCGGCGCACGCCGGGCGCCCCGGCATGGTGGCGGGCGTCGTGCCCGCCGCGGTCGGGGCCATGGTGGAGCTGGGCGCGGACCCGGGCCGCATCATCGCCCGTACCGGCCCCGCCGTCTGCGGGCGTTGCTACGAAGTGCCGGAGGAGATGCGCGCCGAAGTCGCCGCCGTCGAGCCCGCGGCGTACGCCGAAACGAGCTGGGGTACGCCCGCGGTCGATGTGACGGCGGGAGTGCACGCCCAGCTTGAGCGGCTCGGGGTGCGCGACCGGGAGCAGTCGCCGGTGTGCACGCTGGAATCCGGTGACCACTTCTCGTACCGCCGCGACCGCACCACCGGTCGTCTCGCGGGCTATGTCTGGCTGGACTGATAAGGCATGACGGACCGAAAGTCTGAACTCGCGGCAAATCTGGCGGCAGTCGAGGAGCGCATCGCCGCGGCGTGCGCGGCGGCCGGGCGCAAGCGGGAAGAAGTGACCCTGATCGTGGTCACGAAGACGTATCCCGCGAGCGATGTGCGGATCCTGTCGGAACTCGGTGTGCGCCACGTCGCGGAGAACCGCGACCAGGACGCGGCACCGAAGGCGGCGGAATGCGCGGACCTTCCCCTTACTTGGCACTTCGTCGGTCAGTTGCAGACCAACAAGGTGCGTTCCGTGGTCGGTTATGCCGATCTGGTGCAGTCCGTGGACCGTCCCAAGCTCGTCACAGCTTTGTCGACGGCCGCGGTGCGCGCGGAGCGCGAGCTCGGCTGCCTGATCCAGGTCGCGCTCGACGCGGAGGAGAACGGCCGGGGCGAGCGCGGGGGCGTAGGGCCCGGCGGAATCGAAGAGTTGGCCGACCTCGTGGCCGGGGCACCGGGACTGCGGCTCGATGGTCTGATGACCGTCGCACCGCTCACCGGTCCCTACGCGGGGCGGCAACAGGCGGCGTTCGAGCGGTTGATGGAATTCGCAACCCTCATGCGCGCGGCTCATCCTGCTGCGAACATGGTGTCGGCAGGGATGAGTGCGGACCTCGAACAGGCCGTTGCGGCCGGGGCGACACATGTGCGCGTCGGTACGGCGGTACTCGGAGTCCGACCCGGGCTCGGGTAACGTCGCCAAGAAGTCGGACCACAGCAGAAAATATGGTCATTCTCGCTGTTGGGCGGGGATACCTCGTGGATCGCGGGCAGTTGGTGACGACAGCCGATCCACCACAGAGCGGAGGACTCAGAGCATGGCCGGCGCGATGCGCAAGATGGCGGTCTACCTCGGCCTCGTGGAGGACGATGGGTACGACGGTCCGGGGTTCGACCCCGACGACGAGTTCGAACCCGAGCCGGAGCCCGAGCGGGAGCGCAGGCGGCACGAGCCGTCGCATCAGGCGCACCAGTCCCATCAGTCTCAACGGGACGAATCGGTACGAGTGGTGCAGCCACCCGCCCAGCGCGAACCGGCGGCCCATTCCGCTTCGCTAGCCGCGGAATCCGGACGTCCGGCACGAATCGCCCCCGTGGCATCCATCACACCTGAACGCCAGAGCCTGGAGAAGAACGCACCGGTGATCATGCCCAAGGTCGTGTCCGAGCGGGAGCCCTACCGCATCACCACATTGCACCCGCGGACCTACAACGAGGCCCGTACCATCGGGGAACACTTCCGCGAGGGCACTCCGGTGATCATGAATCTGACCGAGATGGACGACACGGATGCGAAGCGACTTGTCGACTTTGCCGCCGGTCTGGTCTTCGGTCTGCATGGCAGCATTGAGCGCGTGACGCAGAAGGTGTTCCTGTTGTCGCCTGCTAACGTCGATGTAACGGCGGAGGACAAGGCTCGCATCGCAGAGGGCGGGTTCTTCAACCAGAGCTGAGACGCAGTAGATGCAGTAGTTGCTGTAGACGCAGAACCGGAACGACGAAGTACGAGTAACAGGGGAGAGGGAAACGCGAACATGGGCGTGGTCTTGCAGGTGCTCTACATCGCGCTGATGTGCTTCCTCATCGTGCTGATCTTCCGGTTGGTCATGGACTACGTCTTCCAGTTCGCCCGCTCATGGCAACCCGGCAAGGCGATGGTGGTCGTTCTGGAGGCCACCTACACTGTCACTGATCCACCGCTCAAGCTTCTGCGGCGGTTCATTCCGCCGCTGCGTCTCGGGGGCGTGGCGCTCGACCTGTCCTTCTTCGTACTGATGATCATCGTCTACATCCTGATCTCCGTCGTGAGCCGGCTGTGAACGATACGGTCTTGCCGAATGCCGACGACTACGTTGAGGTGAAGAGATGCCGTTGACCCCCGAGGACGTGCGGAACAAGCAGTTCACGACCGTCCGCCTCCGAGAAGGCTATGACGAGGACGAGGTCGATGCCTTCCTCGATGAGGTCGAAGCCGAACTGACCCGCCTGCTCCGTGAGAACGAGGACCTGCGCGCCAAGCTGGCCGCGGCCACCCGTGCCGCCGCGCAGAACCAGCAGCAGGGCGGAATGCGCAAGGGCCCCGACGGGCCCCAGGATCAGCGTGGTCCTGGCGCCCCCGTGCCTGCCGCAATATCGGGCCCGCAGCCGGTCCCGCCGCAGCAGCAGATGGGCGGCCCGATGGGCGGCCCGCCGCAGCTGCCGGGCGGTGCGCCGCAGCTGCCCGCAGGACCCAGTGGGCACGGCCCGCAGGGTGGTCCGCAGGGTCCAGGCCCGATGGGTCAGGGTCCGATGGGTGGCCCGATGGGCGGCCCCATGGGCGGCCACGGTCCGCAGATGCCGCAGCCCGGTCAGGGCCCCGGCGGCGACAGCGCCGCCCGTGTCCTCTCCCTTGCGCAGCAGACCGCCGACCAGGCGATCGCGGAGGCCCGTTCCGAGGCCAACAAGATCGTCGGCGAGGCCCGTTCGCGCGCCGAGGGCCTCGAGCGTGACGCCCGTGCCAAGGCCGACGCCCTGGAGCGGGACGCGCAGGAGAAGCACCGCGTCGCGATGGGCTCCCTGGAGTCCGCCCGCGCCACGCTGGAGCGCAAGGTCGAGGACCTGCGCGGCTTCGAGCGCGAGTACCGCACGCGTCTGAAGTCCTACCTGGAGTCGCAGCTGCGTCAGCTGGAGACTCAGGCGGACGACTCGCTCGCCCCGCCGCGTACGCCCGCCACCGCCTCGCTGCCGCCGTCCCCGGCGCCGTCGATGGCTCCGGCCGGTGCGGGTGCCCCGTCCTACGGCGGCAACCAGTCGATGGGCGGCAACAACCAGCCCGCCGGCGGCCCGTCCTACGGTGGCCAGCAGCAGATGTCCCCGGCGATGACCCAGCCGATGGCGCCAGTGCGGCCGCAGGGCCCTGCGCCGATGCAGCAGGCTCCGTCGCCGATGCGCGGCTTCCTCATCGACGAGGACGACAACTGACGGGCGTGACCACGCCTTAGGCGTCGGCAGCGTTCAGGGCCGGGCCCCCAGAGAATCTCTGGGGGGCCGGGCCGGTTTTGGGGGGGTGGGGGGGGGGGCCGCGGGCCCCCCCCGGGGGTAGGGGGGGGGGCCGCGG
>NZ_JBHYJI010000090.1:0-25275 GCF_042740435.1 Streptomyces sp. NPDC059002 | reverse complement strand
GCCAGGCCTCGGCCTGGCAGGGCGCCGCTCCAACGGTCAGGGCTTGTAGACCTTGTGGACGGACGCGACTTCATCCGAGCGGATCTTGTGCCAGCCGTGCTTCCAGGTCACCCAGCGGTTGTCGAAGGTGGACTGGATGAACACCTTCATCTTGCGGTTGGTCGGTACGTAGATTCCGTCCACGTCGCCCCAGCCCTCGGTGTTCTTTCCGGCCCCCAGGCGCCGTGCGTGCCCGCTGGGATCGGCCCAGTCCATGGTCACGGTGATCGTACGGTCGGTCCTGTTGTAGACGGTGCCGCAGATGACGATGAGTTCGCAGCCGTCACGTACCTGAAGGTCACCGGTGGACACTCCGTTGGTCTCCACGGCCGCGAGGCCTGCGGCACCCGAGGCGCCCGAGGCACTCGCCTCGTCGGCCAGCGCGGTCCCGGTACCGGCCGCGATACCACCGGTCGCAAGCAACGTGACCGCGACGGTGCGGGCCGTGATCTTCCTCAATGACATCCGTATACCCCCGTTTCGTGTGCTCCTGTTGCCATTTCATGCTGCGTTCCGCGGGTGGTGGATCCAAGGAGTTTCGGCTCTGCCCGAAATCCGCGATCGCGCAGCTGCGCAGGGGACGGGCCCTGTGCGGCGCTCAACAGCCGCTCCACGACGGGGCGGTCAAGGCGTGCCCTCCAGATCGATGCCGACGGGGATGGCCGCATCGCCTGGTCGGTGCCAGGTGGTTGCCTTGGCGTTGCGCCCTCTGGCCAAGAACCCCGAGCGCGGCTTTGACTTGCCCGAACACGGCAACGGTCACATGAAGGGGCACGGACGTGCGCGCACGGGGCATCAACTACGACACAGGGTTCCTCCCAGGGGAAGAACTCTCCCGCAAGAGCTTCACCCCTGAGACGGTCCGGCACGACATGGCAGTGATCTCCGGGGACCTCCACTGCGACGCCGTTCGTATCTCCGGACGAGAGCCTGAACGGTTGAGCATCGCTGCCCGACACGCTGCGGACGCGGGCCTCGAGGTCTGGTTCGCCCCCTTCCCCGTGGACCTTCCCCACGACCAGTTGCTCCCGTTCTTCGCCGACTGCGCCGCTCGGGCCGAAGCCGTACGGGCGGCCGGCACCGATGTGGTGTTTGTCGCCGGCTGCGAGATCAGCGCTTTCTGCGGCGGCTTCCTCCCGGGCGACACCTACGGCGACCGCATGCGGACCATGGCTTCCGCCGACATGGAGTGGTGGTCCTCCCTCGGACCGGTGCAAGAACGCCTCAACGACTTCCTCTCCCAGATCGCCGCGACCGTCCGTACGCACTTCGGCGGGCAGGTCACCTACGCCTCGGCCCCCTGGGAGTTCGTCGACTGGAGTGTGTTCGACCTCGTCGGCATCGATGCCTACCGGGCCGCCTACAACGCCGAGACCTTCCGGGACGAACTGCGTGGGCACCTCGCCCACGGCAAGCCCGTCGCGGTGACCGAGTACGGAACCTGCGCGTACCAGGGCGCGGGAGAACGTGGCGGCATGGCCTGGCAGGTGCCCGACGACGCGGTCCCGGACGAGGACGAGCAGGCGCGCTACTTCGCCGAACTGCTGGACATCTTCGAGGAGGAAGGCGTGGACACCGCGCTCTGGTTCACCTTCGCCGGTTACAGCAGGCCCGGGGAGCAGGACCTCGGCTCCTACGGCGTCGTCCGGATGCTCGACGAGAGGCGCTGGGAACCGAAGAAGGCATTCCACGCGATGGCAGCCAGATACCGACGCAGTTGACCGGCCAAGACCTCCAGCCCCTGGCAGCGACCCGCACGAGCAGGCCTGATGCGCTAGGGCCTGTCTCTCCGATCACGAGAGCCGGACCGGGCCGGGGCCACCCGGCCCCAGCCGTGCTCAACCGATCGACGACATAGGTCGGGTTCGTCTCCTGCGCTGGTGAACAGTGCGGTCAGCATGGGTACGCCGTGAGCAAGTGCCTGGTCCGGCAGGGGGCCTGTGGCGACCAGTGAGGCGAGTCCGTGGCCGATGGCCCAGCTCTGTGTCGCCAGTTCCAGCGGGTCGACCTCGTTGCGGAAGCGGCCGTCCGCCTTGGCCTGGTCGATGGCACGGACGAGTCGGTGCAGGGTTTCATCCGCGGCACCGGTGTCTTCGAGGTCGAAGCCCGCGTCGAACATGACGCGGTAGAGATCGGGGTTCTCCATGGCATTGGCCAGGTAGGCGGCCCCCAGTGCGGCGAGGTCTCGTACCGGGTCCGCGGACGTCTTGACGACCGCGAGTCGGGCGGCAAGGCGTGTGAAGCCTTCCTGGCGCAGTGCCTTCCACAGGCCGTCCATGCCGCCGAAGTAGGTGTAAACGGCCATCGTTGACACGCCGGTTCCGGCAACCAGGGTGCGGAGTGTCACCGGTTGCCTCGTCCGCAGCATCTGTGCGGCCCGGTCGAGCAGCAGGGAGCGGACCGCTGGATCTTTCGTCCTCGCCATGACCCCACAATACATAGCATCGCTATGCTTTCATGGGGTGCCGATCTCGCTGCGCCTGAAGCCAATGCGCCTGACGCCAATCTGCCTTACGCCAAGAGGAAGAGGCCGTTCATGTCCGTCATGCTGGTCAATCCCGAGGGGTTGCCGAAGCCCGATGTCTACCGGCAACTGTCGGTCGCCACCGGATCGAAGCTGGTGTTCCTCGCGGGGCAGGTTGCCCGCGATGCCGAGGGCCGGCCCGTGGGGGAGGGGGACTTCGCCGCTCAGGTCGAGCAGTGCTATCTCAATGTCGCCACCGCTCTGGCCGGGATCGGCGGCTCCTTCGATGACGTGGCGAAGCTGACCGTCTATGTCGTCGACTGGAGTCCCGAGAAGATGCCGCTGCTGGGTGAGGGCGTGGGCCGGGCGGCAGCGAAACTCGGCATCGATCCGGTCAAGCCGATCACCCTGCTGGGCGTTGCGGCACTGGGGGAACCGGACCTCCTGGTCGAAGTCGAAGCCACTGCGGTCATCGAATAACCACCCGAGCCCAGCCCTTCCCAAGGGGGCCGCCGAAGGCCAGTGCGGCTGCCTGCTTCTCCGATCGTGATCGGAGAAGCAGGCCCTAATGCGCGGCCCGCAGCCGGTAGGCGTATGTGTACGTCCGCCCCGCATGCAGCAGATACGGCTCCAGCGGCGGCGCCCCCCATGAGTCGTTGCCTCCGACGCCCATCTGCCGGTGGTTGATCCCGAGCACGGTCTCCTCGCGCCGCTTCACCTCGTACGGATGCCGTGGCCCGTCCAGGTCGGACGGTGTGTGATGCAGGGCGCTGAGCTCCAGGAAGGGTTCGCCGTCCGCGGGATCGGCCAGTACCGTGATTCCGGAGCCTGACCGGTCGGTGAGCGTGAGGTGCCGCACGTCGGTCATGTTGCCGGTCTGCTGCGGCCGTACGTACGGGGCCAGCTGCTCGTCCACGGTCGAGCGGTAACGCCCCACGAAGGCGGACGACTTGCGGTCCTGGTAGTTCTCGTGCGGCCCCCTCCCGTACCAGTCGAGGCGCTCGAACCCGGCAGGGACGGTGACCAGCACGCCCACCAGCGGGATGTCCGGCAGCCCTGCCGCCGCCTCAAGGGTGTGCCGCACGCGCACCTCGCCGTCGCCGCGCACCGTGAAGACCGTGTGCCAGGTCGAGGAGCGCGGCGCGGTGGGCAGCGTGGTGGAGACCTCGACGGTGACCTCGCCGGCCGACGGCTGCGCGACCTTCACACCGGTGACCTGCGCCTTGGCGCCCGCCTCCTTCCAAGTGGCCGCCTGCTCCTGGTACTTGCGGCCGATGTCGTTGTCGGTGGGCGCGCGCCAGAAGTTGGGCACGGGGCCGCCCGCGAGCAGCGTCGTGCCCTTGATCCGGTATGTCTCCAGGGTGCCGGACGACTTGGAGAGCACGACCTCCACGTTCCGCCCCGAGATCCTCACCTGCCGCTCGTTCTCGGTGAGTTCGAGGGCGGGCAGCGAGCCGGGGCCGGGCTCGGCGGGCGCCGCGGCGTGCCAGTCCAGGCCGAGCTGCTCGGCGGCGACGGTGTGCCCGGCCTCGGCCCAGCCGGTCTTCTTCCGCAGCACGAGATCAACGTTCAGCCAGTACTCGGCGCCAGGGGTCAGGCGTCCGGGCTTCTGGTACGGGACGCGTACGTTCCCCGAGGCACCTGGTACCACGTCCGGCGCGGCCAGCGTCCCGTGCTGGATCTCCTCGCCGTCGCGCGTGACGGTCCAGTGCAGTTCGTACGCGTCCAGGGAGCTGAAGAGGTGCTTGTTGGTGACCCGCACGGAGCCGACGCCGAGATCGCCCGCGGCGAAGGACACCGGCTGGTAGACCTTCTTGATCTCAAGGAGGCCGGGGTGTGGCGCACGAGTGGAGGCGACGAGGCCGTTGCAGCTGAAGTTGCCGTCGGTCGGGTAGCCGGGCTTCCAGTCGCCGCCGTACGACAGATAGGTGTGTCGGCGGTCGCCGGGGATCGGCCGCCGGATGTTCTGGTCGACCCAGTCCCAGACGAAGCCGCCGTGCAGGTTCGGGTACTTCTCGAAGATCTCCCAGTACTCGGGCAGGTTGCCGTTGCTGTTGCCCATGGCGTGGGTGTACTCGCACAGCATGAACGGCTTGAGGTCACCGGACTTGCCGTACTTCTCCACGTCGGCGGGCTTGGTGTACATCTCGCTGTGTACGTCGGCGACGGAGTTCATGCCTTCGTAGTGCACGGGCCGCGAGTCGTCACGGGCGCGCACCCAGTCCGCCATCACCTTGAAGTTGTCGCCCTGGCCCGCTTCGTTGCCGAGCGACCAGGCGATCACGCACGCGTGGTTCTTGTCCCGCTCGACCATCGAGCGGAGCCGGTCCACACAGGCGTCGGTCCACTCGGGCAGCGAGCCGGGCAGCCGGTCGCGCACGCCGTGCGTCTCCAGGTTCGTCTCGTCGATGACGTACAGGCCGTACTCGTCGCAGAGCTCCAGCCAGCGCGGGTGGTTGGGGTAGTGCGAGGTGCGTACGGCGTTGATGTTGTGCCGCTTCATCAGGAGCACGTCCTGGAGCATCACCGACTCCGGGACGGCCTGGCCGTGGTCGGGGTGGGACTCGTGGCGGTTGGTGCCGCGGAACATGACGTGCTTGCCGTTGACCGTCCAGGTGCCGGGGCCGAAGTCGACCTGGCGGAACCCCACACGGGTGCGCTGGACGTCGGCCGTGCGGCCCGAGCCGTCGATGAGGGTGAGCACGAGCGTGTAGAGGTGGGGCTGCTCGGCGGACCAGAGTGCGGGCGCCTCGACGTCGGCCTTGAGGGTGAGCGGCTGGTCGAAGACGGGCTCGCCGGTCAGCTTGGCACCGGGCACAGGCCTGCCCGCGGCGTCGTGCAGCACGGCCTCGATCCGGTAGCGCCCCGCTCCGGCCGCGCCGCTCCGATTGCGTACGACCGTCGTCACGGACAGAACCGCGTCCCGGTACGCTCCGTCGAGATCGGTCCGTACGGCGAGGTCGTGCACATGCACCTCGGGGACGGAGTACACGTACACGTCCCGGAAGATCCCGGACAGGTCGATCATGTCCTGATCCTCCAGCCAGCTGCCGTCGGACCACCGATAGACCTCAACGGCAAGGGAGTTGTCGCCCGGCCGCAGATACGTGGTGATGTCGAACTCGGCCGGGGTGTAACTGTCCTCGCTGTAGCCGACCTTCTTGCCGTTGACCCAGACGAAGAACGCGGACTTCACGCCCTGGAAGGAGATCAGCGTGCGCCGCCCCTTCCACCCGCGCGGCACGGTGAAGGTCCGGCGGTAGGAGCCGACCGGATTGAAGTCCTTGGGGACGTCGGGGAAGTCGGGCGTCTCGTACCCCTCCCACGGATATCTGATGTTGAGGTAGATCGGCTCCGGATACCCCTCGATCTCCCAGTTGGAGGGCACGGTGATCCGGTCCCATCGGGTGTCGTCGTACTCGTCGGCCTCGAAGCCGACCGGGCGCTGTTCCGGATTCCGGGCCCAGTGGAAGGCCCAACGCCCGTTCAGGGAGCGGTAGTAGGGCGACCTCGTGAGATCGCCGCGCAGGGCCTCGGAGGCGGAGGCATACGGCACGAGCCGGGCACGGGCGGGCTCCCTGTTGACCTGGAAGACGCGGGGGTCGGCGTTCCACTCGGGGCTCTTGGAACCCGCCGCCCCGTCGGCGCCCTCGGCCGCTGACGAGGCGAAGGCCTGCTTCTGCGCGGCGAAAGCGGCCCAGCCTGCCAGTGCGGTCCCGGTGGCGAGGAAGGACCGGCGGCTCGGTCGGTAGGTGCTCATACGGCAACTCCGAACGTAAGGCAACAAGAATCATCAGCATCCGACGCGACCACTCAGAAAGCAAGGGTCACGCGCGGCCAGGTAGTTGTACCGAATCTCTGTCGCCCCATGGCGGGCGCAGCCGGAGCCGGCTGGCCCTGGCCGCCAGTCGCCCGTCTTCTGGGAACCGCCCTCGCGCCTACCGCAGCGGGCGTCTGAAGCGCGCCCTGGCGACGGACAGCTCATATGTACACCGAGAACGGTCATTCAGACGGGGGAGGAGGGGGCGGAGAGTGAGGCGGAGGTGGATGCAGGGGGCGTTGTACTCGGCGGTGGAACAGGACTGACGGGAACAGGAAGCTGATAGCTCCTCCGCCGATACCGCCAACCCGCGCGGACAACGGAACATCCCAGCCGATCCCCGAGCCGAACAGCTTCGGCAGTCCTGTCACCAGGCAGCCGAACCCGCCCATGAGGAACGCTCCGTGCCGACGGCGACGCAGGCTGGACCAGTTCCAATTCCATTGCACAGCAGCACCCTCCTCACTCTCCAATGAGCGCCTGCGAGAGTCGTCTCGCAGGCCCTCGCCGCATCGTGCGGCGCTACCTCCCCTGAGGGATCGGATGGGGGAAGGGCCCGGTGCGCGGGTCCACAGCGGGTGGGCAGGTGGTAGAGACCGGTCGATTCCTGGTCGCCGACTGCGAACCCGATACGGGATGCTATTCCGGCTGCGACGCAGTGACGTGGGGCCAGTACCGCCAGACGAAATGCCCCAACACCACAGTCGTCGGCTTCGCAGCACGTCAGCCCTTCGAGCCGTCGTTTCGCCCGCGGTTCAACATGAACACGGCTGCCCCTGCGAGGATCAACGCTGCGACCAACAGAGCGTTCCGTGCATCGCCAAGGAGCGCGCCCGCGAGGAGCAGCATCAACCCACCCGCCAAAGCCACCGCGAGGCCGATGCGCTCTCTGCGTCCTCTTCGTGGGGTTGGCGCCGTGCCGACCAGAATCTTGTGGGGGAGAGCAGAAGTTACAGCAAAGGCGACGGCAGCAGCCGCAGAGAGAGCCGTAGGGGCCCAGCTGGAATCCCCGGACGATTCAAGGATGGCCATGGTTGCCATCAAGCCCGCGGCAACCAGCAGGAAAGAACGACCGACTGCGATCACATCTTCACTCCGTAGACACTTGAGGCGACCTGCTGACGTCAGCCCATGCGCCGCCGGAGGTGACCTTGGCGTAGAGGAGTTGAGCGCCCATGGCCCAGTCCGGCCAACCCCACAGGCGGAAGTATCAGGGACAGCGGTGTTCACCACTCAGTTGCTGTAGAGGTTTCTCGTCGACCGGTGGTCGGCCCATACCCGCCCGGTCGAGAGACGGCCGTCAAAGGCGATGTCGAACGCGTTCATCGCCTCCACCAGCGATGGTGAACAGCCCCCACCTGGTCCTCGGTCGGGCAGCCCTGCTTGACCAGGCGTTCGAGCTTCACCCGCATTCTTTCCACCGGCCGGTGCTCTATCTCCCAGCCGACCGCCTCCCAGCCCGCCTTGGCCCGCAGCGGTCGCCGCGCCGAGGCCAAGGCGAGGACCGCGTCCTCGTCCGCCGCCTCGGCCAGTACCCCGCCCTCCGCCCGTGTCACCGGCGCCTCCGCGGCGAGCTCGCCCTCCAGCGCGGCGATCCGGCTCTGCAGATCCTCCACCCTCGCCCACGCTGCCGATGCGCCGATGCCCTCGCCCGCACCTTCTCCACCAGGGACGCCATGACTGCCTCCCACTCCGAGGTAAAGGCCGTCAATGCGCCCTGCAGCGCGGCGAGTTGACGGACGTCTCACCCCCTACTGCAGGAGGCGATCAGGAATCAGGTCAGGTGGATCGAGCCCGGCACCGCCATAGCCACACTCTGTGACGAAATAGGCTCTCGGCCATGACGATCGACTCCGACCACGATGACTTCAAACACTGGCAGCAGTGCACCGACGTGTACGACTTCCTCCACCAGATCCGTCTCCGCCCCGGCCTGTGGCTGCGTAAGGAATCACTGCACGACCTACAGTCCATCCTCGTGGGCTATCGCGTCGCGCTCGGCGTGCACGACGTCGAGGAGCCCTTCCCGTTCTGGCCCGAGAACGCCTTCACCGACTGGCTGCACGAGCAGAAGGGGATGTCCAGCTCGCTGGGCTGGGCTGCGGAGATAACACGCACCACACCTGACGGCGCCACCCCACTCAGCGAGTTCTTCCGCCTCCTCGACGCCTATCGCGCCCAGAACGACCAGCAGCCAAGCGGGTAGCGATCTCCTTGAACGCGGGAAGCGATCTTCAACAGGCTGAGTTACACCAGATCAGCACCACTCAAGAACAGTCGGAGGTCCGGAAGACCGCCGAGGCCGTGGTGGTGGAGTTCACCAGCGCCCGGCTGCTGACCGCCGACGTCGAGCATGTGGAGATCAGTCATGAGGCGCTGCTTGGCGCCTGGCCCCGGCTGCGGGAAGGGAGCTGCTTCGTCGCAGTCTTCGTCGCTGGGAAGTTCGTTGTGGACGGGGATCGTCGTGGGCGGGGATCACTGCGGGCAGCGGTTCGGACACCATGTGGGCACACCTGGCCAGCTCCCCGCCCCGCCCCCAGGGGTGAGAAGGTGTCGCCATCCGTCGCCGCCGCCAGGGCGGGCCGGGCCGTCCGCTGGCAGCTGAACTCGGCGGACGAGCGCCGAGTTCGGGACAGTTACCGCCCCCGGACGGTGTAGGTCAAATGCGTCACCCTCGGGGAGGGCTCCGCGCGGACCGGCTCCAGGGCCACGCGGCCTGCGTCCACACCCTCGAACAGGCGGATTCCGGCGCCGAACAGCACGGGTGACAGCGCGATCGAAAACTCGTCGACCAGGCCCGCGTTCACGTACTCCAGGATCGTCGCGCCGCCGCCCGCGATACGGACGTCGCGGTCGCCGGCGGCCTCGCGGGCCTGGTCGAGGGCGGACTCGATGCCGTCGTTGACGAAGTGGAAGGTGGTCCCGCCCGGCCGCTCCCAGGGGTCACGCTTCTCGTGTGTCACGACGAAGACCGGCGTGTGGAACGGCGCGTCCTCCGGCCACATCTGCTCGCCGGCGTCGAACATGCGCTTGCCCATCACGCTCGCGCCGGTGCGCTCGAACGTCTCCCGCACGATGTCGTTGTCGCGCCCCTCTTCGCCGCCCTCGCCGAGCTTCAGGTTCTCCCGGAAGAACCGCTGCGGGAAGACCCACTGCTGCAGTTCCATCCACTGCTGCTTCATCAATTCCTCGGGGCTCTCGGGAGCGATGAACCCGTCCAGCGACATCGACACGCTGAAGAACACTTTCCCGGCCATCAGCCCTCCGCTCCTTCCCGAACGATCTCGGTGACGTACGTAGCCAGGTTGCTCAGGGTCTGTCGGCCGGCCTCGATCGCGTGGTACTTCTCGACCGCCTCGTCGCGCAGTTCTTTGGTGGGGAACACCGTGCGCATCTCGACCCGGGTCGCCGCACCGTCGGGCTCGAACGTGAGGACCGACTCGAAGGCGTTCGGGTCGTCGCGGGTCTCGCCGTGGAGCATCGCGATCCGTTCCGGCGGGGCGAGCTCGGTCCAGGTGATCCACTCCTGGTAGTCCGTCCCGTCCGGTCCGTGCATCACGAAGTCCCACTCCCCGCCGACGCGGAACTCGAACGCCCGCGTCGTGGTGGTGAACCCCTCCGGTCCCCACCACCGTGACAGATGCCGCACCTCGGTGAACGCCTCGAACACCAGCTCCCGTGGGGCGCTGATGGCCCGCGAGATCACGATTTCGCGGTCGGCCGTCACGGACTGCGCCGACGCCTTCCGTCCTGTCGCTGCCATCCGTCACTCCTCCTGTTGTGCCTGCTTGAGGTCCTGCACGTACTCGTCGAGGCGGTCGAAGCTCTCGTTCCAGAACCGCTCGAACCCGCCGGTCCACTCGTGGACCGGTCGCAGCCCGTGGGCATCAAGGCCGTACAGGCGCTGCTTGCCTGCCTTGCGGTCCCGCACCAGCCCGACCTCCCGGAGCACCCGCAGGTGTTTGGACGCCCCCGGCTGGGTCATCCCCAACTCCTGGGCCAACTCGGTCACCGGCCGCTCACCCGCCCGCAGCAGCATCAGGATCTCCCGGCGCTGCGGCTCGGCGATTGCGTTGAAGACGTCCGACGTCGTCGCTGCTCGTGCCATGGAAGCCATCGTATTCCCATATCGGCATGCGTCAAGCCGGGGGAATCAAGGGGGTCTTGCCGAACGCGCCGAGTAGGGGATTCACGAAGACATGCGCGAGAACGGCACCGCGCAGATGGTGAAGCTCTTCATCGGAACGCCCAAGTCCACACAGGCGATCTCGTGGTGGGGCTGCGCTGCGGCCAGTGGGTCAGGGGCGACGAGCAGGGCGTGAACCGGGCATCTTCTGTGTATGGCCGGGGGCGTTGAGGGGCGAGCGGGTGTGGGGGAGACGTTCACTGGCCCGAGGGCGGGGCGGTCTGTGGTGCCTGCCGCAGCCGGAACGGGTCCTGCTGGTGGCCGTGTACTGCTGCTCGAACCTCCACGACGTCGCCCACCAATAGGTCCGCGCCCGTGTGGAGCAGATCCTCCGCGACTGTCGGCAACGCGGCAACGGCCTCCGTCAGCCACGCCACCGTCCACAGAGCCGACGAGATCTTGGCCGAGGGGAACGCCAAGGTCACCCGTCCCGTGCTCCGTACGCCGGGAGCGGTCCCACGCGACGAGACGATCGCGGACTTGCGCAAAAGGAGAAGGCGTCCGCACAGGGGCAGCGCCCGACCGCCCACTGCTCTTGCTCAGGGGAGATCCACATGCCGGTGCCGGGGATTGGGCGCCAGAAGTGCAGGCTGCTGCGCGACCATCTCCTGCAGGAATGATTGCCTACGCTTCGAGGCGCTCTCTATCTTGAGTTCACCAACGTGGTTGGGGGGACTACCTATGGTGAACGGCACAGGCGAGGGTCGGAGCCATGAGGACCGAAGAGTCATTCGTCGACGTGCACTCACGATCACCAGCAGAACCTGCTATGCGTGTGCGGCCGTTCTTGCTCTTGCCACGCTTCTTGTAGTTCCTGTCATCTCCCTGACCACACCTGAGCCAAGACCCGGTGTGCACACGGGGCAGCCCTCGTTCTTCGAAGTCTTTCTGCTGGACCACGCGTTCGCAGCCCTGTCCCTGGCCATGTTCTGGCTGGGCGCGCGCACCGACCCGCACTACGCCTCCCTCCGGCTCGCCGGCAGAGTCGCCCCCGTGCCCCTCCCGAGGAGGAAGAATCTCCCGCCCGGCGGCATGCCGCTGAGGATTGCGGGGGGCGCCCTGATCTGGCTCAGCGTCTGCCTCATGATCATGGGATTCCAGATGTCCTTGGTCGCTTTGCACACGACCTTCGTATGGCTGGTCTCCCTCGGCCTGGCGTTCTGCGCTTTCCCGGTCTTCTTCGGAGGATGGGCGGTGCTCGACGCAGCCAAACGCCCAAGGAAGGCCGTATCGCGAGCGGCCGCTCTGTCCGGCTGGACGTTGCATGCGGTCTGCTGGATTTCCAGAGTGCTGGGCGCCGCCGTAGCCGCCCTCTATGTGATCTCGACTGTGATCACCTGGATTCAACCAGACGCTGACCGCCCCTCGTTCCTCATCGCTCTTGCCTTCTACCTGTCGATCGCGGTCGCCGGGATGATGCTCTTCCGTCTCGGGACGATCGCAAGGAATGCCGCCAGGCGTCGTTCCGGGCTGGCGACACCGCTGGCCCCGAAGCCCCTGTCCGGGACCCGACGGTTCCGGGCAGGGTTCCTCCAGGTCACAAGCGTCGTGGTGGGGGTGATCGGCATCTCTGTGGCCTTGGGGGGCCTACGTCTCACCCTGGGGGACCTGGCGAGGTTGGCATCCTCCTCGCGTGACCGTTCCTCGCCTCAGACCTTGCTTCTCGACATCGCCCTCGCGTGCCTTGGCAGCGCGGTCGTCTGGACGGCAGTGGCCGCTCGGCGCGCTGCCCGGCGATCACCCGGTCCGGACGCACAGGGGGTCAGCCGGGCGCCCCTCCCGCGAAGGCGTCGGATTCACGGCTGGGCGCTGCGGATCATTGGCTGGGCGATGCGTCTCGGGGGCGCCGTGATCCTCATTCTCACGGTCCTGGGAGTGAGGTCGGTGGGCGACATCCCGGAATGGCCCGGGTACCACGGGCCGCCCTGGTATGTCCTCCTCGCTGTCTTCCTCATAGCCGGAATCGCCGGTGCCGCACTCATCCGATTCGCTTCCATCCCGGCGATGACAGGGAATCGGTATCTGGCCAACATCATCACTTCGCCGACCGACATATCCGAAGGGTCGTACGTCCTCTATCTCCGCCCGTTCTCTCAGGACACCGGCGCCTCTGCACTCACGCCGCGTCACCGGAACCTGAACTTCTTCAACAACCCCGCCACGTGGATCGCGCAGTCGAACCGCAGTCACGAAGAGCGCCTCAGCGCCCTGTTCGCCGAATTCGGGCCGCTGCTGGCAGTCGGCAGCCCAGGAGAGCAGGTGCCGGGTGGTGCAGGCGCGTCGCGCATGTATCTGCCGCTGGATGACTGGAAGGGCACGGTCGGCAGGCTCATCGAGAACGCGGCGCTGATCGTCCTCGGAACCGGCCCCGGGCCGGGAACGCTGTGGGAGTACACCGAGGTGCTCCGCCGCAGTCATCCCAGGCGACTCGTCCTCCTGGTGACGGACCCCATCGAGTACCGGCGTTTCAAGGCATCGAGCATCGCAGAGGCGGAAGGCGTGTTGTACGAACTCAAGGGCCGCTACGGCGACTCGTGGGACACTCCGCTCCTGCCTGAGTTGCCGGACTACACCACTTCTCCCACCGACCGGGCGTTCTGGTTCAAGTCCATGGTCTACTTCACCGAAGACTGCGAGCCGCACATGGCTTCCCTGGACACCTCTGCGGTGAGCGGAAATTTCCAGATGGACAACGCAGTCGCCAAGAGGCACCTGAAACCCCTCTTGGAGCAGTTACGCAACAGCGGACCAGCCGGATCGTCCACAGTGCCGAGGCAGAAGTGACGGCTGAGCATTCACGACAGGGCGCGGCACCTCGCAGCGCAGGAAGCCACTGCCGCCCACGATCAGAATGCTCACGATCCGCCACGTCAGGGCCCCGCGTTCGCCACGTCGGCTCCTGCCTTGACCCCAACGCTCAACTGGGCTGCTTGGCCGTCACTTCAGAAGAACGGGACGCCATCGTGAGCACGATGCCGCCCGTTCCGTCTTGTCGATCGTCGCGGCGGCCGGGCAGCTCCGGGCGGTGGTCCGCAGGTGGAAGACAGCCCAGGCACTAGCGGTCCGCGCCTTTACACCCGCTTCGATCCTGAAACACGCGGTGGCGAGTCCTCGGCCCTGTCGTGGGGAGTGCCGGTCCTGTCCATCTGCCTCCAGGCCGGGAAGATCACCGGGCACAGCGTGGCGAGCAGATACACACCGCCAACCGTCAGCAGCGTGGAGGGCGGGCCGGCCGAATCCACGAGGAAGCCCGCAGCGAGTCCGCCCGCCGGAGTGACCAGCTGGACCGCGGCTGTCGTCGCACTCAGCACGCGGCTGCGCAGTGCTTCCGGCACCGTCTCGTACGTCACTGTGGCCGTGATGGGGTTGAGCACACCGCAGGCGAGGCCCTCAATCGCCATGGTCACGGCCAGTGGCGTGAAGGTATCGGTGAAGGCGGCTACCACGAATCGCGGCAGGCCCACGACGAGAAACGCGATCGTGAACACTGGCCACCGTCGAAAGCGGCTGCCCACCGCCCCGTAGGCCAGCGCCCCCGCGAGTGCGCAGATCCCGAATGCCGCGTTCAGCAGACCGAGATCGATGGAACCATCAAGCTCCTCACGGGCATGCACGGGCAGGAGCACGGCACTCCACCCCTGGTCGAGCCCTCTGGTGACCAGCGTCATCAGGCACGGGCTCAGCAACAACGGCGTGGCCGCCACGAAGCGATAGCCTTCCGCGAGTTCATGACGGTAGGCACTCAACGATGCTGGCTCGGCCTGCCGTTGGGCCTGTGCCTCAGGCAGGGCGCGCACACCGAACGCGAACAGCGGTGCGGCTACAGCGAAGGTCGCGGCATCCACCAACAGGACGTTCTCGGCACCGAGTACGGCAATCAGCACACCTCCGAGAGCGGATCCCGTCAGCGCCGCACAGCGCGCCGCACCGTCGTACAGCCCGGCAGCCCTGGCCAGCGGCATTCCGGCGCGTTCGGCGAGCGTGGGCAACAGCACGCCGCGGGCCGTTTCCCCCGGCGAACGGAACAGCCCTGTCATCGCCATGAGCCCGCACAGCATCCAGAACTGCAGCATGCCGGCGAACTGCAGCAGCGGGATCGCCGCAACGGCGGCTCCGCAGGCGAGATCCGAGGTGACGCTCACCCGCCGTCGCCCGATCCGGTCGATGACCGGACCACCGACGAGCGCAGCGAGCACCACGGGCAGCAGCGTGCAGAACGCGACGGTCCCCACCTTGGCGGCACTGCCCGTGCTCTGCAGCACGAACCACGGCACACCCATGTACGTGAGGCAATTCCCAGTGGTCGAAAGGAGGTTGGCGGAAAGAACCGCTGTCAGAGGACGGCGATCACCCGTCAAGAAGTCTTCAGGCACTACGGTGGTCTCCCATAAGGGAAAGCGCCCACCGCGAACGAAACAGTCAGCCGGCGGGCGAAGCGAAGTGGTCAGCGTCTGGCGCGCACAGCGAGGCGCACCGCGATGCGGTGTTCACAAGCAGCGCCTCCAACACTTCGCCGGGATGACCACCCGGCACCTTCACGCATAGTCCCCTCGGGCACCGGCCCTCCGCAACGACGATCCTTTCGTGGCGGGTGGCTTGTCCAGGGAGTCGTCCGAGCTGAGCAGAGGAAGGCAGCACCTGCTGACGGCCTGGATCCGGGGCGACGCCGGCCTTGAGTGGTCCCGGTCTTGGAACATTCACCGATGGGTCACACCACGCAGGCTGGAAAACGATCAAACCTGAGCGTGGGAACTGCCACGGACTCGCAGCCATGTGCGCTCCCAAGGTTGGGCGCCGGACCGCGCAGGACCGGTTGCGGGTACCGCATCGTCCTCGGCCCCAAGGCGATCACTTCATCCACGGTGCTAGTCCACGCTGACGACTCGCCACTCGCCGCTCCGCTCAGTTACCAGGAACTGCCTGAAGTCAAAGGGATACGCGGGCAGGTTGACGGGGATCAGCGGGTCTTTTCTCCTGGGGGTGACGTGCTGCTCGGTCAGCTCTTCCGTAGCTATGGAGTCACGCTGGTTGCTGGTGAGGGGGCGTGCCAGGGAGGCGACGGCTGCAGGGCAGCCGGGCACGCCTGGCGGGCGGCCAAGGCTGTGGCGGCGGGTCTGGTCAGCACAGCGCACGCCGCTGGGCCGTCCCCTCGTCCGAGTGCATGCATCAGGTCGGTGGCGGTCCGCGCGACCGCAGCCTGACCGACCGCGAACCGCAGCCCCGGAGCGCCGAAAGGGACAAGTTCACGAGAAGGGCAGCGACAGAAGGGCGACTCAGGAGGCGGACGGCCCGATCTCACCCGCAAAGACGATGACCTGGTCGATGAGGCTCCGCCGCAGATGGACGACGTCCGTTCCCGCCAGGCGGGGGCCTCCATCCGGCGTGGTGAAGACCCACTGGTACCGGGCCCACTCGTCAGGCATGTCCACCGCTGAGCAGCGCACCATCGTGCCGGTCCCCGCCGGGTGGCGCCGGATGTCCAGCACGAACCGCTCGACCGCCGCGATTCCTTCGCTGCGGCCCAACGGCCCCCAGAAGACCACGTCTGAGGTCAGGGCCTGGGAGAGCAGGGCAGTCACATAGCTGTCTTCCGAGGCGTTAAACGCGGAGATGAACGTGTCGATCGCGGAGCGTGCCGTCTCTTCCTGCATGCTCCAGTAATACCAGCCGTTGCGTGTGCGCTCGTCCCGCGAGGTGCCTCCGATCACGGTTGACCATCCCGGTCACAGCACTAGGGGGTGTCCGATGGGTCCTGGTGACTGTGGGGGTGGTTGATCGTTGAGAAGGACGTGGGGCGTGGCGACTTAACAGATGGCGAGTGGGGTCGGCTGATGCCGCATCTTCCGAAGAACGCGGGGAAGGGAGGGCGTTGGAAGTGTCACCGCATGGTGATTAACGGCATCCTATTCCGGCTGCGTACCGGCGTCCCATGGCGAGATCTGCCAACGCGGTTTGGAGAGTGGAAAACCGTTCACGACAGGCATCGCAGGTGGTCGGCGGACGGCACGTGGGAGAAGACATTACGGGCGGTCCAGGCAGATGCCGATGCGGAAGGCCGGATTGATTGGAGCGTGGTGAGCGTTGACTCGACCACTTGTCGCGCTCACAAACACGCAGCCGGGGCACTTCGAGGTGTTCCGCGAGTTCCAGGGCGCCGGCGGCGCCCGATTCAGCATCGGCCGGACGAGGCGCTCGGACGCTCACGCGGGGGGTTCACATCCAAGATCCACCTGGCAAGAGAGGGCGGATTGCGCCCGCTCGCTTTCGTGATCACGCCGGGGCAGTGGGGCGATGCGCCACGAATGATCGAGGTCCTCGACCGGATCCGCGTGCCGCGGCCGAGCGGCGGGCATCCGCGCACTCGGCTGGACCACGTGTGCGCCGACCGTGCCTACAGCTCCTGCCGAAACCGCCGCTACCTGCGCCGCCGACAGATCAAGCACACCATTCCGGAACCCGCCAACCAGCGGGCCAACCGCCAACGCCGTGGCAGCGCAGGTGGCCGACCCACAGGCTTCGACCGAGAGGTCTACCGGAGACGGAATGAGGCGGAGCGGGCGATCAATCGACTTAAGAGCTTCCGGGCCGTCGCAACACGCTACGACAAGAGGGCCTACGTGTTCCACGGGATGGTCACGGTCACTGCGATCTGGCTATGGATCCACCCATGAACAACCCTACATCGCGTACTTGCGGGTCCACTCGCGAGCCTCGGCGTCGTAGGCCGAGCGGTCCGAACGGAAGAGCGCGACGACGTCCGGCGGAGCAAAGGCCTTCCCCGGGTCGGGCTCGGATAGCAAGTTCCTGATCTCCAGCAATACCCTGACTGCAGTCATTGCGGGGTCCCACGCCCCACGAAGCAGGGGCAGCCCGACGGCGCCGTTGGCATTGACATTGACGTGGTAGATCCGTGTCTCGAACAAGAGCTTGGGCGGCAGGGACGGGTATTCGGTAGGAAATCTAATAAACTGGAAGAAGGTTCCCCCCTCGTAGGGAGTCCCCGGCGGCCCGATGATGCGCCCTTGCCAGTGGAACATGTCCTGACCAACACAGCCAGCCAAAATCCCATCTGGTGGATCGGCGCTCAGGTCCCGCAGCTCTCTGGTAATTCGCTTCAAAGCCTTCAACCGTCAGCTCCCATCTGAACCTCGCAGCCAACTGCCACAGCGCCAACGGTAAGTACAACGAACGTCCACCAGACGCGTCACGCGACCCATCGGACAGGCCCTAGGCATGTCCCCGCATTTTGGTGTCGTTGAGGGGGAGACGTGAAGCGTGTGAGAACTGCGGCCCTGTGCACAGTGATCGCGGCCGCGGCACTGGCGGCATGCGCAGCTGACGATGGGTCCTCGAGCTTGGACACCCCCGAGATCGTCGCGGGCCCACCGCCCCCAGAAGCGGGGCAGCAAGAGCTACCGCTGCATGACATCGAAGCCATCGACCCAAGACTTGTCGCTGATGAGGAGCGGGCTGTCGACAACGCCGGATGGGTCTGCCTGGGCGTCACCCAGGGTTCCGTCCCTGAAGAGGTCAGAAGCGAGGCTGCTCGCAGATTCGCTGTAGCTGACGACCAGGCAGGCCTCATCGTGCGGTCGATCAAGACCACGTTCTGCGGCGGATAACAAGGAAGCTCACCACGCACCCTGCTCACACAACAGCGCGAACACCATGGACGTTGAGTGAACTTACGGGGCAACCCTATGTTGGAAAGGCCGGAAAGGGGCGAGGAAGCGGATCGCCTTGTCGCCGCGCATCTGCTGGCGTAGGGGCCAATCCTGGACGAAGCCCATGCCCGGTGGTTCCTCACTCAGATCGCAGTGGTCGCCCCCCGACCTCGACGAGGATTGGTGGCGGCTCGCGGCCAGTATCGGGCACCCGGACGTGACGGGCTGGCCGATGGAGCTGGCCGGAGGAACTAACTCGTGGCGCCATACGGCAACGATCGCGTCGGCCGGGCACTGACTGGAGGCCCGCGGGTGCCGAACTCCTGAACACGGTCCTGGCAGCAGACGAGTCGCCCGCGGCACGGTACGACGCTCTGCGCACCCTGGCTCGGCGGGGGACCGACGGGCGCGGCAGGCGGCGCAGGCAGTGTTGGATGAGCTGCTCGAAGAGCGCGACCGCCTTGGCCGCGAGTCAGCGATCGCAGCCCTCAAGGAGGTGTACCGAGCCTGGGAGTTGGAGCGCATTCTCCGGGACCGGTCCTCCCGCACACGGGACCGGTCCTCCCGCACAGACGGGTCGATGGACTTCACCGCGCTGTCGCTGCTGGCTCCCTCCTGGCCGGTGACGCCACTGGCGTCGCCGACGCCATCGAAGCCCAGGCCGTTCAGGCCCAGTTGAGCGACGACCAGCGACGCGGTGCCGACAGCAGCGTCAACTACCTCTATATGAACGCCGCGTTGATGCAGTACGGCCAGGCTCTCGCCGCCGGCTGGCCGATCGCCACCGGCGTGATCGAGGGAGCGTGTCGCCATCTCATCGTCGATCGCCTCGATGTGACCGGATCGAGGTGGGGCCTTGAGGGTGCCGAAGCCGTCCTCACACACGTCGGGCCACCGCTGCCAACAGGCACCTCGAGACGTACTGGCGATTCCATATCGCCCAGGAACACCAACGTCTCTATCCCACCCCAAAAGAGCCGGACCCTGCCTTTCAGGGCGTGAAGGGCCTGCGGTCACGTCTCTGTGCTCTCGTCGGCCCAGCAACCGCAGGCGATGAAGGCCTGCACGGTGGGGTTCCAGCGGAGTCACCTGGAGAGACAAGCCCCGTCTCGTAGGCGAGGACGACGGCTTGGGCTCGGTCGCGCAGGGCGAGTTTGGAGAAGATCCGGGCCACATGGGTCTTCACCGTCGCCTCACTGAGCGTCAGTGTCTGCGCCAGTTCGCTGTTGGACAGGCCCCGGCCCATGAGCGTCAGCACCTCGCGCTCCCGCTGCGTTAGAGCGGCCAGGTCACGGTGAACGGCCGGGGTCCCGGGCCCGTCGGCGCTGGCGGAGGTGCTGCGTCGGTGTTCGCCTCCGGCACCATTTCGTTGTCCATGGCCATCCCCGGCGCGGATCTGATGTTCGCCTCCGGCAAAACGCTCCACCAGGCGGCGGGTGATCGAGGGGGCGAGCAGTGCGTCGCCGGTCTTGACCAGACGTACGGCGGAGGCGAGGTGTTCGGGGGTGACGTCCTTGAGGAGGAAGCCGCTGGCACCGGCGGCGAGGGCGGCATAGACGTAGTGGTCGAGGTCGAAGGTGGTCAGCATGATCACCCGGCAGTCCGGGACCTGCGCGAGTACGCGGCGGGCTGCCTCCAGACCGTCCATGGCGGGCATCCTGATATCCATCAGTACGACGTCGGGCCGCAGCCCGCGCGCCGCTGCTACTGCCTCCGCCCCGTCGGCGGCCTCGCCCACAACGTCGATTCCACGGGCGGTCAGGATCAGTCGGAAGCCGGTGCGGACGAGTTCCTGGTCGTCGGCGACGACGACGCGAGGGGCGGGTTCAGTGGACGTCATGGGCGGTCCAGGGGGATCCGGGCGCGGACACGGTAGCCGCCGCCGAGGCGGCGGCGGGCGTCCAAGTCACCGCCGTAGACGGCGACTCGCTCCCGCAGCCCGAGCAAGCCGCGTCTGGCCCCGTCCGCCTGATCGGTGGCCGGGCCGCTCGCTGATGCGGAGTCGCCGTCCGTCAGGACGCTCGGCCCGCTGTTCAGTACCTCGACCCGCAGGCAGTGATCCGCGTACCGCACCGTCACCTCGGCCTTCGTCGTGTTCCCGTGTTTGAGGGCGTTGGTCAGCGCCTCCTGGATGATCCGGTAGGCGGTGACATCGATTCCGCCCGGCAGCGGGCGTGGCTCCCCTGAGATGCGTACGTCAACGGGCAGGCCCGCGAAGGCGAACCGGTCGATCAGCGGACTGAGCCTGCTCAGGCTCGGTTGTGGCGACAGAGCTGTGCCGTAGGGCTCGTCGTCGCCGTTCTGTGCGGGGGCGAGCAGGCCGAGCAGGTGCCGTAGCTCGGTCATCGTGTTCCGTCCGGCGCTCTCGACCGCGTTCATCGCGGCCGCGGCCTCGTCCGGCATGGTGGCAAGGACCTCGCGGGCGGCACCGGCCTGGACGACCATGAGGCTCACGTTGTGGCTGACGATGTCGTGGAGGTCCGCCGCGATCCGGGCTCGCTCGTCGTCGACAGCGGTCCGTGCCGCGCTCTCCCGCTCCCGCTCAAGCAGCCAGCCGCGCTCCTCGATGGCAGATCGGTGGCGCCGCCGCAGCCGGACGAGGGCCACGCCCAGCCAGCCCGCGCCAGTGCACGCCGCCGCCAACGCGATGACCAGCCATCCCACCCCTGAACTCCACACTCCGTCATACTCGCAGCTCAGCACGGTGATCCGCATCATTCCCAGGGTCCAGTCCTGTACATCCCCGGGATGACGGACCCGTACGGTTACATCCGGGGAGGGACGCCGCCCCGTCCCCCCGATTCTTAGGTTCGTGCCATGACCAATGATCTCGAGAGTTCGCAACAAGTCGTCGTGCGCCTTGACGGCATACACAAGGAATACGGCGACGCCAAGGCCCTGGACGGCATGTCCCTGGAGATCCGCGCGGGGGACGCGGTCGCGGTGATGGGGCCCTCCGGCTGCGGCAAGTCCACTCTGCTCAACATGGTCGCGGGCCTGGACCGGCCGACATCCGGCACCGTCGAGGTCCACGGCCAGGACCTCGGCAAGCTGAACGAGACCGACCTTGCCCTGTTCCGGCGGCGGCACATCGGCATGATCTTCCAGTTCTTCAACCTCATTGACGACCTCCCGGCGCTTGACAACGTGGCGCTGGCCGCTCAGCTGACCGGGACCCCGGCCCGGCAGGCGCGCCGTCGTGCGCTGGAACTCCTCGACGAACTCGGCGTCGCCGACCGCAAGGACACCTATCCGGCCGCGCTGAGCGGTGGGGAGCGCCAGCGGGTCGCCGTGGCCAGGGCGCTGATGAACCGTCCGGCCCTGCTCCTTGCCGACGAGCCGACCGGCGCCCTGGACAGCCGCTCGGGCGAGCAGGTGATGGACCTGCTGATCGACCTCAACCAGATCGGCCAGACCCTTTTGATCGTCACCCATGACCCGCATCTGGCCACCCGCTGCGCCAGCCGTCTGATCGAAGTGGCCGACGGCCGGGTGGCCCGCGAGAGCGCGCTGGAGCCGACCGCGTGAGCGCCGTCTGGTCGGCCTCGCGCGCGATCGTGAAGCGCCGCAAGGTCCAGACGGCCGTCATCGGGCTGGTCGTGCTGTGCTCCACTACGACCATCCTGCTCGCCCTTGCACTGCTGAGCGCCACCTCGGGGCCCTTCGAGCGGGCCTTCGGCCAACAGCGCGGCGCCCATGTGGTGGCGGCCTTCGACCGATCGAAGGTTTCGGACACCCAACTGGCGCGCACAGCCGGGCGACCGGGTGTCCAGGCCGCAGCGGGGCCGTACCTCCAGGCCGCCGCCGACGTACCCAAGCAGTGGAAGTGGGTCTCCTCCGGCCCCCTGACGGTGGTGGGCCGCTCCGAACCGGCGGGCACCGTGGACCGCATCCGCCTCCTGGAGGGCCGCTGGGCCACCAAGCCCGGTGAGATCGTCGTCAATTGGGACGGCCGAGACTCACCCGGCCCGATCGAACCGGGGACGAAGTTCACCGTGCGCGGTGCCCCGGCACTCACGGTCGTCGGCTACGCCAGCAGCATGAGCAAGTCCGCCGACGCCTGGGTCGCACCTGAGCAGATGGCCGCGCTGCATCCGTCGTCCGTCCAGATGCTCTACCGCTTCGCCCAGTCCTCCACCGACGGGGAGATCCGCGACGGCCTGTCGAAGGCCACCGCGGGGCTTCCCAAGGGCTCGCTGACCACCACGCAGTCCTACCTGTCGCTCAAGCGAGCCTTCTCCGCGGGGGCCGACACCTACCTCCCGTTCCTGACCGCCTTCGGCATCCTCGGCCTCCTGGTCTCCACCCTGATCGTCGCGAACGTGGTCAGCGGGGTGGTCGTCTCCGGGTACCGGCACATCGGGGTGCTCAAGGCGCTGGGCTTCACGCCGAACCAGGTGGTCGCGGTCTACCTCACGATGGTCTCCGTACCCGCGGTGGCCGGCAGTGTCGTCGGCACCCTGATTGGTGACGTGCTGTCGCAGCCCATCCTGCGGGACGCGTTCAGCGGAATCGAGACCGGCAGCGCCACCATCGGCGTCAGCACCTGGGTGTACGCCGTCTGCCTGCTGGGCACGCCCGCCCTCGTCGTCCTCGCCGCGCTGGTCCCCGCGCTCCGCGCGCACCGGCTCTCCGCGGCCCGGGCGATCAGCGCGGGCAACGCGCCACGGATCGGGCGCGGGCTGCGGATCCAGCGGGGGCTCGGCGGCACCCGGCTGCCGCGTGCTGTGAGCCTGGGCCTGGGCCAGCCCTTCGCCCGACCCGGCCGCACCCTTATGACGATGGCGGCCATCGTCCTCGGCGTCACGACCGTGACTTTGACGACCGGTCTGACCAGCACCATGGTCGCGTTCGGGAAACACGGCCAGAACAACGGCTCCGCCTGGGTGAACGTGGAGGCGGGCAGGCCCGGGCTCGGCCAGAAGGCCCCGAAACTGAGCGACCGCCAGATCGAGGCACGGCTGCGGTCCCTTCCCGGAGCGGACCTGGTGACTGCCCGCGCCCTCACCATGGTGCGCCTGGCCGGGTACTCGCAGCCCGCCGTCGCGAACTTCCACCGCGGGGACACTCAGATGTACGACTCCGAGGTCGTCAAGGGGCACTGGCCGCACGGACCGGGCGAGGCCGCGGCCGCGCCGGCCTTCCTGAACCAGCATGGGCTCGCAGTCGGCGACCGGATCACCTTGCATCTGAACGGCAGGCAGGCACGCGTCACCGTCGTCGGTGAACTCATTGAAGGCCACGCCGAGGCCGTGGAATCCACCTGGCAGACCCTGGCCGAGCTCGACCCGGACCTGCCAGCCATCCTGTACACGGCCGAACTCGCCGACGGCGCCGACGCCGAGGAGTACGCCACAGCGGTCAAGGCGTCCGACCCGGGCCTCTATCTGATGCCCGGCGCCTCGGCGAACACCACCGCCGCGACCGTCATCAGCGTCTCGGCGGCGTTCACCGTGCTACTGACCATCGTCGCGGCTCTGGGTGTCTTCAACACGGTTCTGCTGAACACCCGGGAACGCCGCCGCGACCTGGGCATGCTCAAGTCGATCGGCATGACACCGCGCCAAGTCACCGTGATGACCGTGACGTCCGTGGCGGGATTGGGCGCGGTCGGCGGGTTGCTGGGGATACCCCTCGGGATCGCCGCGCATCGGCTGCTCGTGGACCACGTCGGACAGGTCGCGTTCCCGGAGTCCATGAAGGCCGTCTGGCACGCCCCGCAGTTGGCCCTCCTGGTCCTTGCCGGGGTCGCGATCGCCGTCCTCGGCTCGCTGATCCCGGCCCGCTCGGCGGCGCGGCTGACGATCGCCAAGGTGCTGCACAACGAGTAGGCCGCCCGTACTCCCGGCGCACACCCCGGCCGCCCGTCGCTGCTGTGCGTGCCTGTTGAGGGAAAGCCGAGGGGGCGGTGCCGCAGTGCAGTGCGGCACCGCCCCCTCACGGCAACGTCTGCTGGGAGGGGGCTCCGAGTACCCAGTACAGACACCCTCGGACGAGGCATCTCCGAGATTCGTCACGTTCAGTTTCATGTCGGTTGGTTCGCCGTTCGTTACTGACTGCGGTATGGCAGGGCGATGTTGGAATGTCGAGGGCGACTACGGCGAGGTTGGCCAGGCTGCGTATGACGTGCGCCCATGCGCCCTCCACCGGATTCAGCTGAGGCGAGTAGGCGGGCAGCAGGAACACGGTCAGCCACGCACGCCGGTCGATCAACTCCCGCATCCTGCGGGAGACGTGGGTGTTGTGCCGGTCCCACACCAGTACGATCGGCGCCTTGACGAGCTGGTGGACACCGGCGATCAGCGCGATGAAGTCGCATTCGCCCATACTGCGGCGCTGGCCCTTGCCCACCGGGTGGGAGAGCAGGGTGGCACAGCCGGGTGCGCGAGCCAGGCCGCATGGCGATCAGTCCGGCCACCGACAGCCGTCCCGATCTGCATCCGCTCACCGGCACGACCGGCGTGATGCCACGCCGGCCCCAGGAACGCCCCCTGGGCGGACGGCGGGTGAAGCCTGCCTCATCCTCGAAGCAGATGTAGCCCCCGCAGGCCGCCCGGGCTCATTCACCTCCGCCCAGGTCGCCTCCTTCCATACCGCAACGGCCTGCTCGTCGCGTTCGGCCACCCGCCGGTCGGGCACCTGCGGGGAGAAACCGAGCCGGTGCAATGGAGTGGCCCGCGGGAGTCGAGCGGCCGGTCTGCGTAGGTGTCCTCCGCACTATCCGCTGTCGCCTTGGACGATCGTCTTGCCGGGAGCGGATTGTCCAGTTGGTTCCCGATCAAGCGGTCGAGGACGGGCCAGGCCACCCCGGTGGTCGCAGTCAGCGGTGGCGAACATGTGAACGTGGCGGCGGCGAAGGGCTGCTGGCCAGGTTCGTGAAACCCCGTACTGGCTTCCGTCGTGCGCGGCAGGATGTGCGCATGCCATCCAGGATCAAGTTCAGTGGCGCCGAGAAGGATATGACTCTCGACGAGCTTGAGGACGCCATCCAGCACGCGCGTAACGCCGGGGCCAAGGGAGACCGGTATGTGTACGCGCTCCTCAGCACTAGGGGGTGTCTTTCCGATCATCGGATCGTTGGGTTCGGTGTGAGGGATGCAGC